>JBFWSB010000141.1:0-10673 GCA_050248595.1 Kapaibacterium sp. (SeqCode)
CATTGCTTTTCGCTACGGAAACCCTACCTTTAGGGATTCTAAAGTCCACCCGTTACTTTCCATTCTTGTCAGGAGGACTTACCATGGTCAAAACTATCTACCGGCTGATTCCCCTCTTTCTACTTACAATCTCGTTTGGGTGTGGTGATAATCTACCCTTTGCCGCCGAAGAAGATCAAACTCCTCTCTTAAAACCGGGAGATGCCATACCAAACCAGTATATCGTACGCCTGAATGGAGATGTGCCCACATCGCTGGTTCCAGACGTTGCGTCCGACGTTGCTAAGGCACACACAGCAACTGTCACCAACGTTTATAACAAGACCGTGAAGGGTTTTAGCGCAACGATGACTTCAGCGAAAGCAGCAGCAATGGCTGCCGATGCGCGTGTGCTGTCGGTTGAGCAAGATCGAGTTGTCGCCTTGGCTCCCCCTCCGGGCAAAGGGAAGCCGGGAAGTGGAGATGGGGGTGGAGGCACACCAACTGCGCAGGAAACACCATGGGGAATCACAGAAATCGGTGGCAGTAGTGATGGAACCGGTGGGGTAGTTTGGATTCTCGATTCTGGAATTGATCTTGACCACCCAGACTTGAACGTTGACGTTGCCCGCAGCAGGAACTTTGTCTCAAAGGGGAAGGATAGTCCTGACGACGGAAATGGTCATGGCACGCACGTTGCCGGCATCATTGGTGCTCTCAACAATTCGATTGGAGTTGTCGGTGTAGCAGCTGGCACAACCGTAATCTCCGTTCGCGTTCTCGACAACTCAGGGAGTGGATCGTATTCTGGGATTATTGCCGGACTCGATTACGTGGCCACCAATGGAACCGCAGGAGATGTTGTGAACATGAGCCTCGGTGGCCCAATCTCAGCATCGTTCGACGCAGCAGTTCTCGCACTGGCTGATGCCGGATTCCACATTGCAGTAGCCGCCGGAAATGATGGTCAGAATGCAAGCAACGAATCCCCTGCCCACCTCGGCAACAATCATGCGCGGATCTATACAGTTTCGGCTCACGATCAGAGTGGATGCCTTACCTTGTGGAGCAACTATGGTCTCGACGTTGACTACGCAGCTCCAGGGCTGAATATTCTCTCCCTCTGGAAAGGAGGAGGAACCAATACAATCAGTGGTACATCGATGGCAACACCTCACGTAGCTGGACTTCTGGTTCTGAGTTCGCTTAACTCGTCAGGCACTGCCTGCAACGACCGTGACGGTGTTCCCGATCCTCGGGCACACAAGTAAGGTGAATAGATAGCAGCCAGCGGTGGCTTCTATCAACAACGAAAACAGCAAAAGAAGAGAGGGTCGGGAGATACTCCCGACCCTCTCTATTTATATCTGCTTATATCTGCCAGCCCCCTATTACTCTACTTATACCAAATTCAAGTAAGGAAGACGTATTGTTGAAGAGGAAGGAGTGTATTCACTTCTGTCACTCCCCTCGCCCGGGATCGGGCTGGGGGAGAGGGCGAAGAAAGGTGCTATACGTCTTCGCTAAATGAATTTCGTATTACTTCTTCTTCGGACTTGGATTTGCCTTCTTCTCTTCAAGCCACTTCACTGCTTGCTCTACAGTGACCTCGTCGGCCGAAATATCTTTTGGGATCGAGGCGTTCACGCCATCGTGCTTAACGTAGGGACCAAACTTGCCAGCGTAGACTTCGATTGGTTCGTTGTCTTTTGGATGTTCTCCAACGATGCGGATCAATCCCCGCTTGCCGAGCTTTTTCAGTTCAAGCAATTCAAGGGCGCGCGGAAGGTCAATCTGGAGAACGTCGTCTGTTCCCTTCAGCGAAGCGAAGACCCCATCGTGGACGACAAAGGGGCCGAAGCGTCCGATACCAGCTTTGATTTCCTTTCCGGTCTCTGGATGGGTTCCGATAAGTTTCGGCAACTCCAGCAACTTCACCGCCTGTTCTACAGTGATGTTCTCCGGTGTCATTCCCTTCGGAAGAGATGTCCGAGCCACCTTGGCTCCATCGGCCTCATCCCCCAACTGAACGTAGGCTCCGTATGGACCAACCTTCACGTAGATAGGGTCACCCGTCTCAGGATGATTGGCGAAGGCCTCATCACCACTCAACTTCTGTTCGATAATCTGGCGCGCAGTTTCGGCGGAGAGATCGGCAGGCGAAATATCGTCCGGAAGTGAGGCACGGAATGGCTCACCATCTTCCATTGTTTCGAGGAAAGCTCCGTAACGACCAACCCGAACTTCCATACCGTTGATGTCATCGTAGGAGAGTGTGCAGGCTTTGCGCGCGTCGATCTTTTCTTCGTGCTCCTTCACCTGCTCTGCTAAGCCAGTATCCCCCTTGTAGAACTCGCCGAGATAGGGACGCCAGTCGGCATTCCCCGAAGCAATTTCATCGAGAACATCTTCCATGTGTGCGGTGAAGCGGAGGTCAACTAAGTCGGGGAAGTGTTCTTCAAGCAGAGCAGTAACTGCCATCGCCGTAAAGGTCGGAATCAACCGTCCCCCCTGCTTGCGGACGTAGCCGCGATCTTGAATCGTACTAATGATTGAAGCATAGGTACTCGGTCTGCCGATTCCCTCCCGCTCTAAGGCTTGCACAAGTGATGCCTCGGTAAAGCGAGCAGGAGGTTTCGTCTCGTGGCTTAAGGCCTCAAGCTCGCGACAGGTAAGCCGATCTCCTCCCTTCAATTCTGGCAACGGCGCGTCACGATCTTCTAAAACGGCATCAGGATCATCTACCCCTTCCACGTAAGCACGGAAGAAACCGGGGAAGAGAACACGCTTTCCACTTGCGCGGAAAGTAGCGTTCCCAGCAGTGATTGTTGCTGTAGTAAACTGAACCCGAGCGTTCGCCATCTGCGTGGCCATTGTTCGCTTCCAGATCAGATCGTAGAGACTTGCCTCCTCTCCATCCAACCGCAACTCTCCAGCACTCGGCATTCCCTCTCCTGCCGGACGAATCGCTTCGTGTGCCTCTTGCGCCCCCTTCGACTTTGTCTTGAACTGGCGTACTTCAGGGCTGAGATACTCTGCTCCATACTTTTTACCGATTTCACTGCGAATTGCCTGCAACGCACTTTCGGCAAGGTTCACCGAGTCGGTACGCATGTAGGTAATCAAGCCTCGTTCGTAGAGCTTCTGCGCAACTTGCATCGTCCGTCGAGCCGCCATGCCGAGTTTTCGATTCGCCTCCTGTTGAAGCGTAGAGGTAATGAATGGTGGGGCTGGAAGTCGTGACTCTTCCTTCTCTTCAACGTTCGAGACACTCCACTCTTCGCGGAGAAGTTGCTCACGAAGTTCTGAGGCTTCGGCTTTGCCCAGAAGGAGAACATCTTTCCCATCGGCAATCTTTCCTGTATCGGGATCAAAATCTTTGCCGGTAGCGAGGCGTGAACCACCGAGGGTTACCATGATCGCCGAGAAGGTAGAATCTCCTCGATCAGAAAGTGTCGCCGAAAGATCCCAGTAGGTTCCACTACGGAAAGCGCGTCGGTCACGCTCGCGCGCAACGAGCAAGCGGACGGCAACCGACTGTACACGACCGGCGGAGAGACCGCGAGCGATCTTCTTCCAGAGGAGAGGAGAGATCGTGTAGCCGACGAGGCGGTCCAGAATGCGCCGGGTCTCCTGCGCACGCACCAGCTTGTCGTCGATCTCCCTCGTGTTCTTAAGTGCCTCCTGAATCGCTGGACGAGTAATCTCGTGAAAGACCATTCGCTTAATTGGAACTTTCGGGTTGAGAACTTCCAGAAGATGCCAGCCAATCGACTCCCCCTCACGGTCTTCGTCAGTTGCGATAATCAACTCATCGGCTCCTTTCAGAGCATCTTTCAACTTCTTGATCACCTTCTTCTTCTGCGCAGAGACGATGTAGAGAGGAGAGAAGTCGTTTTCGACATCGACTCCGAGCCGTGTCCACTTCTCCTTCTTCAACTTCTCCGGAATATCGGCTGCCTTCGCAGGAAGATCACGGATGCTCCCCATGGATGCTTCCACGATATAATTATCTGGAAGAAAGTTCTTTATCGTCCGCGCTTTCGTCGGCGACTCTACTATAACAAGTGTGTTTCCCATATCATTTTTATACGTAGTGAGTAGGGGAATATGTCGAATCCCCACCAAGTCAACCTCAAAACAACTGACTACGCCCCTACTATCCTACTATCTAACGTGTAAAATCTCTGCGTCCTCTGCGACTCTGCGGTTATTCTCTTGTTCTTTTTGATTGAGAAAATAACCGCAGAGTCGCGGAGAGGAGACTTGGAATCTTCTCCTGAATGTATTTATCTACTTCTCTCTCGGTGCTCCCAAAGCTTCCTCAGCATTCTTCCATACCCAGTGATCTAAGTCGAGGTGTGGAAAGAGACGATCCTTTGTTTCGAGACGACAAAGTTCGTCGAAGAGATCGAGCCGTTCCACACCGGAGCGGAGCGAGCGAACGTAGTCGCCAATCAACTCCAAACCTTCGGCATGTTCTCGAATCCGCTCTTCTGCATAGTCAGTTGCTGTACCAGTGGTGATGAGGAACTGCCAGTCTGATGCCTGCAACAGGAGTAGCTCTCGTCCCATCTGCTTCAGTGCTCGCTCTTCGAGTAAGTTTTCCCGATTGCGCGATCTGACAAGTTCCAAGAACTGTCGCTCGGCTTTCCAGATAATTGGCCAAGTCCAAGCGGTCTCCTCGTTCAACCAGACGCGGTGATCTCCCCCATCTCCCCAAGAACCTTCGGGTAATGTTACCGAGAGTCCTGGACCTCGGCGATCTACTTCTTCTGGAGTTGTCCGGGGTTGTACCTGTTGGCGTCTCGAAAGGAGCCGTATTACCTCCCCTACAAAGAGAGGCCCCTCAAACCACCAATGCCCGAAGAGTTCTGTGTCGAACGGAAGGGTGAGCGTCCCCTCACACCCGGTTGCGGCCTGATACTCTTCCATCACACGCTCCACGTGCAGAACAAAGTCTTCAGCATCTCTTCGCACCTGCTCGCGGGCGGCAGCAGGGTGGTACATTCGTTTGTCGGCGAGGTCAGACTCTTTGCCAGTTACCTTCCAATATCGATGTCCACTCCGGTGATGCTTCTTGTGGAACTCTAAATAGCTCTCGTTGCCGGGATACCCGCTCGAACCACTCCAGACGCGGAGGGCAGTGTCGACATCTCGGGCAAAGACCGAGACTGACCCGTAGGCAGGATCGGTTGAGGAATAAATTTTATAGATATCGTAGAGGCTACGGGGATCATTCAACGGCAATCCACTCGATCCCTCGCTCCCCCCCTTCCCCGTAAAGCGTGAGACGTACCAGTTCACCGGCTCACCTGCTCGAACGATGTGGGCGTCAACCATAGTATGATCCATTCCACCGGCAGCAATAATCTGCTCTACCCCGAGCCGAAACCCATCGGGGACATCGTCAGTTGGCATCGGGGGCTTGCGAAACCCGCCCGGACGGTAGGCACACTCCGGCATCCAGATACCGCGAGGACGGCTGTTGAAGTGCCGCCAGTGAACGTCGAGTGCAACCTGCACCTGTCCGTGAATCGATTCGTCGTAGCCGAGAAGTGGGAAATATCCGTGAGTAGCCCCACACGTCTGCACTGCAATTGCACCGGCGTCGCGCAAATCGCGGAATGCTGCAACAAGATTACGTCCATATCGCTCAGTGAAATCTTGTAGGCGCGACCGATACCACTCCTGCCAGAACGCAGCGACCGGAACGAACTCCCTCTCTTCAGGTCGACTTCGGAAATAGTCCACATCCTTCGAGGCGGCCTCGATTCGCTCGTTCAGAAATCCCTCGAAGAGTGAAGGGAAATCTTCATCTGCAAGCTGCTCCAGCAGTACTGGAGAGAAGGAGATAGTGATTCTGGGGCTGATACCTTCATCCCGCAACTCGTTGCACTGGTTCAACAGGGGGATATAACACTCGGCGGCTGCTTCACACAACCACTCAAGACCATGAGGCCACCGTCCGTGCCGAATTACGTACGGAAGGTGTGTGTGCAAAACCAGTACAAACGAGCCTGCCATTAGTGAATCTTATCCCCCACGTCTGGCGCTTGAAACCCGCCAAACTGTGGTCCCTGCTGATTCATTTTGATCTCGCCATACTGTGCTTCGTATCGCTCGATATTGTCCTGCATCGCATTCAGGAGCATACGGGCATGTTGTGGCGTCATGATGATTCGCGAAAGTACACGCGCTCGGGGGACACCCGGCAGGATTCGCGTAAAGTCAATCACAAACTCAGCAGGTGAGTGACTAATAATTGCAAGGTTCGAGTAGACTCCTTCGGCCTCTTTCTCCCCCAGCTCGATGTTGATCTGCTGCTGCGGATTCTGTTCTTCTTGTTTGGACATTATCGTTCCAGATATTTAGTGCGATTCTTCCTGAACTCTCTCCCGAATGCTATGGATTGCTATAGATTTGTGTTCTAAACAATGCTCAAAACAGTCGTAAGTGAAGCATATTAACTGAACAAAGGTCTGCGATGCTCTCAGTATACACTATCGCAGACCTTTGTGCTATTCTGTTGTTCCCCGACATGAATTCCTTAACGACCGAGAGATGCCGCCTTTGCCATCGCCTCTGCTGACTTATCCGCCTCACCAAGATATGAATACAAATCCCCCAACACCCTCCAGAAGCCACCGTCGTTCTTCATTTCTTCGTTCCCCTTCAATCCCTCGAACTCCTTTACGACATCTTTCAAGCCTTGCTTGTTGCTGAGAAGGGCGTGTAGATTTCCTATCTCCGCTAACAACTCGTACTCAACCTCACCCTTAACCGAACGAAGTTGCGTGAAGTAGTTCAACGACTCACGATACTTTGCCTCGTACTCTTCACGCTGTGCACTGCTCCCGGTAGCTTCGTTTTCGAGCTTCACCGCCCAGTTCTTGTAGAAAGCCCCGAGGTTGTAGAGAATATCCTGATAGTCCTTCTCTGACTTATCGAGGTCCAGCTTCAGTGCCTCCTGCAATACCTTCACCGCCTCACCATATTCTTTTGCATCGTGGAGCAGAACGCTGTAGGTGATGCGGAGTTTTGGGTTGTTCGGATCTTCTTGAATCTTCCGAACCAAGAGTGCCTTCGCTTCATCTGTCCGATTAGTTGCGATGTAGATTTGCCCGATCAAGCTCCCCACCTCTTCGAGTGTTGGATCAAACTGTTCTATCAACCGAAGAAGCTCGAGTGCTTGGTCGTAGCGGCTATTGGCGTAATCGTCGAGTGCGGCGTTGAAGAGTGGGTCACTCGAGAGCCAGTAGTTAAGGTAGGGAGACTCTCCCTTTCCGTAATACTTCCACCCCTGTACCTTCGCATCATCCTCTTTACTCTTCGCCGGAGTGTAGTAGACAGCAAGTCCTGAGGCATACTGATCGGTAAGCTGGAATCGCTCTGGATTGTATGCAACGGTCGGTTTGCCGAGGGCAACCTCTACGCTATTTCGAGTCATCCCAAGACTCAACCCTTCCTTTACTCCCTTCTCTACATCCTGCCGAACGAGGCGAACATATTCACCGTAGAGTTTGTTTGCTTGATCGCGGTTCTTTTGGCGGAGCAACAGATTGGACTTCACTTCAACTACAGCCGGCATCTTCGGCAAGATATACTCGGCATCGTCGAGTAGAGCAAGTCCTTTGGCGTAGTCCGCATCTTTATACCCCACAATAGTTGCTGAATCGTAGAGTTGCGCCCACGAATTGAAGGTTTTGAACTCCATGTCGAGCATCTCTCTCGGCTCCACTTTTCCCGTTTGAGAGGCAGCATTCTCTTTCGCTTTGACGAAGGCATCTTTCATCGTGCGGAATGTTCCCATCTCATACCGAGCCACCCCTAATAAGTACCAAGCTCTGCCGTTGTCCGGTCGCAACGAGACTTCCTCTTCGAGGGCAGTCGCTGCCTTTGCGTAGTTGTTGCTCTTAATCGCTAGTTCAGCAGTATTCATCTGCGAAGAGGCACACTGAAAACCACTCAGTGAGAGATAGAGCGTAGCTCCTGCCAGAAGAAGAAGGATTCTGTTCATGTCAGCTTATATTCCGATTAATCCTGTGATACTTTCTGCACCAAAACTCAAGCGAGAGGCCAAACCTACTCAAAAGAGGCTGTCCGGGCAAGCGATGCACCGGTTTCAATTGGCGTCGGTGAAAAACTACACACTAAGAAGAGTAAAAGTTATCGGAGAGAACATTCCCATTTCTTTCAATTGTTCTTGTTCCCCCGTAATGGCTCCCCAGCCCGTATCAAATTCTTGCGCACGCCTCCCCCGGTTCCCTACCCCTTGAATTGTTCTTATCTTGTCACCCTTTCTTAACAGAATTCAAACACGTTTCACGTTACAGACAGCCTTCTTGGATATGCCGTACACGAACGAACGACACACACCGGAAAAACTTAGCGAGATCGCAGGCGAAATTCGCCGCGACATTATCCGCTCCCTCGTTGTGGCAAAATCGGGACACTCTGGGGGTCCTCTCGGCTCTACAGATATCTTCGCTGCACTCTATTTTGGTGGAGTGATGAACTACGATCCGAACAACCCTTGGATGGAGGGGCGCGACCGTTTTGTCCTCTCAGCCGGACATATGTGCCCTGTCCTCTACGCCACACTTGCCAACGCTGGGTTCTTCCCACGCTCCGAACTTCTGACGCTTCGGCAGTTTGGTAGTCGTTTGCAGGGCCATCCGGGACGTGACATGCACCTGCCCGGCATTGAGACAAGTAGTGGCTCGCTCGGTCAAGGACTTTCAATCGCCGTTGGCATGGCAATGGCCGACAAACTTGTGGATGGGAATACCGCCCGCGTCTACTCGCTGACTGGAGATGGAGAATTGCAGGAGGGTTCGATTTGGGAAGCCGTGATGTCTGCAAGCCACTTCAAGCTGGATAACTTCTGCATGATTGTGGACAACAACGATTGCCAGATCGACGGACGGATCGGCGATGTGATGAACGTCTACCCACTGAAAGAGAAATTCGAGAGCTTCAACTTCCACACAATTGAAGTTGATGGGCACGATCTCGGTGCTTTGGTCGACGCTTTCGAGGAAGCAAAGAATGTAAAGGGAAAGCCAACCTGCATTATCGCCAAGACTTATATGGGGCGTGGAGTCTCCTTCATGGAAGACGATTATAAATGGCACGGGAATCCACCGAACCCAGCTCAGGCTGAACAGGCACTTGCAGATTTAGACGCGTAACATCGGGAGAACCAAACTTAGCTCAGGAAGCTGATAGCTTATTGCTGATAGCCGATTCAACATCATGACTATGAACTTCGAGAAATACGACAGCAAACCGACTCGTCACGGCTTTGGCGAGGGATTGGTAGAACTTGGTGAGAAAGATGAGCGCATTGTTGTGCTCGGTGGCGACATCACCGGATCGGTGATGACCTCCATGTTCAAGGATAAATTTCCCGACCGCTTCTTCTCGATCGGCATTGCCGAACAGAATGCAACAACGATTGCCACCGGACTTGCACTGAGTGGGAAGGTTCCCTTCTTCGCAAGCTACGGAGCCTTCTGCGCACTCCGCAACGCCGACCAACTTCGCATCTCCGTCTGCTACAACGAGGCAAACGTGAAGATCGGCGGCGGACACTCCGGTATCTCTGTAGGACCGGACGGAGCAACGCACCAGATTCTCGAGGATATGGCTTTCCTTCGCGCACTTCCACACATGACCCTCGTAGTTCCGTGCGACTACGTTGAGGCACGGAAGGCAACCGTTGCGATTGGAGAGTTCGACGGCCCAGCTTACATCCGCTTTGGTCGCTCTGCAACGCCGGTCTTTACCCGTCCAGAAACGCCCTTCGTTCTCGGCAAAGCTGAAGTCTTCCGTCCCGGAAACGACGTTGCAATCATCGCCAGCGGGCCGATGGTCTGGGAAGCCCTCGTAGCTGCTGAAGAGCTTTCGCGGGAAGGGATTGAGGCTCGGGTCATCAACCTGCACACCGTGAAGCCTCTCGACGTGGAGACCGTAGTAACGGCTGCGCGGGAGTGTGGTGCGGTTGTCACAGCAGAAGAGCACCAGATTTTAGGGGGAATGGGATCGGCAGTTGCGCAGGCAATCGTCAAGAATGCACCAGTCCCAATGGAGTTCGTTGGTGTCACCGACACGTTTGGTGGATCGGGCGATCCCGATCACCTGATGGAGGTCTTCGGCCTGACGAGCGAGTACATCGTGAAGTCGGTTCGGAAAGTAGTGAAGCGAAAGGCTGGAGAGTCGAGCAGCATCCAAAGCATCACCCAAGTTGGTGAGCCAGGAGAAGGTCCAGAGAACTACCCAAAACCGGGAGTGAAATATCCAATGGAAGAACTCCTGAAAGCCGAAGCCAACTACCCACCCGAAGGAGTTCCAGAGAAGAGCCTGGAACCGGTTGGGTAAGCCACAGCCAAAAACGTTCAACTTCAATTAAATGTTGAACAAATATTGAAGGGGAGACATTCGAGTTGAATGTCTCCCCTTTTTTTGTTTGTATCGATTCTTGGACAAACATCATCAAAGAAGAGTAACCATACCCAAGCAAACTCAACGGAAAAACGTATCGACCATGAATTCTGTTCACCCTCTATTTTTCTCTTGCAAAGCTGAGAGGGAGCAAGTAGGTTCACCAATTGTACAGAGAGAGTTTTCACTATAGGCTGTAAATATGTACCGAGGAACCTTCCATATTACACGACTTCTCCCACTCATCG
>JBFWSB010000142.1:0-10525 GCA_050248595.1 Kapaibacterium sp. (SeqCode)
ATATCGGTAGATTGCAAGTAAGACTCAAGAAAAGGAGTCAAGCCGTTTGTACTTACTGGGATTGAGGAGTGCCAGACCGTATCTCCATAGGTAGTTTAGTAGCGAGGCGGAGCAAATCGCGCCACATTCCCTAATCAGTTAAAGGAGCAGGAGAGAAACTCCATGCCTGTACGCAATGCACTCTGGAACATTGGAACTAACCCGAAGCCGTTGAAGGAGATCTCGCTCGGGAGCGAAGCGCTTTTAGAAGAGATGATCGTTCGGGATTCCTCCATCCTCTCCGACCGTTGGTTCCTAATCGGTCAGCAGGTGAGAACATCGCACGGTGGCTTTATCGACCTGTTGGCATTGAACCAGGATGGACAGATTATTCTGATTGAGCTGAAGCGGGAGAAGACACCTCGCGAAGTTGTTGCGCAGGCAATCGACTACGCCTCGTGGGTGCAAGATTTGCAGCCGGATGAGATCGTGCAGATCTACGACAAATTTTCCGGCGGTCGTTCTCTGCAAGAAGATTTCAAAAAGCGTTTCGGCATTGAGCTGGACGAAGAGCAGTTGAACGGCTCGCACCAGATTGTGGTGGTGGCCTCAGCACTCGACGCCAGCACCGAGCGGATTGTCCTCTACCTGAATAGTCTCGACGTTCCAATCAACATCATCTTCTTCCAAGTATTTCAGCACGAAGAGTTGGAGTTCCTGAGCCGAACGTGGCTGATTGATCCGGTGGAGACCGAGAGCAAGGCCTCGGCAAGTGGTGGAGAAGGGAAGGAGAAGTGGAACGGAGAATACTATGTCTCGTTCGGGCATGATGAGAGCCGCAGGTGGGAAGATGCTGTTGAGTATGGGTTTATCAGTGCAGGTGGAGGAGCGTGGTATACGAAGACGTTGATGCTCCTCTCACCGGGAGATCGCGTCTGGGTCAATATCCCGGGGCAGGGATACGTCGGGGTCGGTTTGGTAACGGGTGCTCCTATCTCGGTCGATCAGTTCCAGGTAGAAGTTGAGGGAAACGTCCGTCCGTTTCTCGACGTAGCGCGGGGGACATATGAGCGCGAGTTCTCTGAGGAGGAGGAAAAGAGAGAGTATATCGTTCCCGTAAAGTGGATCGAGACAAGGCCACTCGGCAAAGAAATTTCGGAGGTTGGTTTCTTCGGAAATCAGAATACCGTTTGCCGCCCTCGCACCACAAAGTGGAGTCACACCATTGCCAGATTGAAGCGACACTTCACGACGGTAGAGGATGGGGAAGTGGGGAGTAGCTGAATAGCTGTTCGTCAGCAGAGACTATAGAACATGCCGATGAATCACAGCCTAAAAGTTCTCCGCTACAAGGCAAGGCTTGCGAGACTCTTCATCTGCCTGCGACGGATTCAGAGTGACATCCAGAATAAAGGTTCATTTATTCACTCCTGACCCGACTGACTCCAACTCTTTATCGAGAAGGGAGGTGAAGTCTGATAGAGAAATAGAATTCACTTGGTGATTCTTTGTGCTCTTGGTGTTTATTCTCTTATGACGACCCCTTAAAAGTCTGGGCAGTGAGCATGTCCGAACTGTCGATTCTATAAAAGTAGGCTCCAAGAACATAGAAAAGCTCCCCCTCCTCTTTTGAATTACTTCTTATGTGTCAGTACCACCCGTCCCCGCTGTTCTCCGCGCAGAATTCGTTCGATCTCGGCGTCGATCTCTTCCAACGTCACATCGCGAGCCATTTCTTCGAGAAGTTCGCTTTTCCACTCGGTTGCGATGCGGTTCCAGAGTTCGCGGCGGAGGGGCATTGGGGTGGTGGCGGAGTTGATGCCGATCAGTGCTGCACCCCGCAAGATGAATGGGTAGACAGTTGTGGAGAGGTCAACCCCGGCAACGTTGCCGCAGACTGCGATGCCCCCCTCGTAATCCATTGCCGCCAAAAGTCGTGCCAACGGTCTTCCCCCAACCGTGTCGATTGCTCCCCCCCAGCGTCGGGTGAGAAGAGGTTTGTCGGAGTCGTCGTTGATCTGGTCGCGGTGAATCACTTCGGCTGCCCCAAGCTCACGCAGGTAATCAAGCTCATCAAGTTTTCCCGTGGATGCCACAACGTGGTAGCCGGAGCGGGCGAGCATCATCACCCCCATGCTTCCGACCCCTCCGGTTGCTCCGGTGACGAGTACAGGCCCACTCTCAGGGGTCAAGCCGTGCCGCTCAAGTCGGTAGATTGCGAGGGCGGCGGTGAAGCCTGCTGTGCCGAGAATCATGCTCTCGCGAAGGGAGAGAGCTTCTGGCAGAGGAACCACCCACTCAGCAGGAACGCGGATATATTCGCCGAAACCACCTGCCGTGTTCATGCCGAGGTCGTAGCCAGTAACCAGAACGCGATCTCCCGGCTTGAACTCGGCGGCCTTGCTCTCATCTACAATGCCGGAGGCATCCAGACCGGGAGTGTGGGGGTAGGTTCGCGTAATTCCCTTGTGGATTGAAGCGGAGAGGGCATCTTTGTAGTTCAAACCGGAGTGGGTTACTCGGATTAACACGTCACCTGCCGGAAGTTCGTCAATGCCTCGCTCGCCGATGTAGCGGTGTGGAGTGCCGTCAGGATTCTCTTCGACAATAAGTGCTCGGAATGTCTTGGGCATAGTTATCAGTACGTAGTGAGTAGTTAACAGTAGATTGGTTATTGAAGGGGAAAGATACGTCGGAAGAAGTAGTAAGGATGAAGGGTTGAGGAGTCAGTTTGTGACGGTTTCTTAGGGAGAGGGAGTGAGTGGAGTTCAGAGTTTGAACGTTGACCTTTGAGATTATGAAGCATAGAAAACTTATACGGCGGGGAGCACTGTTGCTCGGGCTTGCGCTCCCTTTCCCAGCATGTAGTCAGGAACAGTCGTGGCAAATGGTAGAGACGATGATCGAGAACGATTTTCCTGAAGTACAGCAGATCACAACAGATTCGTTAGCACGTTGGCTTGCCGACTCAACTCTGCCACAGCCATTGATTCTCGATGCCCGCCAGCCGGGTGAGTATGCGGTCAGTCACCTGTGGAGCGCACGCCAAATTGACCCGGATGCCACGACGTTTCCCGATCTCGACACGCTCGATCGAGATCAACCAATCGTTGCCTACTGTTCGGTTGGCTATCGGTCATCACAACTTGCAGAACGGCTTGAGAAGGCTGGCTTCACGAACGTGGTAAACCTGCAAGGCTCCATCTTCCGCTGGGCAAACGAGGGGAAGCCTGTCTACCGGGAAGATCAACAAGTTGAAGAGGTTCACCCTTACGACCGACTGTGGGGAACGTTGCTCGACGCGAAGTTGCGGCAGTACAAGGTTGAAGAAAAGTAGGGTAGGGAATTGAGGCAATGACAGTAGTGGTTGATAGAAATATTTAAGTCTAAGCTAAGACGATAGAGTAAGTTGTAGGTAGTGAGAGGTGAAAGTGGCAGAGAATTCTATCTTTGCTAAATGAAAAATATCATGTAGGTTCTTTTATGGCTGTTCTACAAAATGAACCCAAGATTAACCTACGTGTAGTATTATGAAAGCCCTTTACTATTCTCTCTTCCTCTTGTTCGTTGTGGCAAGTCTCTCCGCTCAGGATAGTGCAATCTCTACCGGCTCATCACGTGACGAAGCCCTGCGTCTCTACATCGATTGCTCAGCATGTTGGGAGACTCACATCCGTTCAGAGATTACCTACGTAAACTACGTTCACGAACCGAAGGATGCTCAAGTTCACCTGCTGGTTACCACTCGAACAACTGGGTCGGGGGGGACAGAGTATACTGTGGCCATGGTAGGGCGCGATCCATTTGAAGGAACCAACGACACTCTCCGATTTTCTACTCCAGAGTCAGCAACAGAAGCAGAGCGTCGTGAGATATTTCTCCGTTACTTAGAGATTGGATTGATGCGCTACGTTGTCCGAACTCCCTTAGCTGACCGTATCAACGTTAGCTACAGTCAACCGGCGAGTGAACTATCTGCAGTAAGAGAGGAGGATCCATGGAACAGTTGGGTCTTCTCTGTATCGCTAACAGGCTATACGACCGGGGAGTCATCATCATCTTCCGCAACCCTCAGTGGAAGCATCAAGGCTAATCACGTGACGCCAGAGTGGAAAGCCGCACTTAGCACTGGATTTAATTACTCCGAAAGTCGTTTCGATTTAGATGATGTGACAACGATCATCGGCATTACCCGGAACTACAATGGGAACGGACTTCTGGTGAAGAGTCTCGGCGATCACTGGTCGGCAGGTGGTTTCTTTTCAGCCTCTTCAGGTACGTACGGCAACAATCGGCTGACAATCAGTACTGCGCCAGCACTGGAGTACAACATCTATCCCTACGATGAATCGACGCAACGGCAATTCCGGTTTCTCTACCGAATGAACGTGATTTCTGCAAACTATCGGGAGGAGACGATCTACGACAAGTTGAACGAAGTCCTCTTCTCAGAATCTCTCTCGGCGAGCTATGAAAGTTTGCAGACGTGGGGATCTGCCAACCTCTTGATCTATGGCTCACACTACTTCCACGATATCAATAAGTATAATATTGGTGTTAGTGCTATCGTAGATTTTCGGTTATTCAAAGGGGTGTCTTGTACAATGTATGGTGGTGTTAGCTCTATTCGTGACCAGCTTGCCCTCCCGAAAGGACAAGCGACACCAGCACAGATTCTTCTGCGCCAACAGCAACTGGCAACCAATTTTAGCTACTTCACAAGCCTCGGACTTAGCTATCGTTTCGGGTCGATCTTCAACAATGTTGTGAACCCGAGAATTCAGTGAGAGTTCATAGAGTTGGGAGTGTGTAGAGTTGAGAGTTCGTAAGAGAGAAGAGTAGGCTGGGAAGTCTTCTCTTGTTAGCGTGGTGGTCTCTGGTTGTTGTGTAAAAGCTCTACAAGACTGTGAGACTCTTCGCTGCGCTCTGTTCTGAGTGAGAGAGTAGCTGTTATACGTGTGGCAAAAACGAAACCACAAGTCTCTTTGATGCCTCACTCTCGGCAGGTTGCGATACATCATCTTCGCAAAATGCTTGGCCAACTCTATCGAAGAACTATTTTTTCGATATGCTACCAATTCTCGAGCCGCTCCTGAAGGGAGCACTGTTGTGTGGCCGTGGGGAAAGCCGTAGGCTGCACCCCACGGAGATGATTCACTCTTTGCATCTTCCGCCCTGAAGGGGCGGCTGTACCGGATGTGGTGACATTTCCACTCGTTCATTCTACCCCTCCGGGGCGAGAGAAATATAAATGCTTTGTTTTCCGGGGATTGCCATCCCCGGCCACACGTCGGTAGCCCCTCCGGGGCAGTCAGAACAGTGAACTCTCTTCGATGTAGAGCTGACATCGAAGTCCTCTCTGCGTGAACATCCACAATCTTTACAGTAGAAGTCACCAGTTCTCGAGCCGCTTCTGAAGGGAGCATTGATATGTAGCATAGGGAAAGCCGTAGGCTGCACTTCATGGATCACCCAGAAGTAGTCAGCAGAGAGAAAACGTTAGTCTGCTTAGGTGGGCGTTCGCTCAGTATCTATTCTTCTATCGCTTCGGTTTGAGAACCTCGACGCTACCGAAGGGGGCGAGTTCGCTCCTGAGTTTCTCGGCATCTCCTGCCACGACAACTGTCATATCTTCTGAGGGGAGAAATCGTTTGGCAGTCTTCAGCAAATCTTTAGGTGTAAGCGAGCGGATTTGTTCGATGAAGGTACGGTAGTAGTCGGCGGGGAGATCGTGCAGGGCAATTGTTGTCACCATCCCGGCGATTTGATCCGGCGTTTCCGAAGCAAGTGCTTGCCGTCCGGCGATGTATCCCTTCACAGTCTCCAACTCTTCCTCCCCAACTTCTTCCGACGTAATTCGTTCAAGCTCGTCGAAGATAGCACCCACCGTCTTCCCAACCCGATCAGCCCTTACTGATGTGCCGACGACAATCATACCGGGGTCAACAGTCATCTCAACGTACGACCATGCTTCGTATGTAAAGCCCATCGACTCGCGCAGCAAATTGTTCAGGCGACTGTTGAAGTAATCTCCCAACAGCGTGTTGAGTACAAGGAGTGGAATGGCCTCTGGGTCTTTCCTCGACAAACCTATTCGTCCAATTCTAATTGCTGTGTGGGCAGAACCAGGTCGGTCGAGAATCAGGAGCCGGCGTGCTGCTTCTGGTTGAGGAATCACCGGGGCAATCAACGATGGCACGTTGCCACGCCAACCAGCAAACCCGGCTTCAAGTCGGTCTCGAATTTCATCGACCGTCACATCCCCGGCGGCAATAAACATTGCGTGAGCTGGAATAATCTGTTGGTGGTGAAAGTTCTTGCAATCTTCAATTGTGATGCGCCCAACCGAATCTTTCTCTCCTTCGATAGGGTGGCCGTACGGATTTGAACCGTAGAGAGCGCGGCGCAGGGCAGTTGCCGCCAGCCAGTCAGGTTCGGAACGATTCTGTTTGAGTGTGGATAGCTTTTGCTTCCGTTCTCTTTTAAGTTCATCGGGATCAAAGAGGGGGTGGAGAATCATATCGGCAGCAAGGGGAATTGCTTCCGGTAGGAAGCGGGTCAGTGTGTCCAATTCAAGTCTGATAACATCTCTGCTCGCCTCCACGCCGAGGTTCGCTCCAAGCCGCTCTACGTCGGCAGCAAATGTTATTGCGTCTCGCGAGCCAGCTCCGGCTGAGAGGAGGTCGCACGTAATGTCTGCCAGACCGGGGAGTTGACCATCGTTCCGTGCTCCTCGTTTTAGCAGAAGTCTTAACGAGAGGAATGGTTGTGCTTGGTGGGGAATTAGGTAGAGGGGGATACCATTCGACAGCTTGGTCTGTTCGAACGCAAGGGGAAGAGGGGTAAACTTCTGAGTAGAAGGTGGTGGATGTGAACGGTCAATCAATGTAGGTTGTGGATTTTAAAGATGTTAGTATATCGATCACGCAAAGGCGCAAAGGGACGCAAAGTGCGCAAAGTGCGCAAAGAAGAATGATTGTGTAGTTGACTCTTAGTTCTTCGCTCTACGAACTTCCACATTTCAGGTAAAAGAGAGAAGAGCGGGATTCCTCTACTGATCAGGGCGCAAGCTGTAGACTTGCGGCTACTGCATCCTGCACTCCCACACTCACGAACCCATACACTCATATACTTCAGTTACGAGAGAGGAGCGTTGGAATTCCCTACCGATCCCAGCTCAAGCTGAAGACTTGCGGCTACTGCACTCCCACACTCACGAACTCATACACTCTTATACTCTACAACTACCGGCTCAATCGAGCGAAGATAGCGATCTGCCAGTTCTTTTATCTCGTCGATAGTAATCTTTTCGTAGTAGCTGATTTCATTCCAAGTAATGTTGGGATTGTCATAGAGTGCGGCGTTGCAGGCAATCCGTTCGGCACGTTCGGAGATCGAGAGCAGCCCGTGTACAATGGCTGTCATCTTTCGGTTCTTTGCCTTCATCAACTCTGCTTCGGTTACGCCCTCAGTTGCTGTCTTACCAATTTCCTTCAGCAGTTCCCGCTCAAGTCGTGCAGTCGATATCCGGTTGTTTTGTGCGATAGCGTAGGCAGAGAAAATCGAGCCGAGTTCTCCCTCCTCGATAAATGCAGATGTCTCCGATGCAATCAGTGGTTGGTATTCGAGGGCACGTCTAAACCGTGAACTATCACCATCGGCGAGAATCATCGAGAGAAGTTCCAGCCCGTGCAGATCGTTCGACTGCAAGTCAGGAATTCTCCAGCCCAAGAAGACCGCGGGGAGTGGTGTAATTGGATCGGCAACGATACGACGGGAGCCAGGGTAGTAATTCCCATCGCTGAGAGTTCTTTGTGTCAGTGGTGGGTGAGTGGTCTGCTTGATCTCTCCAAAATACTCTTCCGCCTTGTCGAGTGTCTCCTCAGGATCAACTGCTCCGGCCAAAACCAAAATGGCATTCTCAGGCACGTAGAAGCGTCCGTGGAAGTCTCGTAGCTCTTCGAGTGTTGCTTTCTCCACATCTTCAATCTTGCCGATAGGCTCGTGGCAATATGGGTGAGTGGGGGGGAAGAGTAGTTCTCGTAGAATTGTTCCAGCATTTCCGTAGGGAACATTGTCGATCACCTGACGCTTCTCGGCTGTTACCACACTCTTTTGCGTGTCGAGCGATTCTTGCGTTATACCAAATCCAGACATACGCCCCGATTCAAGCCAGAGAGCCATTTCCAGATTATCGGCTGGGAGCGTTAGCCAGTAATTCGTCAGGTCGGGAGATGTCCAAGCATTATTCTCTCCCCCAACCATTGTGCAGTATCGGTCGTACTCACCACGCCCGATATACTCGGAGCCGTCAAACATCAGGTGCTCGAACAGGTGGGCGTAGCCAGTTTTGCCCGGTTCTTCGTAGCGTGATCCTACCCGATAAATCAGATCGAGAGTCAGAATCGGCGCGGTTTGGTCTGGGTGACAGATCATCCAGAGTCCATTTCTTAGCCGCCGTTCAATACAGATCGGTCTCGTTTCGGTTGTCAACTCTTCTTTCTGAAGGTCAATGGACATGGTCTACTGAAGATCGTCCTTGATTTCCCAGTAGATGCTTTTCTGTAGCTCATCGATCCAGGCTAAGAGTTCCTTCCGTTGTTTCCACGTCGTTGCCTGCTGCTCCAGCAGGTCGTGGTCTTCAACCGGATCAAACTCGTGCGGAGGAATCACTCGCACAAGTTTGATAATGTGGTAACCAGTCTCTGTTGGAGAAACTTGGTAAGGGCGAGGTGTAGAAACATCACCGATTTCCAACGAGTCTAAAATCCACTCGTATGCTCCCAGATTTGTGGTCACCTCTTTGGCAAAAAATCCATCCTGAAACTTCGACACGTCATCTTCGCTGTACTGCGCAGCCAGTGCTGCAAAGCTTTCACCAGCAGTTGCGCGGCTGCGAATCTGTTGTAGCGTGTCAATCAGTGCTTGTTGTTCTGCCTCTGTCGACTTAATCGGCAGCAAGATGTGTCGTGTGCGAATCTCATTCTCCCGTTCGTCGATCCGCTGGATAATGTGGATTCCAAACTTCGACTCAACTGGTTCAGAAATCTCATTCAGGTTCAGATTCCAAGCTGCATCCTCATATTCGGGCACAAACTCACCCCTCTTTCTCCAACCAAGATCACCCCCCTTTGTTGCTGAACCGGGGTCGACAGAATATCGCCGAACAAATTCAGTAAAGTCTTTTCCCCCCTTGATCGAGTCAATAATAGAGTGGGCGAGTGCAAAGGTGTTCTTCCGTCCTTCCTCGCTTGGCTTTTCTGCAATGTAGATGTGGGCAAGCTCAATTTGCTCGGGGATTTGCGGAAGGGAATCTTTGTACTGTCGATAAAACTCGTTGATATCCCGCTCGGTTACCTTCATCCCCATAAAGTGACGCTGCTGAAGCGTCTGCACCAACAATTGCTCTCTGACCAACTTGCGTGCTTCGGACTTGATCTCCGGCATACTCTTCCCAACGGCCTCTTCCAACGCACTCTCTGAGCCAGCTTGGCGGAGAATGCGGTTAACGTATTCATCGGCCTGAGCACTTACAAGCTCATCTGAA
Source organism: Kapaibacterium sp. (SeqCode) (assembly GCA_050248595.1). GTDB lineage: Bacteria > Bacteroidota > Ignavibacteria > OLB7 > OLB7 > JAGWAZ01. Next base: position 9,527 of record JBFWSB010000142.1, read on the forward strand.
ACGGTGATGCTATCCTCTTCTGCTTTCACGAGGAAGAGATTGTTGTAGATCAGGTCGTTCAACACCTCGCGAAGAAGCTGTGCGTCGGTTAACCCGGCTCGCTGTGCTGTTTCGCTCAGCATTGCTGCCCGCTGTAGAACATCAGTTCGCAGGATAATCCGGTTCCCCACAACTGCTACCACACTCTCAATTACTGTCTGGCTTGCCCCTCTCGACTCTCCTGCAATCGGTCCACCGGAGAGCAAATCCTTCCCTGTCGGTTGGCCAACCGCACTCCCGATTGAGAGGAGGAGAAGTGCCGTTACAGCTATCGAGCGAACTATGTGCATTCTATATGCTGTCATCGAACTGAGTGGTTTTCTCTTCATTGCTTGCGTCATTCTCTTCATCATCTTCTTCTTAATTGTTCTTCGTCAATGGTCGTCCACAGTTGATTGGACTTGCAGGCTTGTTCTATGCTATTTGGCTGAAAGTGCTGCATCGAGTGCCTTTGAGTCGACCTTGACAGAATATTTTTTCCTGAACGACGCAACCAAGGCTCGGCGCAACTCTTTTTCGCGCCAGTCGTTGTAATCACCCATCACCTCTCCTCGGGCCTCTTCGTATGTCTTTTGGCGAGGGAGTTCCACTTCATCAATTCGGATAACGCTCACGCCACCTTGATTTGCAAAGGGTTCAACAATCATTCCAACCTTCGGAGTTGGCACTTTTTCTAAAGTCATGCGAACCAAGTCCGAGTTGCGTGCGTCGGCAATCGGCCACTTCCCTTCTTTCTGCCGGAAGCCTTGACGCTCTGTGCTGTTCTTTGCAAGCGTGGCGAAATCCTCACCCGACTTTGCCCGCTTGTAGAATGCCTCGGCATCATCTTCGGTGTAGACAAATATCTCGGAGAGTCCCAACTTCGTTGAGGTCAGATACTCCTTCTGATGTTGGTTGAAGAATTTTTTCCCCTCTTCTTCATCGTAGCTGACTTTCGAGTAGACTTCTTGCTGTTCAAGT
>JBFWSB010000143.1:0-10462 GCA_050248595.1 Kapaibacterium sp. (SeqCode)
ATCTGAAGCAGTCAAGTTATTTGCGAAGGTGATGATATCACTGTACTTGGACTTGATATCAGAAGTGAGTCCTGCATAGTCATCGTTATTAGAAGTATTAGATTCTGCACGATATTCGTAACCGAACACATAAGGACTGATTCGTGCTGTTGTTACTCCGTTATATTCAAAATAGACTCGCTTTAGTGTAAGTTTACCCGCACCGTTATAGGCATTCGGCAATCCTTGACACAACTCATATGTATACTCAAAGTAGGTTGTCTGTAGCTTTTCTTTCAAGTTTCCATCTTTATCTTTCGACCACAGTTCTATTTTTTCAAGTCGTCGCATTGGATTTTTAGCCTGGCCGGCTCCTGTACCGTTTACTTTCCATGCTTCGCTATTCACCCCACCCTTAGTTTTATTTCCGTTAGCAGCCTCACGATCATTCTCCCATGCAGGATATCCATCCTCTCTTGTGTGGGTTGAGCCTAAGAATTTCAACCACTCTCGGGAGAACCAAGATCCACGAATAGAGGTTGCAGATTTCTTGGGGTGACTATTAGAACCGTTTGTATAGAACAAAGCGACATGTGACTTTGTCTCTACGCTTGAAAGGTAAAAGATGCTTTTCTTACCCGAAGCCATCCCTCCTACATCATCTTTGCGATCTGAAAGTTTATTTGGCGTATATGTCAACCCTTTATATGGCATACGCCATTGATAAAAACCACTTGGGCTATTAAGCAAATGTGATGTTGTCGGTTTATAGTTAAATCGCACCCAACCACCAAAATCATCATTTGAGAATCCATCATGTGTTCTATCAACATAGTTTGGATTTGCAATCGACGTCAGCAAATATTCACTCACATATGGTGTCATTGACTCCTGACCGACAAGTGTAGATGCATTCTCGGGCATTGGGACATAGCAATCTACTGTTCCATTGCTTGAAGGGTTCGAATGTGATAGTTTATCAAGCCCGTATTGATATTGTTTTTCTTCAAGAGCAATTACGGGAAGACCATAGGTATACTTTGCTCCTGATGGATTCGTAATGCTAATTTCTCCTACAGCATCATTTGGCAAGTTTTGCAAGTAATAATAAGACGAGAAGTCTACGTCTTCTAACAGAAGCAGGTCTGGGCGATATACTCCGCTCCTTTTAGCATTCTTCATCTCTCCAACTATATTGTAAGCGATATGAGAAGAACGACCACTTCTCACATCAACACTGGCACTTACATCAGTAAAATTCGTGTTAAGATAATTTACGTGCCAGGGATTAATCTCAGGCTTATCATCAAAGCTTGCATCTGCCGCATACGCATTATCATTTGCTGTATAGACTGCATATCCACCCATATCATTATTCATACGGAAGAAGTATGGTTCATCTCCTTCGTCTGGGGTTGCAAACTTCCAGTACTTTTCCCCACTAAACTCGTCACCACTCTCATCTCTCCATGGTTCTGATGAATACCTTGACTTACCAAGTGAAAGACTGATTCCAAGTCCTAAATTTTGCCCGAAGTGGATATTCGCTCCGCCGAATGAAAACGCAGTAGTTGTATTGTTTACGGCATTTTGATGAAAGTGCCCTGGCTTTTTATTGTAGAGTCGAAATCCACCTCCCATCCCTTCTCCACTAACATTGAAATAATCAGCATTGCTGAATGGAACTCCTAAGAAATTATCTCGCTTGTCAAAAGAGGCGTCTTTCTCTACATAGTAGTCCATAATGTCATTATTTCCCGCAAGCCCTGAGTACATATATCCATATGTTCTTTTATCAACAAACGGTGCATTCTCCTGCCACGAGTAGTGACCATCAACTTCTGCCGTAACACCAGCTGGAATTAAGCCAAGCGGGCCAAGAACTGAGATTTTAACATTCGTTGATGATCCACTGTATGGATGCACACGAGGTGCATGTTGATACCCTGCTGCTGAATATTGCAGATATTGATACCCTCCATGTTGATACAGTTTTTGATATAGATCCAACCCTTTACTTGCCCACTTATGCCAAGTTGAGGCAGCGTACTCTTTTGTATTTGCTGGAGGATTAGTTGCTCTTTCAATGCCATTCAGTAGTTTCATGGCATTGACCTCAGCACTAAATCCTCCTCCTTCATCGCTGACTGAAAACCCTAACGTTGCCATTCCCTTCATATGAGAACGAACCCCAGCAACAAAACCAAAGCCTTTGTGTGTATTGTACCTGAGACCAACACTTGCACTGTAATCGGGGTTTCCAGTTGTAGGTGGGTTAGTTTGATCTCCAGTAGCACTTACAATCTCATATGATGCACCTACCGATGCAGTTACAGTCTCATTTTTGGGTGTTGCGTTCCAATACCTTACTGTTTCTCCATTATATTCATCTGGCAAGCCTCGTTTTGCTCGAGTAATTGACCCAGGGTTTAACGTCCACCCATACCCTACCCAGGAAGCTTCTTCCTCAGGAGAGACACCACTGTGATATGATAATGATAGTGCATACCCACCTCCATTCGGCCCAGGTATATTCACAACTGGTAGGTTATAGGTAAACTGCCCGGTCAACGGATTGACCATATTTGTCGTCGTTACCGGCTCGAAGCTGGAGAACTCAGGTTGGGTTGGGCCACCTGTCAGTGCCAGCAAGGTTGCGGTCGGGCCGAGTAGCTCGAAGAGGAATGCCACGAGAACAATTCGGGCTGTGGTTTTTAGGAGCGAACGATTCATGGTGTTGCCAAATTCAAAATGAATGATTCTATTTCTTTATTCTATTTGAGCGACTTCCGTGCTTTCAACATCAAGTTTCCAATGCTTAATCCACTTCAGGTATTAACACCGGGATCTTATCAATGTCTTCTTTTCGATACACGAAATGGTGGATGCCCGAGTTGAAGATTCTGTCATCGAGAAGACAGTCGATGGTGTCTGCTTTGCTCCAGGCACTCTCATCTTTGGCAAAGATCACCATGATGTCGCGGCGGTTGTTCAGACCATACGTGTTCTCCATCGTGGAGATTACGGCTGGCGTTTCTACTCCTCCGTAGGTAAGCCGCATTAGATCCTTTACCTCAAAATTTAGTGCCATTGCTCGCGACTCGAACTCTTCGAATGTGCCGACTCCGCGGTACATCACATCCCCTTCTCCCTCTGCTTCAGGGGCAACCGTCAAGAGAAAACAGATGGTGTTCTTGTAGCTCTCAAGCGCGCTGTCACGGATAGCTTCCGTTGGATGTTCAACACTTTGTAGATACCGAGCAGCCAAGTAGTCGTGCGGGAGATACTTCACATTCCACCGAATGCCTGCCCCCGTTCGCTCATGAACGAGGCCACGTTCGGATTCGTTGAGCCAGGTCAACATATCGTCTGGCGTATCAACATCCTCTGAACACGACATGATACCTAACAACAGAAGGCTGAGAGAAGTAAAGATGGTATAGGTGCGGAGGTTCATTGATTCAGGTGATCTGTTTACTGAGTTTCCTTAGCGTTCTGCTACACGATAGGATTTATTGAGTTCATCAAGGACGTCTTCTGTAATATCCAATCCTTCTGCTGCGTGGAGAACATTGCCACTCCCCCCTGTTCCAATAATCACATCGTAACCATGTTCGCGGCCATACTCTTCGACGAACGTGTTGATCTGGTTCAAGACTCCTTCGGTCAACTCCCGATCTTCTTCACTCGCCTTCTGCGACAAGTTCATCTTGTGCTGATCTAAACTCTGCTTCAACAACGCAAGCTCTCCTTCACGCTTCGTTCGATCCGACTGTGACATGGTAGACTTGCTCTTCTCATACAATTCAATCTCTCCCTTCAACTCTGAAGTGAGTGAGTCCACTTCCTTTTCCCACACTTCAAACTGACCTTTGTACTTCCCCTGTGCCTCAACCATTCCGGCATACTTGTAGACAAGATCGTCTGAACGAACAACCCCTATTCGGGCATTCCCCTGCGAGTTGATATAGCCAAGCAGACCAAATATCAATCCGAGAATTCCAACGCTCAGCGGAATCCACGTTTGCATGCGCTTTGCGTATGAAGAAGAGATTGATGATTGTTGTTTGTGTGCACTCATTAATGCGACGAATGTATATGCTCTTGAGAAGTAACGATAGACTGATAGATAACACCGATTCCGATGAGTGCAGGCTTGAAGACCTGCACCCAATGCAAGGTCAACGTCCGTGAACAACACGCCCCATGTAGGTGTCCGACCCAGCTTCGATCCGGTAGATGTATGTCCCTTGCGGCAGTTGGTTCCCTCGGCTGTCTACTGCGCGCCACGAGATCGTATGCGTACCAACATCTCGCACTTCGTCTAATGGAATGCCAAGGGTATTTCCTGAGACATCGAAGATTTCAATCCGGACTGGAGATTTTTCTGCGAGGGTAAATGAGACCCGGACTTCCTCATTAAAGGGGTTGGGATAGGCAGATATTCCACTGAGGAGATGACCCGACGAGCCAACTCCGTCACCTACGCGAAGTTTGTTGAGTTGATTGACCCCAATCTCCGTGTAGTGAGCTTGGCTTCCACCCGGTACGGTAAGAACGACAGAATCAATGCGATTTGCTCCTCCCAAACCGAAGTGTAGGCGGAGTGGGTCTTGCATGAGTAAGCCTCGACCTGAGGTCACGTCACGAGAGATTTTCTTCTCTCCTGCGTAGACCTCCACCTTCATTCCTGTTCCATCTTGCCCTTCAATATCAAACGATGCCCAGTTCCCGCTCCCCTCTCTTCCATTTCTGAACAACCGAAATCGACCCTTGACGAACGTCGCCAGATCCAATCGACCATCGTTGTCGTAGTCAACCCAGATACCATCTGGCCCGGCTGGAGTATGTAAGAGGCCATATTCCGAAGTATTGGGTGTATATCGCTCTACGTCAGTTCCCATGAATAGCCCGGCTGGACGACAGGGACTGGTTGAGGTCAGAAATAGATCCGCGTTGCCGTCATTATCAATATCTCCCCACATTCCACTTCCACTCCGTTCACTGAACTCGACGCCATCAACTTGGTGGAAAGAGAGAGAAGAGACGGACTCATTGCTACGGATACCGACTGAATGAATCGACTCGACCTGACCGGCAACTCCCTGAAGAGTCACGTGCTGCGGAGCCAGAAGGTCGATGTTTCCATCCGCATCGATATCACTCCAACTCCCTCCGACAGTGTTTACCGACATAAGCTGATTGGGAGCTAATCTTCCAGAGCCATAGAGAAGCACAAACGTTCCGTCCCCATTTGAACGCCAGACTTCAGAAGTGTTCGCCCCCTGATTGACGATGTAGAGATCAAGGAAACCGTTTCCGTCGATATCAACCCACTGCGAGCCTTGACTTGCTTTCGCTGATTCGCCCTTTTGATAGAGAAGATCAGAGCGATCAACAAGATGATTCTTCCCCTCATTCAATAGCAGAAGATTGGACAACTCCTTCCCTTCAGCATCCCGCCCCTGCCCAATGAAGAGGTCGAGAAGACCGTTGAGGTCGGCGTCGGCGATGCTGAGACTTGTCGGATTTGTAATTACAGGAATATCAAGAGATCGTTCAGCAAATTTCTCATGCTCGCTGGCAATGAAGAGGCGAGATGTTCCGTGAAGAGTGCTGTCGCGATCACCGAGGAATACGATGTCAGGCCACGAGTCATTGTTGATGTCGATGAAGGCACTTGCCAAGGGTCGGCCGGACAAACCGACTGAATCGGTCACATCAACAAACTGACCGCCTTGATTCTTATACAGTCGTCCATTGACCAGAAGATCGAGATAGGAGTCCTTGTTGTAGTCCGCCCATGCAATTCCCCCAACAACTTCCGATGTATCAAGCAGACCAGCTTCTGCAGTCTTATCCATCAACCACGTTAAAGCGGGATCGTGGTCATAGTTCATCACGGCCTCGATAGCAAAGCCATACTGTCCCGTCCACCATCTACCATCAACTGTCTTCAGACATTGATACCGCCATTCTTCGGATTGATCTTGACAACAGACCGGTTTGACATCGGCATCAGTTACCAGAAATAGCCCCTCGGAGAGTTGGTCAACGGCAACGAAGAATTGGCGATAGTCAAGGCGCAGAGGTTGAGGAAAAGTTACAGTAACCCACTGAAGTCCTCGCTGGGATTTTCGTACAGCAATCGGCTCAATCAAGTCTCGCTCAAGGAAAGGAGCCGGAGCACCAGCCTCATAACCGAAGAGACGAAGGCGCAGAGTACCGTCAAGAGAATCACCTCCAAGTAGAAGTCGTACCTCTTGCAACTCACCTGCGGCTTTCACCTCAAACCGAGCAGCTTGTGCACTTAAGTTTGGTATGCGATACCATCGATAGGAACTGAGTGAATTAAAAGAAGAGAGCGTATCACGCTCTTGCGCAGCAAGAGAGCCAACAAGAAATGTTGAGAGGAAAACTGTGCAAAGTAAGCACAGGATAGACCACCCCTTATAAGGTGGAAGGGTTCCAGGGCACATGGAGGCTCCGGGTTAAAGGTAATTTGGGTTACAAGAACAATCAGGGGTTAACTGTATTGTTCAATGGTAATGATACGGCGGACTGAATATTAAATCCAATACCAGTGGATAGTTTTTTTGTAAGTATGGAAATTTTTGCTTTACCTATACATGCAGAGTTTACATTGCAATTACCTCGAAAGCCGTAGAGTAGAGAACAGCAAAATCAAGTCATACCCCTGACATCTCCTGCACCAACACAAACAGAGCCATCAGCATCAAGAAGATTGCGAACCAGCGGCGGAGGCGGGCTGGGTCGGTGCGTTTTGCCAGTTTTGTGCCGACGAAGAGGCTGGCGAATGTGAGGAGGGTGAATATTATTAAGCCAAGCCAGAGTGGGAGTTCACCGAGATGCTCGGTAAGGAAGCCTTGACGGATGTTTTCATCGAAGAGATAGCGACTGAAGGCAACCGCAGCATTCAACCCTATGATTAACAGACTTGTGCCGACAGCCCGCTTTGTTTCGAGTCCGACTAGAAAGATAAGGGCTGGAACATACATGAATCCTCCCCCCACCCCAACAAAGCCGATTAACACTCCAACGAGAGCACCGATAAGAATTAGAACCCAGAATGGTTTTGCCTCTACGTTCTCTTTGGCTGATGGGCGTCCGCGGAGCATGAAGAAGGAGGCAGCAAGCATCACGAAGCCGAAGAGAATCATCTGAACGATGTCAGGAGCACGAATCCCAAGCTCTGCTCCGGCTAATGAACCAGCCATGGAACCAAGCGCAAAGAAGAGTGCTGCCGAGAAGTCGACGTTCCCTTGACGCCAGTAGGGAATAGAGCCGACGAGACTGGTAAGGCCGACAACCAGAAGGCTTGCTGGAATGGCAAGTGAAGGATCAATTCCAAGAACGTATACGAAAACGGGGACGGCGAGAATACTCCCGCCCCCCCCGAGCAATCCGAGTGAGAATCCTACCGGCAGAGCCAACAAGATTCCCAGATAGAGTAGTATCATGAAGTGACTCGTCTTTTTCTATTCCGCTACCTCGATCTTGCGGCTGGTACGTCGGATGAAGCCTCATCATCTGTGCTAACATCTTCTGGAAGATATTCCGACCGGGTCACATCCTCAGGATCACCCACAACCACAATCGTGAAGTTGTCCATGTACTTGACAGCCGCTTCGTTTAACTGTTCAGGAGTCACTTTGGTAAACCGATCGAGTGCGCGATAGGCCTCTTTCCAATCATCTTTGTAAAACCATGCTGAACCAAGTTCGGTTGCCTGCGACTCCGCAGTCTGCATTCCGAGATATTGCCCGGTGTACCAGGTTGCGGGAACTTCAGAAAGATATTCGTCCTTAATAATGTTATCTCGGAAGAAGTCAATAATCCGGCTCTTCGTTACTCGCCATGCTGAGTCGGGAAGAACAGTGGAGATAGAGATGTCGCCAAATCCAATCCGATGGTTATAGGTAGAGGCATCCGGAGCGTAACTCAAGTTCCGCTCGATACGAATCTCGCGGAAGAGAAAACCTCCCATGAAGCTCCGAAGCCGTTCCATTGCGTAGAACAGTTTGTCCTTATGGTCTGGGCCAAGAAAACGAACCACAAGATAGTTCGTTGGAATGTCCTCACGACCCCAAGGACTCTGGACGAGAAGTGAAGGATGGCTGGCATTTTTTGGGATAGCAACTTTGGGATCTTTATATGAACCTTGTGCAAGTGTTCCCAACGAAGCCTTGATCTTCTCGGTGATCTCCTCCCGCGTGATGTTTCCAACTACCACAAGGAAAAGTCGGGATTTAACGAAAAGCTGTTTGTGGTAGTCCCGCAAGTCTTGCTCAGTAATCTTTGTGAAGTCAGCCTCTTCGGCTACACGTCCATACGGATGTCCGTAGAAGAAAACACTGTCGGCAAGGTATTCGGCGTATGACTCAGGGACAATGCTCCGATTGCGAACGCCAATGATTGCCCGCTCCCGAATATTCTCCATAGCAATGGGATCAAAGGAGGGTTCGGTAATCATGCCTGAGAAAAGACTCCAAGCTCGATCAAAATTTTCGTCAACACAACGAAGTGTCAACGTTGAGAAATCCCGTTCTGCTGAGGCTCCAAGACCAAGGTGCATCCGGTCACGCTCACGGAGGAACTCACTTCTCTCCATCCAAGCCGGTCCACTGAATCGGGGAACGTCGAGAGCCATTTGTTCTATGGCAGGAGATACTCCGTCAGGAAGTGCTGGAAGCCCACCACGGATATAGAGTTTGGTTACTACGGTGTGGAAACTTGATCCAGTTGGACGGAGAATTACTTTCAGTCCATCCACCGTGAATTCCTCAATCTCTTTCGGAATCTCGGTAGCTCCCGCACGGAGAGTTTCGTTGATCTCATCCTCTTCCCTGACGGTCACCTGTCCACTATCTTCACCTCCAGAACGGGTAGCTTTGGTTGAAGTGCTACAAGCGAAGAGAAAAAGTGCGAGGAAGGTCAGCAATCCGTACCGCATCAACTGCGATAGTGAACTCCACCGAATATTCATAGTTGCTGTCATCATATATGTGATAGTCTGCGTTGTGTTGTGGTAGTGATACTTATCGGAGAACTTCTGATGGAACCAAATTCAACTCCTGAAGAGCAGCTTCGCTGCCGGTAACGCCGAGGATATAATTTTTGCCTTTGACATACCGCCGAATAAAGTTCTGAATATCTTCGCGGGTTATCTGCGACAAGTTATCGAGATAGCCTCGGAAGTAGTCAAGTCCGCCAGTTGTGCTCCACCAGAATCCGATTGTGTGTGTCCACTCACTCGTCTCTTCGGCATCGTACAGATGTTCAACGCGCAGGTAGGCTTTTGCGGTTTCCAACTCTTCGTCTGTGAAGTAGTCGGGAGAATCGAACGCTTGAATCTCATCCCAAAGAACCTTCATCGCCTGCTTGGCTTTCTCTTCTGTCGTTCCGATGGAGACCGCAATAGGTCCGGTGTAGTTCTGCGTGTAGTAACTGAATCCTGCCGACTGCGAAAGTCCACTCTCTACCAAACGCCGTTGGAAACGTGATTGATCTTGCGTCAAAATATAGATAAAGACATCGGCAGCATATGTCGACTTCGGGTCCAGCGAGACAGATGGACCATACCATTGATACGTTGCTTGCACAAGGTTAATCGGCGAGGGAACTTGCACCAACTTTTTCTCGGTTAATGGTTTCGGGAATGGGGGTGGATCGGTCTCAAATGGATCGGCCCCCCGCTCCCACGACGTGAAGTAACGCTGAGCCATCTTGTAAACTGTGGCGGAGTCGACATCTCCCGCCACAATCAACAGCGAGTTGTTCGGGATGTAATACTTCTGTTGAATTGCCCGCATCTTCTCTACTGTTGCCGTCGCAATCACATCGCGTTGTCCAATCGGCTCCTTTCTGGTGAAGTTATCCCCCCAAGTTACGGAGTCCATTACGCGGCGGAAGAGGAAGAGAGGACTGGCCTCATGCCTATCGAATTCTCCCAGCACCACTTCACGCTCCCGTTCAAGTTCTGTTTTGTTGAAGAGTGGAGTCTGAATTGTGTTTGCCATCAGCTCCATTCCAAGTTGCAAGTTCATCGAGGGGAGTGTAAAGTAGTAGTTCACAACCTCCTCGCGTGTGGTAGCGTTCCAGATAGCTCCGATCTTGCTCAGGTAGCTGAGAAAATCTTGCGAGCGAGGGAAGTTCTTATTCCCCTTGAAGAACATATGCTCGTAAAGGTGGGAAAGTCCGGCATACTCTGGCCCCTCAGTAAAGGAACCGTTGCGGGTAGCAAGTTCAATAGTGACAATCGGAGCAAGGTGGTTCTCTACAACCACCACCTCAAGTCCGTTCTCCAGAACAAAACTCTTATAATCTTTTTCGGGGTTAACCTCTGATCCGGAGGAGAACAAGGTCTGCGAACTGAAAACCGAGAAGAAGAGCAAGAAGATTGAAAGTCCCAACAAATGCGTTCGGCCTTCAATGTGTTGTTGATAGTTCATGCGGACAATCT
>JBFWSB010000144.1:0-10450 GCA_050248595.1 Kapaibacterium sp. (SeqCode)
TCTCAAACAACTCCACCTTCTACAAGGTGTGTTCGTAACACCCCTGATAATCACGCACCATATAACATCCACGCTGCCATATTTCGTGGAACTGCATTCGAGAGAAGAATGATTGAGGAATCGATGGGTCGCTCAAGAGTGGACTGCCGAGAATATCCCGCAGTTGTTCTACCTCTTCTGGGTTGTGGGCAAAGCTCACCTGAAGTTGCAAGTAGTGCATCCGCATGAAAAGATCGTAGTACTCTACGTTCTGCCGCAGCGTGTTGAGCACAGTTAACGTTATCGCATGCAATTCTTCGTGCCGTTCTAACGAGTTCGTCTCTTCAAGGCGAATCTTGAGTGAACTAAGGTTCAATAGAATGTCGAGACCGAGAACCAAGTGTCCTTCATCTTTCGCCAACTTCATCGCTCGCTCAAGCATACGAGTCGCCTGCTTGTAAAGCTTCTTACGGATCAGAATCTGTGCGTCATCAATCTGATGTTTCACTTTCGGAAAAACTCCGTTTGATCCTGAACGGAGGCTTCGCAAAATCAACTCGTAGAGGTAGGATTTCATGCTCCGGAAGTTCGTGGACTGGAGCGAAGGGTTCTGTTGCAGCAGACTTTCCTCGCTGTAGACCTGCTGTTTGTCGATAGCATCGAACAGGACAACGTAGTTATTCTTCCCTGCGGTAGAATGACGGGCAGCGTAGAGTTTGAAGAAACGCTTTTCCGATTTGGTCATCGACTTAATCAGATCGAAGAGATCGCTTGAAGGAGTTCTGGACATCCGACTTTTCTCCTACGTAATTCTTTGGGATTGGTCGTTTTTTTGCCACAGCCTCCACTTTCGGTAAGGTACGACTCACGGTAGACTTGCCCACAATCAAAAATTCTGGTTTTTCTTCCTTCGCTGCACCCCCTACCTTTCTATCGTGAGCAACCGTATATCGAACCCTCAGTCTGTTTGATATCGGTAGATGGGTATGCCACATCTCCGCGCAGAGTTTCCTCGCCCCCCCATATCTCAATAATGATGGTGAGTCATACACCACTGACTGGAAAGGTTCTGTCGACGAGCCATTTTCAGCCAGCGGGAGGACTCGGACTGAATTATCTGAACACAAACATCAGAGGTGTTATGATGAGAAAACATTCTGTTCTTCTCCGGCTACTTCCTGTCCTGATTGTTCTGATCCCTCAGATCAGCTCCGGACAGAGCAGAGGCTCGGCTACTCCAATTCGGGCTGTAATTGGCACGGGAGGAGGAACTGCCGCAACTGACGGCGAGTGGAGCCTACAGGGCACAGTTGGACAATCGACAGTAGGAATGACATTCTTTGGAGAGGTAGAACTTAGCCATGGGTTCTGGTTTCCAATAGAGCGAACGACTTCGCAGATTACTATCAATAGCGAGGTTGCTTCCTCAGAAGCTGCACTACAGAATTTTCCTAACCCGTTCAGCCTCTCTACAGAGATACGCTATTCTGTCACCGAGCAGAGTCTGGTCAATCTCTCGATCTACGATATGTCGGGTCGGCTTGTCCGCCCCCTCGTGAACGAGGAACTACAACCGGGCAGTTACAAGAACAACTGGAACGGTGAAGATGCTTCGGGCGACTTAGGAGCCACTGGCTTCTACCTCTGCCTTCTAAAAATATCTCCGTCGGGATCAACGGCTCAGGCAACGGAGTATCGGGAGATTATCTCCTTCGTCCGATAACTCCTTCTCACTCAACTACAAAACTATAGAGTATAGAGTGAAGAAGAAGTGATCACACACGGAATTCGTAGAACCTTTTGACGAACACAAATTTTAGAATAACCGCCATGAAAAAAACGACTATTCGTACAGCCGCAGCACTACTGCTCGGCATCTTGACAACGTTAGGACTCTCTGCTCAGGAACGAGGGAGCAGCGATGTCCCCCGCATCATCACCTACCAGGGAGTTCTCTCCTCAACAACCGGCTCCCATTCCGGAGAATACCAGATTACCTTCCGTCTCTACGGCGACGCTGAGGGGAGAGAAGTGATCTGGGAGGGAACCTACGCCACGCAGATCGATCGAGGTCTGTTCAGTGCCGACTTAGGGTCGGGAGCCTTTCCTCTCCCTGATGCTTCAAAGATGGGGCGCAGTCTCTGGCTTGGCGTACAGGTTGGGGAGAACCCGGAGATGAATCCGCGCACACTCCTGAGTGCATCACCATACGCGCTGACAATTCCGGATGGCTCGGTAACTGCGGAGAAAATTGGGACAGAATATGTCTCCGCAATCACAATCAATGGAGAGAAGGTGACCGGACAGGGAACGCCATTCAACCTCAGCGGGGGAAGCGGGATTGACTTGCAATATGATCCAGTAACGCAGGGCGTGCAGATTGGGTTGAGCAATCAACTTGTTGGGAGTTCAGGCGAGAAGGGGAACCAGTTGCAAGCTGCAAATGCCGCCCCAAATGGTATAGTAACGCCCTGGAGCGAGAACGGAAATAACGGGACGACACCTGGGACACACTTCGTGGGAACGAGCGATCAGGTGGAACTGGAGATCCACGTCAACGCATCGAACACCAGCACAACCAGCGGCGACCGGCGCGTGATGCTCTTTGATCCACAAACTAACAGTCCAAACCTGATAGGGGGATTTCAGGGGAATCTTCCGGGACAAGGGACAGCTATTGAAGGAGCAACGATCGGAGGGGGAGGACGAAGTGGCAGCATCAACAATGTTAGGGATGACTTCGGCACAATCGGTGGTGGCGACAACAATGTGGTCGGCGGTGCAAGCACTGCAACCACCTCGGACGATGCATATGCAACAGTCTCCGGAGGGCAGTCGAACCAAGCAGTGGCCAATCACTCGACGGTCGGTGGTGGGCAGGGTAACCAAGCGCAGGCAAACCACGCAACGATCGGTGGTGGAGAGGTCAATCGAACTCAGGCAAACCACGCAACAATCGGCGGAGGACAACTCAACACGACATCGACATTAGCAAACCACGCAACAATCGGCGGAGGGAATACAAATACCGTCTCGATGAGCGCAGCAAATGCGACAATTGGTGGAGGACAGCAGAACAATACCATCGACTCGTGGGGAACAATTGGTGGAGGAATGGAAAATCAGACCGGACACATTGGAACATTTGCTGGTGGTGGACCGATCAATGCTGACTACGCCACTGTGGGTGGAGGGCAAAACAATACATCGCGCGGAAGCTATGCAAGCATCGGAGGTGGACAGGATAACAATGTGACTGACGATTACGGAACAATCGGTGGCGGATTCACTAACCAGGCCGGGAATAACAACAGTGTCGGCGGCGCAATTCCGTTAGGCACGCTGACTGATGCGCAGTACGCAACAGTCGGTGGAGGACGTGACAATACCGCATCGGGTCCGGAATCGACTGTCGGGGGGGGCAACGATAACCTTGCTCAGGGTTTCCGTTCAACAGTCTCTGGTGGATTCGTCAACGAAGTCTTTGCCGCACGAGGAACAATCGGTGGTGGCGACAACAACAAGGTATACGCACAAACGGGAACGATCAGTGGTGGACAGGATAATCTTGTCGGTACACTAACGACTACAACAGGGTCGAACGGAGCAATCGGTGGTGGAATGACAAACCTTGTCGATGCCGATTTCGGAACGATTGCCGGAGGAGAGAACAATAATGTCTACGATGAACATGGAAGTGTCGGGGGTGGAGAGGGGAACAGCGTCGGAACAAATAACGCAAACGGAACGGATGCCACTCACGCAACAATTGGTGGTGGTGAACTCAACACAGCAAGTTCGACGCACACTACCGTCGGTGGTGGGGAAAGCAATGCAGCATCCGATGAGTACGCAACCGTTAGCGGAGGTTTTGACAATACAGCAAACGGAAAGTACGGAACAGTTGGCGGAGGGAACACAAATGTTGCTGCAGGCGAGGCGGCAACGGTCGGTGGAGGAAAGGATAACAGTGCTGCAACACATTTCTCGACAGTCGGAGGGGGTGAAAACAACAGCATTGTAGACCATTACGGAACGATTGGAGGAGGGAAAGATAACTTTGTCGGATACCCGAACGAATCGCCTGCAAATCCAACAACACAGCAGTTTGCAACTGTCAGTGGTGGCCACAACAACAATGCAGCCGGGCCTGCTTCTGCAATTGCTGGAGGGCGCTACCTTACCGTTGGAGATAACAGCTTCGGGTTCAATGGCGACGACGCTACCACTCCAACGCAGACTGATGTTTCAAACTATTCGCAGACTGCCTACTTCGGCAACGTTGATCTGTGGATCGGGAACGTTGACAACTCCCCGCGTGAGCTTCGTTTCTTCGAGGGAAGCACCAACCATACATACACTGGCACATCGTCTACGATCCCCCACTACATCGCCTTGAAAGCTCCAACCACTATGACGCAGAGCACCAGCCACGCAGATAATGGACACACGATCTACACGCTGCCGGGTCAATACCCGAGTAGCAATGGCGAGTTCCTTACGAGTACTGCAGGAGGAACAATGAGCTGGGCAAGCCTGAACGGGCAGGCGTGGCAGTTGAAAGGGAATAGCAGCACAACCCCCGGAACGGGAGCCGGACAACATTATCTCGGAACCTCCGACGCGAACGCTCTGATTCTGGCAACGAATGCAACAACCAGAATCACAATTGCCTCCGGAGGTGCCGTTACCGTTAGCGGTAGCCTCACAACAAACAACGGATTGACCGTAAGTAACGGCACGACGATCAATGGAAGTCTTGCGCTGGGGACAGGGACGCCGATCTCCCTGAACGGCAGCCAGGGAAGTGCCGATCAGGTATTGACAAGCAGTGGCACAAACGCTACTCCGCAGTGGAAGTCGATCAGCGAACTTGCAATAGGTGACGCATGGCTTCAGGGGGGAAACAGCAATGTCGGCACTGGCGATTACTTCGGCACGTCGAACGCGGTCGACCTTTCGATCCGCACGAACGGTACAGAGAGAATCGGTATCTCTTCCGCCGGGATCACAACAGTTACCGGATCGTTGCAACTTGCCACGGGTACGACACTGAAGGTAAGCAACTCAACAGGATCCGCCGACCAGGTTCTGACAAGCCAGGGTTCCAACTCTCCGGAGTGGAAATCTCTCAGCGCAATTGTTGGTTCTTGGAATCCGTCCGGCAACAATCAGACAACCGGTAAACTCGGAATTGGCATTGCATCTTCTGCTTCTCCTGCCGTTACCGTAGATGTGAACGGAGGTGTTGCTGTTCAACCCGGAACTAACGCAACAGTGAACGCTACTCAAGTGACGGTAACCGTCGGCGATAGGTCGTTCATCCGGGTGGCATCAACCGGAACTCCGACAAACAGAGAACTATGCCTAAGCGATGGACTTCAAGATGGACAAGTGTTGATTGTTCTCTGCCTCGGTGATAACGGCGACAACTACAGAGGGACGAACGGCTTCAAAATCAAGTCGCGGACTAATGTTAGACTTTCAGGCGATGCCAACCGCGACATGCAAAAATTCGACATGCTGACATTAGTATGGGATTCTGACGCACGCTATGATAGCGACGACAGTAACACTGCCACCGGCAGGTGGATACAGCAGAGTTTCAGTGGGAATTAAATCAACATTGCGATCCTGTTAAAAGGAAGAACGGCGGCTCAAGTTCGAGCCGCCGTTCTTTGTTTGGATGCGATTTTCAAAATCTACCGATACCTGATATGCTACACATACGGCACACCCGGCATCGACTGGAAGGCTACCTCTAAAATGATGTAGAGGTCTCTCTCTTCATAGGAAAGACGTTCGGCTATTACTCCCCCGCCATCAACTTTGCCACCAACTTTCCATACCCAACAGGGTCGGGTGGCATCTCCCCTTCGGCTATCAGTGCGCCGCCGTAGAGGAGGTGGGCATAGTCTTCGAGCAACGGATCATCTTGCTTTGCTTCGAAGATCTTCCCCATTCTCTCCACTACTCCGTGGTTCGGGTTCAGTTCTAACACACGCTTTTGCTTCGGCATCTCCTGCCCCATCGACCGCATAATCTTTTCAAGCTGTGGGTTTATCTCTCCCTCGTCACTCACTACAATTGCGGGCGAAGATGTCAGGCGTCCACTGAACCGTACTTCCTTGACCTCCTCTTGCAAAATCTCTTTTAAGTGTGTTAGGAGAAGCGCGTGCTCTTGTGCCTTCTTCTTTCGCTCTTCCTCACGCTCCTTCTTCTCCTCTTCCCCTGCAAGGTCTACATCGCCACTGGCAACCGAACGGAATTTCTTCCCCTCGTACTCTGGCACGCTGCTTGTCCAGACTGGATCGATCCTATCAGACAACAACAACACCTCTTGGCCCTTCTCCCGGAACGCTTCAAGGTGAGGAGAGTTCGCAACAACCGACGGATCATCCCCAGCTAAGTACCAGATGTCGTTCTCCCCTTCCGGCATCTGCTCGATATACTCTGCCAACGTTCTCTTTCCGTCACCCTTTGTCGAATCGAAGAGGGTGACATCGAGAATGCTCTTTTGATATTCATAGTCTTGGAACAGACCTTCTTTCAACACCGGACCGAACTGATTCCAGAATTGCAAGTATTTCTCCCGATCACTCTTCAACATCTCGCTGAGCGTCTCCAAGGTCTTCTTCGTCAAGCGATTGCGGATAGCCCGGATTGCACGATTCTGCTGAAGGATTTCGCGCGAGATATTCAGCGGCAGATCTTCCGAGTCGACAACGCCACGAACAAAGCGGAGCCACGTTGGCAACAACTCCTTCGCGTCATCCATAATGAAGACACGCTTCACGTAGAGCTGAACGCCACGGACAGACTCTGGCATGTAGAGATCGTAGGGAGCATTCGAAGGGATGTAGAGAAGGGCGTAGTACTCCTGCATCCCCTCTGCCTTCAAGTGGATTGTCTTCAACGGGTCGGCTGGATCGTAGAAGGCGTTGTGGTAGAACTCGTTATGTTCTTTCTCATCAACTTCCTCGGCTCGACGTCGCCAGATTGCCTTCATCGAGTTTAAGGTCTCCTCAGTCACGACCTTTTCACTACTCTTTTCTGCTCCCTCTTCACCCTCCTCACTCGCTTCACTCTCTTTCTCCCGTTCCACCAACATCGTTACTGGGTAGGAAACAAAGTCAGAGTATTGCTTGACGATGCTTTTGATCTTCCACTCGCTCGTGTAGTCGTCAATATCTTCGCTCGTCTCTTTCAAGTGGAGCGTCACAATCGTGCCCGGCTCTACCTTCGATGCTTCCTCAAGCGTATAGGTTCCATCACCTGTGGATTCCCACTTCCAAGCCTCTTCCGATCCGGCACGCCGGGTAATCAATTCCATCCGGTCGGCTACCATAAAGGCTGAGTAGAATCCGACGCCAAACTGACCGATCAACTCCGCCGAGACCGCCTCACCCTGCTCTCTACGCTCAGCGAGCGTAGCCATAAACTCTCGCGTTCCCGACTTCGCAATCGTTCCGATGTTCTCGATAATCTCCTCACGGCTCATCCCAATTCCATTATCCTGCACCGAGATTATCCGGGCATCTCTATCGGCCGTAATCGTGATCTTCGGGTCGGAAGGCATCACCACCTTCTCGTTCGTCAGCGACTCAACGCGAAGTTTGTCCAACGCATCCGAGCCGTTGGAGATCAACTCCCTCAAAAAAATGTCCTTGTTCGAGTAGACTGAGTGGATCATCAAATCAAGCATCTGACGAGCTTCAGTCTGAAATTCAAAACGTTCAACAGTCATATCAATTCAAAATTCAAAATGAAAAATTCAAATGTAGAGAAGGGAGATTAATGGTTGGCAGCTTATGGTGGAGACTGTTCCCACTCCTCCCCCGCTTTTCTAAGAGCGCATAAGATAGGGAAGGTGAGAAGGTTAATTCCGTTACGATCTTTTTGCAGCAGTGGTTTATGCTTATCCTGCGCAGAAGGGAGGGCGACCCAATCGCTAAAGCAAAAGAGCCGTGATCTCAGTTCAATCACGACCCTCACGCAAATTTTTCTTGCCGACAATTACTTCTCTTTTCGCCGAAATTCTTCTCTGACAGTGATAATGTCGTCGGGAGAAATTCCATCGATCTTTCGCTCCAATTCTTTTGCTCGGATATTTCTGCGCTCAAGTATCAACCGATTATCGGTCAGCTCTGCAATCGTATACTTCGTAGTTGGCAATTTTAATCCTTCACGTGGAAAACACTTCAATTGATCCCCTTCCAATACCCACGTGCCGTTCTCGTAGACACGATAGTAGAAATTCTCCCCCTCTTCCGTTGGAAACAATCCGAGAATCACTCCTTCCGCCCACTTGGAATTCTCCTCTTCTCCATTGATAAAAGATTTTTCTCCTTGCCAGTATCCCCCAAGCGACGCAGGATCAGGAGAAACCGTTCCTGTACAAGATGCGATAAAGAGTGCAAGGCAGATAGCAGCGGTAAGGTTCAAATTTTTCATGGTGAAATCTATGTCTGATAATGTTGATGGATGGAATCAACGGGAAAGACCTTCAGCGAATATAATCGATACAATATCAGCCCTATCGCTCTCGGCTCTTCAACTCTCTGAACGCAGAACTTGTTTACCTCAATTCTCCCGCAGGTCTTAGCCCTTCATCTACTCTCACAAACTCATAGTTCATCTCTTTCAGTCTGAGAATTGTCATCTCAACAGATTTCAAGAACTCTTCAACATCGCTCGACTTCCCATCGTGAAGGTAGATGATAGAGCCGGGACGAATGTTCTGCACGATCTCCTCCGCAACAACCGCTCCGTTATATGGTGTGATGTATTCGGCAGGTGGATCGTATGTCCCAGTTACCAAATACTTGTCCATCGAGTTGAGCACGAGTGGAAGCAGGATAAACTTTGCTGAGAAGGGGGGACGGAAGTAGCGAACGTCGGGTTGACCGAGTGCGATAATCAGGCTGTCGGTACGTTCGATTTGATGCCGAATGAATCCGGGTGACTTCAGGTACATGCGAGGATGGTTGTAGGAGTGATTCCCAACCAGATGTCCACGCTCCACAACTTGCCGGGCAATGTCAGGGTACTTCTCGATCTGCTGACCGAGCATAAAGAATGTCCCCTTAACGTTGTGCTTCTCCAATAGGTCGAGCAGCGGGAGCGTCCGCCCATCCGAAGGGCCATCATCAAACGTGAGGGCGACAACATTGCGGTCAGTTTTGATTTCGTAGAGTGGTTCAAGGAAGAGGGCATGTTTCCAAGAGCGACTGTAGAGAAAGGCAAAGAAGAGGAAGAGGAGGAGAACCGCGAGAATGTGAGTTGCGATCCGCCGAACGTTGCGCCTTGTTTTAGACATAGTCAGAGTGCCTACTCTTCTTGCAGAACAGATTATTCCGAAGACTACTCTCCCGAGGAAGGTATCTGTTACCAAACGCTCTTCCTATCGGAAGAAGAAGATTCACGATTGCAACTAACCCCTTATCTACTCTTCGAGGGAAAACGGACTGGTATCGTTAACGAGCGGTCTTCTTCCTCAAGCTCGGTCATATTATCACGCTCGAAAACCAGTCTGCCCACTCCACCATCTGGAACTTCAAACTCCCTTTCACCAGTAAACGGAACGAAGTTCTCGGTCATCCACTCCCCTTGCGGTAGCGGCATAATTTCGGCAAGGATATTCCCCTTACTATCGTAGAGAGTAATCGGGAAAACAGCTTCAAAGTACCAGCCCCCGACAGCTTCTCCCTTCACTTTCAGGGGGGAAGTAATCAGGCTGTTTAGAGCTGGTTGCTCTACGCGAATCAGGCTGCTTAGCGGAACATCTTTTCTCCAGCCTCCCCTATCAATCACATCTCCCCCCGCCGCTACCTGGCCATTCTCTTCGTTCGAATCAGAAAGAGAAGACTCTGCTCCACTGGTGTCGGGAGCCGACTGCGCCGTTGAATCTTTCGTAGCTGGTTCACTCTTCTTCCCTCCATCTGTATCGTTGCCGCAACCGGAGCAAACGAGAAGAACCAACGCAACAAACGGAGCTATGTGACTTTTGAGAGCAGGCAGCTTCATACTGTAATCTCCAATGAGTGTTAGATTCTGGTGGTAGGCTGAGGGCATTATTCTTTTGAGAAACGCAAGCATACCCTATAAGATACTTCAAACGTGTAGAGGAGACTACTCATTCTCACTGCGGTTATGCTCTTTTCTTTGTAAACAGGTAAAGAAATGAACCGCAGAGAAGCAGAGGACGCAGAGGTGAATACAAACGATTGGATAGAAGAAGCAACCTGCAACTTGCTTTGCCGGAAGTATATGCGATTGAGAGATTAGTTAAGAACAGAGAGTTATTCAAGATCAGTTGGTGTTCGTTCCGAAATGGTTGTGGGAGTCTCTATCGGCGTTAGAGATCCCTCAACACAACGGCACGAACAGGGGACGCGACGGAATCCAACAATCTCGCCACTATACGTATCCGGTGATACCTCTTCAAGGACTCTGAGACTATCAAGGTAAT
>JBFWSB010000145.1:0-10346 GCA_050248595.1 Kapaibacterium sp. (SeqCode)
ACAAGCCAGATGACCTTCCGGTACGGGTTCCAGGAACCGCAGTCTTTCTGACGCGTGACCCTCAGTCGGTTCCACCTCCGTTGGTACGGAACCTACGCCACAACAAAGTTCTACACGAGCGGAACATCCTCCTGACGGTCTTGACTGCTACTGCTCCACTGGTACGAGATAAAAAGCGGGCAAAGGTAGAGCGGCTCGGCTCAGGTATCTGGCAGGTAACGCTCACCTACGGATTTATGCAGTCTCCCGATGTTCCCCGAGGTCTCAAGGAGGCTCACATTCAAGGGGTAAACTGGCGACACGTCACCTACTTCTTAGGACGTGAATCGATCGTTGTAACTCCGCGCCCCGGCATGGCAATCTGGCGAGAACATCTCTTTGCCTTAATGTCTCGCAACACTCGAAGTGCTGCCTCTTGGTTTCACATTCCCCCAGATCAAGTGGTGGAGATTGGAGCACGTGTGGAGATATGATTGTCCATATATCCTATCTTATCTTTTATCTACTACCCTCTCTATTATTTAACTGATAACTCTATTCTGAAGAGAAGAAATGGCATACGATATTTCTGACTTTGCAACGGATGTTCTCGAAAGAAGTCACCAGATACCAGTTCTTGTCGACTTTTGGGCTGATTGGTGTGGCCCTTGCAAAACGCTGGGACCGATCTTAGAAAGACTTGCCGGTGAAGAAGAAGGCTTTGCCGACTCACGTTGGGTGTTGGCAAAAGTCGATACCGAAACGTTTCCTGAGGAGGCTGCCAAGTATGGCGTTCGAGGCATTCCTAATGTGAAGCTCTTCGTTGATGGAAACGTTGTAGATGAGTTTACGGGGGCTTTACCTGAGAGTGCTGTCCGCTCCTGGCTTGAGAAAGCATTGCCAACTCCTGAGTCTTCACGGATTGCCGAAGCTCGCGAGTTGATTGATGAGGGAGAGTTTGAGAGAGGATTGGAAATACTGCAAGAGGTGATGGAAGCTGAGCCAACAAATCAACTTCCTCGCTTGATGGCTGCACAGGTTCTGTTGCTGGAAGATCCAGAAAGGGGAGAGGAGTTGGTGCAGAACATTCACGCAGACTCTGAGCTGTTCGACCAAGCTGAAGTTGTTCGAGTTATGGCCGCACTCGATCGCTACGTGAAGACTCCCGACTCTCTGCCAGAGAGTGAAGTGAAGAGCATGTTCATAGAAGCTGCAACGGCAACTCGCGAAGGAGACTTCGACAAAGGACTTGAAAAGTTTATTGACGTGATTCGCGAAGACCGTTACTATGCCGACGACTTCTCGCGCAAAGCATGTATCGCAATCTTCAGACTTCTCGGCAACGAAAACGCAATCACCCGCAAATACCGCCGAACATTTGACGGAGCGTTGTACGTTTGAGTTCGTAGAGTGTGTAGAGTTGAGAGTTTATAGAGTTGAAACTGCAACTTTAGCTTGCTTGTACCAACGACAAACGCCCAGCCTTCGCATTCGGAAGACTGAGCGTTTTGTTGATATTGGTTGAAGCCAACCTCGGCATAAGCTGAAGACCTACGCCCACCACTCTATAAACTCTACGAACTCCCAACTCTACAAACTCTTCTCGTATACCCCGTAGACTTTGTAGGCTTCGGCGTTCATCATCTCGGCGGCTCGGTTCATCATCGTGTTGTCTTCCAGAACCCAAGATGCTTCTCCTTTCTCCATTCCCTTGGCTACACCCTGTTCCATCAACTCACGGTAGAGCATCGCGTCGATGCCCTTTGCCTGATACTTTGGAAGAACGCCGAGCGTGATGATGCGCATTGCGTCGATCTTCTTCTTGTTTGTCATCAGGTTCATGATCGCCGTTGGCAAGTTCTTTGCGCCCGGAGGAATTGGCTTCCCGTTTCGCAGTGCCTGATTGATGTTTGGCACAGCCAGAGCAAAGCCGATTGGAGCATCTTCACCCTCTTTCTCAGCGAAGACAACCAGATCAGGATCCATAATCTGCTTCAGCTCGTAGGCGAGCGTGTTCATCTCCTCATCGTTCATTGGAACAAATCCCCAGTTCGGCTGCCACGCTTCGTTGTAGATTCGCTTGATGTTTTCCACTTCATCCGGGAACTTCTTCATGTTCAACGAGCGAATGCGAATCTTTCCACGCTGCTTCAGTGCAGCAGTCACGCGCACAATTTTATCAGTCATGCACTCTGGGTATTGCACGTGCCAAGCGAGCAACTTCTTTTCCAGCTCAAGACCAGCATTCTCCAACAAGTCGAGATAGTATGGGGGATTCCAGGGCATCAATGCCGACGGGATATGCTCAAACCCTTTAATCAGCAGACCAACTTCGTCGTTTGTTGATGGGGAGACAGGACCGCGGATCGCGTTCATTCCCTTCTCCCGGAGCCAATCGGTAGCAGCGTTCAGTAGTGCGTTGGCAACGTTCTGGTCGTTCACCGACTCGAAGAAGCCGAAGAAGCCGAGCTTGTCGTCGTACGTTCGGTTGTGAATGTGGTTCACAATCGCAGCGATACGACCAACCGGTTCTCCGCCACGCTCGGCGAGGAACAACTTAATCTCTGCATGTTTGTAGAACGGGTTTTTCTGGGTATCGATCAACCGCATCCGATCCATCTCGATTGGCGCAATCCAATTCTCCTCACCTTTGTGAAGTCGCCATACCATGCGGACAAATTCTTTACTCCCTTTGCGTCCGGAGACCTCGCGAATCGAGACGTCCCCTTCAACCGGCAACGGTTGCGATTGAAGACTCTCTTCCTCAGCTTCTCTCCCCTCTTCGGCTGCCACCGGACCAGTCTCTTTGTCGAGCAATCCCATCTGCGTGCCGATATCTTCGAACAAGTGGAGGATGGTATCGAGGTGCTCCTTCTCGTGTGTTGCCATCACTGAGCAGCGCATCATCTGATAGCCCTGCATCACACCCGGCGTAATAAATGCATTAACGAAAACACCAGCGTCGAAGAGACGCCGCCAGAAGATGAAGGCGAGTGTGTCATCGCCAACGATTACTGGAATTACACCAGTAATCCCTTCGATAACCTTGTACCCCATCTCCTTGAATCCATTCCGCAAATAATCTGCATTCGACTTTAGCCGCTCAAGCCGCTCCGGTTCCTCGCGGATAATTTTCAGTGCTTCAATTGCAGAGGCAACGGAGGCAGGAGTGGGGGAGGCAGAGAAGATAAGTGCTGGAGATGTATGCTTGATGTAGTTAATCACTCGCTCATCACCAACAACCCATCCGCCAAGAGACGCAAGAGATTTAGAGAAGGTTCCCATCGTCAGGTCGGTTTCATCTTCCAACCCAAAGTGGCTGGCTGTGCCCCGTCCACCTTTGCCGATTACACCGAGTGCGTGGGCATCGTCCACCATCATTCGCGCGCCATACTTCTTGGCGATTTCAATCAAGCGAGGAAGGTCAACGATTGTGCCGGTTGTAGAGAAAACCCCGTCGGTGACAATCAGCTTTCCCGCATCTTCTGGAAGCTTAGACATCCGCCGCTCCAGATCATCCATATCTCCATGCTTATAGCGAACAACCTCGCCGAACGCTCCCTTCGCCATCAAGTTTGCTGCAACGATACAGGCGTGATTATCGCGATCGGAGATCACGTAATCGCCACGCCCAACAAGTGAGGGGATCACACCTTGGGCAGTCTGGTAACCAGTGGAGAAGAGAAGGCAGGCCTCCTTTCCCATATAGTCTGCCAACTCACGTTCCAGCTCTTCGTGCAGACTTACTGTGCCGGTTAGATAGCGCGACCCTGAGCAACTTGTGCCATATTGGTCGATGGCTCGCTTTGCAGCCTCCATCACGCGAGGGTGACCAGTAAGGCCGAGATAGTTGTTTGATCCTGCCATGATAACCTCTCGCCCCTCGATCCGCACAACCGGCCCCTCGTTCTCTTCAATGGCACGGAAGTACGGATAATACCCCGCTTCCTTCACATCGTCGGCACGAGTGAAGTCACGACATTTCTGAAAGATGTCCACGTACATGCTCCTTCTATATCAAGATTTTTGTTCTTTTTCAATAAGAGCGTAAAGTTAGCACCTTAGGTGAGGCAAAAACTCGAAATGAAAAATTCAAAATGAAAATTTCGGCAATGCTCCCCCCAATCTTTTGAATTTTTCGACATGAATATTGAATTTATACCAATGTCCTCTCAAATCATATATACTGTAGGCCATTCTACTCGACTTCGTTCAGAACTGGCCTCTCTGCTAAAGCACTACAGCGTCGACACGCTGATCGATATCCGGGCGATTCCTTATTCGCGCTACAACCCACAGTTCAACCTTGAAACGATGATAACGGAGTTCCCGAAAAATGGGCTGACATACGAGCATCTTTCCTCGCTCGGTGGAGAACCTCCCTCTCGCGAAGTGATGGCGCAAGCAAAGTCGTGTAGCGAACGCTCGCGTGGTTTCGCTTCCCACATGGAGAGCGACGAGTTTCGACGTGGACTTCAATACGTCCTCAGTCTTGCCGGTAAAGGAAAGAAGGTTGCTTTGATGTGTGGTGAATTGCGTCCCGAACACTGCCATCGATTTCAAGTGGCCGATGTAATTCAGGCTGAAGGTTGGCACGTACAGCATATCGTTTCGGAAGATGATCTGCGAGACCATCCGGCAAATCTCTTCACCTATTAAAACCCTTCCCTTATTAGATAGAGAACAGATGTTTGAATAGATTCATACAAGCTGGATAACGCCCACACAGATCTCTTGACTTAAACGGTATAGGACGTTGAGTTAAGAACAACAAAAATCGCTGCTCAGATTTCGGCAGGTAACTGAAGTTGGACACAGGTTCCTCCCCGCTCTGTCATCTCCACGTTCATCGACCCACCCACCATTTCCATCATTGCCTGGTGGAGCTTTAGCCCTTGTCCAGAACCGACAGATCGGGTAGAAGAGTGGAAACCAACTCCATTATCTTCTATCACCATTTCCACACGCCCCTCACTATCAACTACGTGAATTGTCATCCATAGATCTACCCTACGGGATCGATCTTCGCCACCGGCATACCGGGCAGCATTTCGAACCGCTTCACGTCCGGCTTGGAAGAGCGTTTCGGTTGCGAGAGGGGAGAGAAGCCGGAGTGGGGCATCCACGCTCTCTTTAACTTCCCAGTGAAGGTTTGCAAAGACATCTTTGAATTCGGTTTGAAAGAGTCGCTGAAAGGCGTGGACAAATCCAGAACGTTCTATAAGATCGACAATTGAGACTGGGAAATCACGCAGCAGATCAGAGATGGAGCGGTGAACTTCGCCTAAGCTACTAATCGCCTCTGCTCGGTCTGCCGTTCCATTCAGTGATAAGAGGGCAGCATGTATTTGTGGTAGCACCTCATCGTGCAGCAGCCGACGAACGCGAATCTCGTTTACCCTATTTTCTGAAAGTCGCTCACCTTGCAAGCGGGCAAGCCGATCTGCCATCTCCTCTCTCTCCACAATCTCCACAACGTTTTCACAAGCTGCTCGAGCAAGTTCCAATTCTTCCCGCGTGTAAAGTCCCCGATCTTCCTTCTCATCTAAAACTAACCAGCCCGACAACGTTCCTCGGCTCCAGAGTCCCGTCACGATATACTCTCCTTCAATGGCTTCGGTGGATGGTAGTGTAATAGCAAGAGTCTCTGGCGTGAGTTGAAGTGGAAGAAGATCTTTTAGTGGGGGAGAAGTATCATCAGGAAATGCCAGAAGGGGAACCTCCGAACGAAGAAGTAGAATCCAACCGCCCCGAGTGTTTAAAACATCGCGACAGAGCAAGTGAAACGAGTGAACCGCTTCACTCCCAATTTTTCGCTCACTCTTCCCAGATGATTCCTTGGCAAGATGAAGAAATGACCTTAAGTCATCAAGGTATTGGTCTCGCTCCCGACTATACCTTCTGGTAAAGAGAGCGTAGAGAACAGCTAACCCGACAATTGATCCCAAAACACCATAAATACCGGGGATTTTCAGCTGTAACGCGATGCTTGCCCCGAGACCGAGAATCCCTCCCATTATGAGGACACCCCGCCAACGCTTTCGGAAACCGCGACGTGGAATTACAACTCCAGTAAAAATCTCATAGCGGACAATGGCTTCTCCTAATAAGATGAGCGATCCCGTAACCAGTATTAGAACAGCTAAATCATATCCACGGAGTGTATAGAAATAGTCGGAAAGTAAAAGAGATTCCGTTGAAGATTTCAGTAATGTATAGAAGGCAAGGCCGACAAGAACAACAATCCCAACTTGTGTTGAGGTGGCAGCAACCAACCACGGGCGTGCTCGCCTGCGCGCCACATCACCACTGATCCGCCCAGTTGGCTGTATGTTGCTGAGGGCGAAGAGAGTCGAGAAGTAGCAAATGAATAAGAAGAGAAGGTAGAGACCGAAGAAAAGAAACCAGTCGACGGTATGGAAAGAAGAAATGTCTGTGTTGTATTCCCCATCCAGTGAACTATACTGGGGACTATTGATATAACGTCCACTGTAGTTAATGGCCAGTAGAACTACTATTCCCAAAAGGGTGACAAGTAGGATTCCAATTATCCATCGATGGAATTTCCAGCCGGGCCTCTCGTTGTTTTCAAAAAAGCCGCTAAACCAGAGCATTCCACCATACCAAGCCAAGGGAAGGAGTGTAAGGGGAATCCACCCAATATATTCCGGAATTCGTATGTCGTAGAGAAGGTGATAAAGTGCTCCGTAGACCATTGCTGTATGGAAGATGAAGAAGGTTCCTGCAGCTAAAAGGCTCAGGCCAGCCAACCAAACTCCCCAGCGACGTTCTTCAGCACTTGCAAGGACTGTGACACCGAGCCAAAACGGCACCACAACGTTGAAAATTGAGAGAGCAAACGTAAGGCCTCCCATAAAACCACTACCTGCAATTACTGGATCCACTTCACCCACTCCCCCCGATCATTCTGAATGAACGGTTCTCCTTCTTCGTTCCATCGAACCATCCGTTCCTCCCGAACAATAATTGCGACGCGCGTTCTCGCAATCTTTTCATCGGAAGCTGAGTCGTTCAGACCCCAAGCAGCATAGATCTGTCCATTCGTTCGGCTGATTGTCCGCTTATCTCTAAACCCAAAGCGGCGCGCAATCTGTTCGTTTGTCATCCCGGCTGCTAACATCCGCGCAACTTCTCGTTCGTTTGGCTCCAGCAGATCCATTGGGGAAGCATGATCTTTCTCTCGCACTTCACGCACCCGTGCTTCAACATCTGGATCGATAAAGCTTTTTCCCCCCACGGCATCCTGCAACAAGGGGAGAATCATTTCCGGTAGGAGATAATTTGTTTTCCGCACGTATCCGTAGTGACTCAGAATACCACTTCGGCGGAATGCTCTGTAGTACTCATCGTCATCTTGAATCGAGTAGAAGAGAAGGGGCATTCGAGGAAATTCACGTCGGATATTTACTCCGGCTTCAATTCCATTAACCACGCCAGCAAGCCCGACATCCATCAATACAGCATCTGGTTCACACTGAAGTGCCAGTTCTAACGCACGCTCCCCTGTATCACACTCTCCAAGAATCTGCACTTCTCCCGTTCTCACCAATCCTTCCACCAGCGCCGAACGGAGCTTTAGATTATCCTCAACAACAAGCAGCTCTATCATTTGACTTCAATCCGGTTACGGTTTCCGAGCATCGAGATGTGAAAGTAGAAAAACCACGTTTCCGAGCGAAGCACCTGAGTGCTTCAGATTCTGGATTCAGGTATCGTCCGGTTCAAGAGTGAAAGGAATAACCTTGCATCAGTCAATGGAAAAGATTGATGACTGAACTCTTCAACTAAACACGAACCAGGTATGAAAGCACACTTCAGGCAACTTGATCGCATCTTGCGTGGGGAAGCAACCTCCGAGTCGGCACTCAAGTTCGGTAGCGTAATGATTCCTCTCGATAAGATACTTATCACAAGCATCCTCCTTGCAGCATTTTCCGGTCTCTGTATGGGAGTGTTTGCATTAGCCAACGGGAACGATGCGCTGATCCAACGGATGATTTCCACAACTCTCAAAGTACCGGTTCTCTTTTTTCTCACACTCTTGATCACCTTTCCATCGCTCTACGCATTTAATGCGATTATTGGCTCACGTCTCGAAATAGGATCTCTTCTCCGTCTGTTGATTGCTGCTATCGGAGTGATGACGACTATTCTCGCCTCACTTGGTCCCATTGTCGCTTTCTTCTCGATTAGTGCAACCAGCTACCCATTTATTCTCTTGTTGAACGTTGCTGTCTTCACTGTATCTGGACTTCTCGGCTTCCGCTTTCTGCACCGCACCCTTGAACGCTTAACTCCACAGAAAAAAGAGAGTACAACTCCATTACAGTCTAATGCTCCCAACACCACACGAAGTGAAGAACCAATTGCCGAAAAGATGGTGGTTTCTGAAGCAGATCATGAGGAGTCTGACTTTGCTTGGCTTGAAGAAACGCTCCAACCCTCACCTTCACTTCCCGGTCCTCTCGAAAGAATATCTGATGAAGAAACTCACCCGAAAGTCCGGATGATGTTCCGTATATGGGTTGTCGTCTTCGGACTTGTAGGTGCGCAGATGGGTTGGGTACTTCGTCCGTTTGTAGGAAATCCTGCTATTCCATTTCAATGGTTCCGAGATCGTGAATCAAGTTTTTTCGAGGCTGTCATGTATGCTCTACGAGAGCTTTTCAACTGATTCTCAACTGATAAGAGCGGAGAGTTCATAGACTAAAATTTCTCTTCCAGAAACTCACATTCAAAACATTGATGGAAAAGAGCGCAACAGTTCAAAAGATAGAAAGGAGATTGGGAGTCTCGGGTTGGATCGATTTGTGGACAAAGAATCTTCTCCACCAAGAGAAGAGGGAGCGAAGAATCACTCGAAAGGAGATTATCCAGACAACTCTCCGTCCTATTCCTCCACTCATGATCTACGGTATGGCGATGGGAAGCTTTGGCTTATTTAACGATCCCGATGGAATTCTCTGGAAGGAGTTACTTCACTTACTCTATGCCTCTTCCAAAATTCCAATCCTCACCGGACTCACATTCCTTCTCGCACTTCCGGGGTTTTACGTCTTCTATATGCTGGCTGGCCTCGCAGAAGACTTTCGGGAGGTCATCCGAGCTTTCATGAATACGCAGGCTGTGTTTGCGTTAGCTCTTGCCTCACTCGCTCCCTTTACACTCCTTTTTTATCTGAGCACACCGGACTATCTGTCAGCCGTGTTATTCAACGGGTTCATGTTCGCGTTAGCTGCACTGGTACGCCAGATTGTCCTGAGACGACAGTATGCAATACTGATTCGCCGGCACCCACGCCATCGACTTCTTCTCCGTCTCTGGTTCCTTCTCTACGCATTTATTGGAATTCAGACAGGGTGGCTTCTGCGGCCATGGATTGGATTACCTGGAGCTGACACCAGTTATTTTCGAGAAGACACGTGGAGTGTCGCCTACCTTGAACTTCTGAAGGTTCTGCGAGGCATTATTGGTCTCTAATCTCTCTATTAGCCTTAGTTATAATTATTTCTTATCTCGTTTCACATCTACTTTTTCGAGCAGTGACCTTATAACCATCGATTATTTGTGAATTTCCACCTCTCTTTTCCACATAATTTTCCACAAACTACCCCATTTTCACACATTCTCTGTTGAACTCGATGTGCTTAACTCTCCACTGATTTCGATACGTATTCACTCTTTCCACACTTATGTGGATAACGTTGTAATTATCCACACACAATCCACATCGCTTAACATTCTCGTAATCCGGCTCTTTACCTCCTCTTTACACCATTTTCTTCAGTCACAGAGGTATTCCACATCGCAATCCACATATCCACAGGTTCTATTAATACTCATATATCTAAAGAATTCTATTAAGAGAAAAAAGATTCTAATCAGACTTCTATCGTACAGGATGTGAAACATTCTTCAAACTCTTCTTCGACAATTCTCGACGGTTATCCTGACCTGATGCCATGCTAACGGAAAAGCACTGACGTCAATGCATGACGTGATGTCATAGAACAACGTTGATATGAAAACATATCTGGAAAATCTGCGAAAATCCCTATGTCGAAACTATGGCATACCAATTGAGTATAGGCGAGCAAACACTCAATCCACAATTCGATTAACAACAACCAAAAGAGGATATCATGTATTTCTATTCAAACGCAAACAGTGGAAACCGTTCACGAGGTGGAGACATCTTTCGTGAGATTGAAACCATCACCAAGGAAGTGGCTGGGAAGCTGAAGGATTATTTCGAGCATGTGGATGCTCCTGCTGCAGTCAGCCATTTACAGAAGCAATTCCGACCAGCTATAGATGTAACTCAGGACGAGAACAATATCTACGTC
>JBFWSB010000146.1:0-10338 GCA_050248595.1 Kapaibacterium sp. (SeqCode)
AAATAACCGGGACGCCCCGCCTCGATCGAGCCACTGTTGTAGTAGGCAGTTGTCTGTGACTTTGCCATGTAGGCTGGAATTGGAATAACCCCGTACGGCATTCTGGGAAGTTTGCCGAAGAGCTTCGCAAGCTCAGGGTCGGCTCGCTTGCAGATGTCACGATAACCGGTCAGCAGAGCTTCCGGTGTTGTGTAGTAGAATTGAGGATCGGTTCGGAGGAATTCGTTAAATGCACCGAACTCCTTAGGCACACGGTGTGTGGTATCGCTGTTGGCAGTCTCCACTATCAACCGTTCCATCTCCCCTCGTATTCGAGTTACCTCACGTTTGCCGATGTCGAAGATTTCACGTGGCGTCAGATCAGTTGTCGTATATCCCTTCACTCGGTGTGCATACCACTGGCTCCCCCCCGGCATCATCCCCATGCCAACCGACTCGCGTGCGTTCGGGATGTAGTCGTTCACCATGAAGTCGTGAAGTTTCCAGAACGCAGGGGCAACCCTCTCCTTGTATAGCTGCACAGCTAACGTCTGAAGTTTCTTCGCCTCACTCTCGGGAATTGATTCCGGCATTTTACTGAAAGCCTTGTATATCGGGCTTTCGGTTGCGTCATCTGTCAGCAGACTTTTAATCTGTTCCGGAATGTCTCGCAGCGTCACCTTCGGTGGTGTTACTCCCATCTCCAACCCCTTCTTCATCAGCACAATTGTGTTGTCGATTACCGCTGGCAAACCACGCATCCGAGAGAGAATATCTTGATAGTCCTTTGCTGTCCGTTTCGGCATCACCTCGAAGAGTTGTGGTACATCTTGGTGAACTCCGCCGAGTTGGTTTACCGGCATGAGGTCTCCGGGAAACTTTCTCCCCTCTATTCCCCGCTCGGCACTTCGCAAATAGAGATCGTAGTTCAGCCTCTCTTCACGACTCAGCTTTTCGCGATCAATTGACTTCAACACATTGTAGGACCACTCCGATTCCTTCTCACGCGTCTCTATCGCCTCCAAAGAGTTATCTGTCCACTCCCCGTTCCTCTCATATCTTCCCTCCCACGTCCCCCACTCTGGATATGTTGCCATCCCATATTCCCAATCAAGGTCAAAAAGTTGATGAAGGCGAGTGGAGTCGTTGAGCCGTTCAGAATTTTTCTGAAGGCTTTCATACCGACTTTGGAAGTTGGTTTGTGCGTTACTGCTACTTGGAGATAGTAGCAAAATTCCGAGAGCACACAGAACAAACGTCTTCGTACAATGTGTTTGCCTTGTTCGCATGATTGATCGATGGATATTGAACAGAATACTTTCACTCACCTGAAGAAGATCGAAGAACTTACAATCTTCAAAAGAGAAAAGAGGAATTGAAGGCTACACGTTGGCAACCAGCATTCCTCTTTTCTCTTTCAACCTCTCTCTCTAATCCCCTAAAACTCCGCACTCCCCGGCGTTCTCGGGAATGGGATTACGTCGCGGATGTTCTTCATACCGGTTAGATACATAATCATTCGCTCAAGCCCTAAACCAAATCCAGCGTGTGGAACCGAACCATACTTACGAAGTTCGAGATACCACCAGTAGGCTTCGAGTGGCAGCCCCATCGCTTTGATTTTCTCTACAAGTACGTCGTGCCGTTCTTCGCGCTGGCTGCCGCCGATGATCTCGCCGATTCGGGGAACCAGTACGTCCATCGCGCGCACCGTCTTGCCGTCGTCGTTCATCCTCATGTAGAAGGCTTTGATCTCCTTCGGATAATCGGTCACAACTACCGGCTTCTTGAAGACCTCTTCGGTGAGATATCGCTCGTGTTCGCTCTGCAAATCTACTCCCCACTTCACCGGGAACTCCCAGCTCTTGTTTGCTTTCTCTAAAATGTCAACAGCTTCGGTATACGTCACATGTCCGAAATCGCTGTTTACCACCGTCTCGAGTGTTGAGAGCACCGTATCGTCGATCCGCTTGTTGAAGAATTCGAGGTCATCCATCCGGGTATCCATCACGTGGGTGATGATATACTTCAGGAACTCTTCGGCAATCCGTCTGTCGTCATCCAAATCGCAGAAGGCCATTTCTGGCTCTACCATCCAGAACTCGGCGAGGTGGCGGGGCGTATTGGAGTTCTCTGCCCGGAAGGTAGGACCGAAAGTGTAGATGTTGCTCATCGCCTCAGCAAAGATCTCCCCCTCAAGCTGACCACTGACTGTTAAGAAGGCGGGTTTGCCGAAGAAATCTTCCGCCCAGTCGATTCCCCCCTCTTCAGTCTTCGGTGGATTCATCAAGTCGAGCGTTGTAACGCCAAACATCGCTCCGGCTCCCTCAGCATCACTGGCCGTGATGATTGGCGTGTGAATCCAAGCAAAGCCTCGCTCTTGGAAGAACTTGTGGATAGCGTAGCTCGCCGCATTCCGTACGCGGAAGACTGCACCGAACGTGTTACTACGTGGGCGCAGGTGGGCAATCTCACGAAGGAACTCCATAGTTGCCCCCTTCTTCTGTAGCTTGTATGTGGCCGCATCGGCAAGACCGTGAACCTCAATCGAGGTTCCCTTCAACTCAACTGCTTGACCCTGTGCAGGAGACTCTACAAGTTCACCTGTAACGCTAATACAAGCACCGGTACTGATCTCTTTCAACACCTCTTCTGAAGCAGTTTGGTGATCTACAACAACTTGCAGATCGGTAAAACCAGAGCCGTCGTTCAACTGAATAAACGAAATCCCCTTGCTGTGGCGAATCGTCTTTACCCAACCCCGCCCAGTAACCTCGGAACCGACGGGCTTCTGAAAAATGTCCTTAATGTAATCCCCTGGATGAAGCATAACATTCAATAAATAGTTAGTAGAACATCGTTTGTTGTTAATCAGGTTGAGAAAATAGGGAGAAATCGGAGTTGCCGAGTGTGAGAGTGTATGAGAGAAATGAGCAGGTGATCTTGGTTGATAGTCAGCTTGGAGCGGTCGGCAATTTTTAGCTATCGAGAGTGGAGGCTTCCTCTCTCATTCTGAATTGTTCAAAATATTTGAATTCACTCCAACACCTATGAAAATCATACGATGCTGTCTGAACCTCAATTGCTATCTTGTTCCCTGTCAATCGTAGATTGTCGCCACGCCTTAACGCCACACTACTTTTATCGTTGTCGTTCAAGATGACGTTATTGTCGTTTCCTTAAACGTAGAGGACCACTATGAAACGGACACTTTCCACTTTCTGCCTGCTATTGTTTGCTCTGATACTTTCGTCTGGCGTAGCAATCGCCCAGATTCCACGCACGATGAGCTATCAAGGGATAGCAAACGATGATGGTTCACCAATTGCAGATGGCACTCACACAGTTAGGTTTCTGATTTATACTTCAGCAACAGGAGGCTCCCCCATCTTCACCGAAGTTCAGAGCGTGACGACGCGCGGAGGACTCTTCAGTGCTATTATTGGATCTAACACCCCAATACCAACAGCAATGCTATTCGACGGACAATACTGGCTCGGCATTTCGATTGATGGTGGTCCGGAGATGACACCGAGAACGGCCCTGACTGCCTCGCCATATGCACTTAACGCTCAGAACGCCCTAAATGCCCAGCACGCAAATTTTGCCGACAGTGCAGGAAAACTCTCTTCAACTGCCACAGGTTTTGTCAGAAGTCTCAACGGCAGGACGGGACATGTATACTTGGTTGAAGGCTCAGGCATTTCTATTACCGAGGTAGGTGATTCTATCATGATTACTGGTAGTGGTTCATCGGGGGGAGGAAGCATTCAACAAGTAATTAACACTGACGGAGCACTTCAGATTACCGGGCCAACCGGACCAGTTGTGCGAGTGAACGTTGTGCCAGGGGGAATCACCGGAAATATGATCGCCGACTACTCCATTCCACTCTCCAAACTTGATACTGCTGGCGCAACATCAGGGCAAGCGATTATCTTCGACGGCACATCCCTTCAGTTCTCCGATGTCAGCAGTGGTGGCGGGTTAACGCTTCCCTACGTTGCAACCGTGAGCACAACTGACGCATTTTCGATACTGAACCGAGGGAACGGAAGTGCCGGTGTCTTCCGCATTGACGATACGGCCAACGCTAACCACGCTCTTCGCGCCGAAAACAATGCGAAGGGATTCTGGAATGGTCCGGCAGCTATCTACGGAAAGAGCACAGCCGACGGTGGTATCGGAGTTTTTGGAGAAGCAACAGGATATTTGAACCAAGGCATCCCTGTTCGTGGCGTATATGGTCGTAGTGACAGCGGCATCGGCCTCTATGGCTTCTCTGAAAAGAACTCGGCGGTCTTCGGTCAGGCAAACGGAGGTTCGGCATCGATCTACGGTATAAACATTGGGAGTGGACCTGCCGGACGGTTCATTATCCAAAACGGTCAAAGTCAGGGTATTGCATTAGAAGCAGGGACAAATGGGAGTGGAACAACCTTTGAAGCAACAAACGATGGCACAGGGCGAGCAGGCAACTTTGTTGTGAACAACAGTGGAGGAAGTGCTGACGCAATTCGAGCAGAGACAAACGGAGATGGGAACGCTATTGTTGGAAGGCGAACAAAGACGACCGGAACAACATCGGCAGTTCTTGGGGAGAACTCTTCAACATCGAGTGGAAGTGGACCAATCGCTGCTGCTGCAGGTCTGTTGGGAGTGATAACTTCAACTTCTCCTGGAGGTTGGTCAGCCGGTGTGCGAGGAGTGAACAACGGAACTTCGGGTAACGGCATCGGCGTTGTTGGCTATCAGGCTGGGTCGGGTTGGGGAGTACTTGGCCAATCAGTAAGTGGAACAGGTGTCCGAGCTACTGCTGGAGGGGGGGGGAACGCACTCATGGCAATCTACACTGGAACAGCCGCAAGCACAACCACTGCCGACAACATCGCAATCTTTCAAGCTCCTCCTCGCGCAGGAGGGGGGGCAGTAAACCAAGCTCGCATCGACGCAATTGGTAGAGGTTACTTCAACGGGGGAACGTTGAACGCTGGTGCGGACGTGGCTGAGTTGTTCGACGTTGAAGGTCTTCTCACTGCATACGAACCGGGAGATGTCCTCGCAATCTCAACTGAGTCTGACCGCACACTTACCCTCGCTTCGGAACCATACTCTACTCTGATACTCGGCGTCTACGCTACGAAGCCGGGCGTACTCTTAACCGAGGAACATATCGACGCAGACTTGAGTGAGATGGTTCCCCTCGGCGTTATCGGTGTAATCCCAACGAAAGTTTGCGATGAGAATGGAGCAATCGCACGTGGTGATATTTTAGTCAGTTCCTCACGTCCCGGCTATGCAATGAAGGCCGATCCAGAAGTTCTGAAAGAGCATCCGGGTGCAACACTTGGGAAGGCTTTAGAGAACTTCAACGAGGGTGAGACCGGAGTTATCAAAGTTCTGGTGAACGTGCGATAACTTTTGCCGAAGCTACTGCCAGCTTCAAGAACACTTCCTTAAGTGAAAACAGCCGCGACCGATCTCTCACTGGCAGAGATCGGTCGCTCTCTTTTCCCACCTACATACTCATTCCTCTCCCCTCTATCTCAACAATTCTCTCCGATCAAAGGTGACTTATTAAGCCTTAACAGGGTCTTATGACAAAGTTCACGATCCCTAAAAAGCGATGAGCATGCCTACTCGCAGAACAATCCCAAACTACACCATCTCTTTGATTGGCACACTTGTTCTCCTGCTCATCGCGCCAGAGCAGGGAAGGTGTCAATCACAGCTTCGACTCGGCCCAATGCTTGGTTACTATCTGAACCAACACACTTCCACCATACCAATCCTCTCAGCACCAGACTCGCCTCACTTTCCATCATTTACTGGTAGTGGCCTCTCATTTGGATTACAGGCTGAATATTACCTCGACAGAGTCTTGTCGATTTCAGCTGACGTAGCGTATAACGACCTTAGCGGGTCGAGCGAGTATCGTGAAGTGAACCCGACAGCAGGTAATTTCTATGAGATTGAATATATCAACGACGGCTCACCCGGCTTTCCTATCGACACCACGGCCGATAAAGTCTTCATTCACAGCGCAACCGCAACGTATCGCTCAGTCTCTCTTGGGTTTTCTGGGAAATGGCGTTTTGTTGCCGACTCATCGTTGAAGGTTGGCCTTCAACTTGGCTGCGCGCTTCACATGATTACGTCAAAGAACTATACTCAAAATGTATTGCTTGAAAATCCACTGGCTCGATTTGTTAACCCTTCCGGTTTACCTGTTGAGTTAAATGGGAAAAAGCTGTTCCTCTACAACGGTGATATTCCTGACCACTCTCCAAACCGTTTCGGCCTTCGGGCAGGAATCTTTGCTGAGATGCGGAGCGATACCTCGAGAACGCTCTTCTCTCCCGGTATCTACTACGAATACGGAGCAACGCCTGTGCAGAAGTCGTCAGACTGGTATGTTCATCGATTGGGCGTGCAGCTTGCGTTGTTGTTTCGGTTGTGATCGGCTGAACATGAGAACGTTCACCTGAGAGGCAATCACCTCGAGTTGCCGTATCTTCGTGCTGTTTTTCTAATCGGGCACAATGATACTCTTCTATCTTTCAATACCATTTGTTCTTCTAACGACTCTCTTCTACTCGATTGTTGCGGCAGTAACGCGACCAATTGACCGGAGTGCACGCATCTATCACGGGCTGATGCGAGGTTGGTCACGCACGTTGCTACTGCTTCTGCGCGTTAAAGTCCGCACGACTGGAAGAGAGCACTTGCAGGAGAATACACCCTACCTCTTCATCGCAAACCATTCAAGTTATCTGGACATTATCGCAATCGGCGTCTCGCTTCCGAACGGTGGACTCTTTGTCTACAAGGAGGAGTTAACAAAAGTCCCGATCTGGGGTTGGAGTCTCCGCTACAGTCCATTTATTATGATTCGCCGAACCGATCCGCGCAAGGCGATGGAGAGTATCGAGGGGGCTGCTCGGGAGATTCGTGAGCGGAGTCAGTCGGTAGTGATTTTCCCGGAGGGGACACGCTCAGCAGATGGAGTGCTTGGCGAGTTCAAGCGAGGAGGATTTCTACTGGCAGCGAAGACTGGCGTTCCACTCGTTCCATTAGCTATTCAAGGTTCACACAAACTTCTTCCTCGCGGCGACTGGCGGGTGCGCTCTGGAGAGATTATCGTGAGGATCGGCGAACCGATTCAGGGACGGAGCGAACTGAACAGAAATGAAGAACGAGAACTGCAAGAACGTTTACGAGAAGAACTAAAGAGAATGCTCGGCACAACCAATGGATAACGTTGTTGAACAGATTGCGATCCGTCCAATTCAGGATGACGACTCGATGGAAGAGTTAACGATACTTCTCCACCGTGCATACAAAAGGTTAGGTGACATGGGGCTGCGCTATTTTGCAACACATCAGACTGTTGAGCAGACCCGAAGGCGAATAGAGCAAGGGGAATGTTTTGTTGCTGTGCGCGATGGGAAGTTGATTGGAACAATCGCGCTCTACACTCTTCCGGGAAAAGAATCTCCCGAGACGTACAGGCGAGAAGATACCGGTTGGTTCGGTCAATTTGGTATCGAACCAGAAGCTCAAGCAAATGGCCTCGGCAACCGAATGCTCCAGTTTATTGAAGAGCGTGCAATCGACCGTGGACTTCGTTTCCTCGCCCTCGATACATCGGAGAAGGCGACACACTTGATTGAGTGGTATCAGCGCCACGGCTATCAGATTGTAGAGGAGACAGAGTGGGATGTGACAAACTACCGGAGCGTTGTGATGAGTAAAGAGTTGAAGGCTTCGGTAGAGTAGATATCCAGAAGTAGTAGAACCCGAACTGACTTTCACTTCAATCTTTGGGAAATCATTGAGCTGATGAACAGATACCGCACAAACTCTTCCATTGAACTTCTCTCCCTCGTTGGCCTCACTCTTTTCCTCTTCTTTCTTTTCGGCACATCGGTTTCGAGTCAAACCTCAGCGAGCCTCCCACTCGACTCCACGCTCCGCTCAGCACATCTCGATGTAAGCCTCCTCACTTCATCAGAATTAGCTGGGAGAGGATACACACGAGCCGGACACATTCAGGCGGCAGACTATATCGGCAAGCGATTCCAAGAACTTGGGCTGCGTGAAGTGAATGGAATGCGATTCCAGCCATTTACTGTTACCGTCGACACGTTTACACGCCCGCCAAGACTTAGCATTGATGGTGAAGAACTTGAATTCGGCAAAGACTTCACTTTGAATCCGGGGAATGCTGGAGGGGAAAAGAAAATGCTCGCAATTCATCCTGTAGGGAGTGGGCTGCGAATTGATGGGAAGGTCGATGACTATGGAGCAATATCCGTGAGGGGAAAGCTTGCCGTAATCGAGTCGACTATCCCAGACTCAATTAGTGCCGACACAACTATCCCTCGCGATTTTCTCGACAAAGATTTCCGCATTGCATACGCAATCAAGGCGGGTGCGGAAGGTGTAGTGCTGTTAGTTGATCGCCCCACCTATGGGAACTTCTTCGAACGGTGGCCGAAGCCTCTCTTTGAAGTCAATCGGAACTCACTCTCAGGAACTGCGAAGCGGGCATCATATTCTGTTCAACGGGGAGGGAACTTGCAGGTAACTACGCAGAACGTTATCGGCAT
Organism: Kapaibacterium sp. (SeqCode); assembly: GCA_050248595.1. GTDB lineage: Bacteria > Bacteroidota > Ignavibacteria > OLB7 > OLB7 > JAGWAZ01. The sequence goes on from JBFWSB010000146.1 coordinate 8,592, forward strand.
CCTGCCCGGCACAGGGGAGACAGATTCAATTATTATGATATGTGGCCACTACGATCACCTCGGCGGAGTTGGCGACTCAATTTTCTTCCCAGGAGCAAACGACAACGCGAGTGGAGTTGCGATGATGCTTGCACTGGCAAAAGCATTCGCCGACAACCCGATCAAGTATCAAGTTCTCTTCGTTGCTTTCAGTGGTGAGGAGATAGGATTACGTGGATCGAAGTTCTTCGCAGAGAACTCTCCTGTCGACTTGAAACGGGTTCGCTTCCTAATTAACCTCGACATGGTCGCCTCTGGTATCGACGGTGTGATGGCATTAGGAGGTGAGGAATACCCTGAAGAGTTTTCACTTCTACGTGAGGTTGCCGACTCTCTCGGGATCAACGATCTTAGGAAGCGAGCCAACGCACCGAACAGCGACCACTGGTTTATCCTAAAGGAAGGAGTGCGAGGGTTTTACATCTATCCGTTTGTCGGCCATCAGCCATACCACCACGTCGACGACTTACCGGAGACGTTGCAGTGGGAGACCTTTAAGAAGATGTATAACCTGATCGGTACGTTTGTGAAGAAGCTCCGGTGAAAGCAACTATGGATTTAGTCTCAACAAATCAGTAGTGAGTCCCCAGATCAATATTGATCTGTCTCATAAGCCTCATCCATCAAATAATCCATCAACTCCTCGTATGTAGTGCTATACTTCTTCATCATCTCACGGAAATAATACTCCCCCTCCACATCTCGCATTGCTAAATCTTGCACAGCATCTTCTAACAACTCAAGCCGAGCTACGATTTCTGGATCTTCCAGAATTGTTAGAACTCCCCCCATCTCCTCCCGTTCATCGGCACTCAACGCATCCCACCGCTCAACAAGTTCACTCAAAGCTGAGGTCAAAACAGACATCTGTTCTTTCAAACGTTGCTCGGCATCTACCACATCTTGAACATTGCGGATCAGGTATATCTCTTTAATCAAGTTGTCAGTCACGCTATCTAACGTTCTCTTGTACTCCTCAACGAACTCTACCTCAGGTGTTTCGATCTCGTCAACATTGGTCGAAAATCCCCCTTCAGCCAATTCATTCATGCCAAGTTTCTGGTCGATCTTCATCATTGCTCCCATCATCACTTTAATCATCTTCTCGCTATGCTTCTCTCCAATCTCCTTCAGCTTCTCGGCAGCTTCTGGATAATCTCTCTTCTGCTTATCCATTGCTGCCTCGGCTTGATTCATCCACTTCTTTACCTCTGGGTCTTCGCTGATGTTCTGCATCTGCTGCAAGCCCTTCAATTCACGCAAGGTCATATTGTCGATATTCTCAGCAAGTTCAGTGAAGAGGTCGGAAATACCAGTCATTGCCTTCTCCACTTTCAGCTCGGCTCTCTCTGCATCTGCTACAGTCTTCACACTTTCTGCAACCTGAATCATCTCTTTGCTCAAATCGATCATAACCTGTTTGAAGCGTTCTACATAAGGCAAAGACCCGTCATCCCCCTCCTGTGCGAAGAGGAGTGGAGAAGTAAGGAGTATGAGAAGTATAGTGACAGACTGTCGCTTCATGATAAAAATTTCACCTGAGTTTGTTGATTTACCTGCGCAAAATCTACAAAAACTACTCTACACAACGAGAAAAAAGATAGGGGTACTCCCGTTCTGGAAGTACCCCCAATCCTATGCAACTATATGCTATATAGTTGAAATTTACTTGCCCGAAGCAGAGTCACCTTCGCCTGGCATTGACTCT
>JBFWSB010000147.1:0-10321 GCA_050248595.1 Kapaibacterium sp. (SeqCode)
GTCCCCTTACTCTTCCCTGAATTCTGCAACGTTAACAGCGCTACGCTATCTGTTCGACAACCTCCCAAGAGACCATAGTCCAGAATCGATTCTGTTGAAACAACTTCAACATCCTCCACCCGCACCTCGACCGAGTCCTCACTCCAACATCCCGTCTTCGCGTCACTCACTCGCAACCGATACACCGTCGTCGAATTCGGACTCGCTCTCGGATTGGCGACGCTCCCATCATCCAACCCTGCTCGCGGCTGCCAATCATACTCCCACCCAGCATTCCCGCCACTACCATCTCCCAACTCCACCACAGCACCAACACACAATACCTGCCCCTCTCCTGCCTCTGCTTCCGGACGATCCACCGGAATCACCAACACACTGTCCAAACCTGTGCAGATCCCTGCTCCATCACTGATCTCCACCACATACATCGTCTCCTTCGTTGGCTCTACCAACACGACCGAACTATCCGTCCGATTCAAGCCTTCGCCACTCCATCGATAACGATAGGGGGGATTACCACCTGATCCCTCCGACACTATTGACAGGCCACCTCCTCCTCGACAGAAGTACATCGTATCGGCTCCAGCGATCGCAACGACCGGACGTGATAACATCGTGATCTGTACACTCGATGTATCCCGGCATCCCTTGCCATCAATCACGATCACCTCATACGTCCGACTCTGACTCACCAACAGACGTGGACGTTCCAACGTTGCGTCATCTAAGCCTTCCGCCGGACTCCACTCCCATCGGTATCCTCCACTCCCACCTCGGGTCATTCCTCCCAACCGCACCATATCCCCCTCGCATGGATAGAGTGCCGGTCCGGCATCGGCTTCCGGTGACGAAAAGACTTCGATCCGTATACTGTCGACGCTCTCCGCAGTGTCTGTACAGGGGGGATCACTACCGAACTTCAGCGCGCGCACCCGGTAGGTTGTTGTCACCTCTGGCATCGCTACTGGATTTGCAATTGTTGAAGAACTGAGGCCGGCACTCGGTTCCCACACCACTGAATCGTACACTCCGACGGCTCGCAACTGCACTGGCAGGGGGTCACTTGCACAGTAGCTTAACGAGCCGGTTGAACTGATTCGCACGCTTGCCACCGGTGGAGGGGGAGGACTCACCGGCCAGTTGTTCTCTCTGTAGATCGACTGGATCTCTTGCGAACTCAACGCTCGGTTATACAGCCGAATGTCATCTATGCCACCCTTGAAGTGTGCTCCATTCCCACTGTTCTTACCAAAAACCATCGCTTGAAGAGTGGTGATATTGTGTCCTGCGAGATTTGCCGGAGAACTAAACTCTGGCTGTCCATCAACATAAAATTGAGCATAGAAATTTGGAAACATCGGGGGGCCAAAGTATTCAACAACGAGCGATAGTAAATGCCATTCCCCATCTTGCATTGTCGTCCGCCCGGCAAACGCTCCACCAGCTTCAGCCATACCCATTTTATTACCTTGGGAGATAATCACCGCAACCCCATGGTTGAACTGTCCAAAGCCCCACCCCTTGCCGACAACATAAGTTTCATCTCGGGCAGTTTGCGGCTGTGATGTGCAGAACTTCACCCAGACGGAAATGGTATAGTTTGAATCAGGATTGAGTGCGGTTGCGTGAGGAACTTGAATGTAGTCGTTGACCCCATCGAAGGAGTAAGCACTCCGAGCTGTCCCAAAGCGATCTGGCACAAGACTTGGGCCGAAGAGGGTTCCATGGTGACCGTTCCCACTCGCATCATTCGCATTCCCGCTAAATGGCCAGTAGGCAATCAACCCATTGGTTGGTGCTTGGGATTGAAGGGGGAGAGTGGGAAGAACAATGCTTAACACTATTACGAGAAGTTGAACCCACAGTGGTATGGGAACTTGTAATTGTGATGGAAGAAGTAATCTATATTCTCTGCTAATCATAGTAGCCTACAGATCGATTAGAAGGTTATTTGCTACAGCCTTAATACATTGAGAGCGATCTATACTTACGTAATGGCCTTAGATTTGGATTGTGAAGAGATTTGCACACACATTTGATAGGAGATAAAGTAGCGAACACGTACAAACTAAACAACTGAATTTTACATTGTGTCGTTCTAATTTTTAACCTGCAGAGGCTCGGTGAGAACAAGTGTCGGTGTCTCCAACACGATCCAGTATATCCCACTCGATAATCCCGCTCCCATCCACTCCAACTCATACTCACCTGGAATAAACAACCCCGAAAACACCAAGCCAACCTGTCGACCCATACCGTCAACCACCCGCATCGAATGTGCCCCACTCTCCACTACACTGTACACTATCCGTACCTTCCCTCCACTCGGGTTCGGACTCACACTCTTGATCCCTACACCTCCTCGCGGATCATACAACCGAACACCCCCTGTCCGACATAGACCGCTCAACGTAAAACTCCCATGTACCGTATCAACCGACACTGGCAACACTCCCCCTGTACCATCCTCCCAACGTATCGAACGCAACCGTAACCCCGTCGACTCTACTCGACCTAACGTCACGCCCACAAGAACCTCACCTCCACTTACATCTCCTCGTACCTCCACTATTCGCTCATCACCCTCTATCTCCCCAACACTCCCTCCTAACCCCACTAACACACTCGACTCAAACCCAACCTCCGCTACAAACCCGACTCCCTCTACTGCATCAAGACCCGACGACTCCGATACCTCCACTCGCAAACGCAACTCCTCGCCCGGCGAGCCAATCAACTCCGGGAGCACGATCCGACTGTATCCTCCCATCGTCCCTTCTCCAACTACCTCCGCCATGTACTCCACCGCACACGGAGAACTCACCTCGATCACAACATCACTCCGACTCGGTCCTCCCTCAGCCTCATAGTCGATCTCCACACGCAACGTGTCCCCAACTTCCAACGTCGCTGGCAACATCGGGGTCGTACCCACCACCTGAAACGGTGACACGACACCTCGAACCCGCTCCACTCGCTCTGAACTACTCCCATCATTCACAAACAACACCTCTCCACGACGTTGACTCCCGCTCGGGACAACTCCAAAACTCAACCCTTCACCTCGCATACTCGCACGACTCAATCTCCCACGCAACTCCACGCGCCGCTCGACACCACACGGCTCCAACTCTACGATCAACGCACCCTCATAGACGCCCTCGCCCGGTGGAACAAAACGAATCCCAAACTCCTTCTCCTTCCCATCCTCCAACACTTCCCCTCCCTGAAGATCACTCGCAAACGACCCCTCCACTCGAACACTCCGAATCGAACCATCCCCCGTCCCCTCACTCTCCAGAAGCAGACCGATCACCACCCCCTTCTCAATACCCACACAACTCACGATCTCTCCAAAATCTACTGTATCCACCATCGTATACCGAACTCCACGCTTCTCTCCGCGCAAGCCAATCGATAACGCCCCGGAGCAGGGTGAATACTCCAATACTCCATCCCCTTGTGCCACACCTCCACTACTCGGCGAATACCGCAAACGCAAACTCCGACGACTTCCCGACGGAATGCTCAACGGCAAGCTCTCCAACAAGACATAGCCACTCGGGAGCCGTGCTCCATCGAGCGTGATCGCAAACGATGATCCGTTCTCCACTTCGATCACCGTATCCCGAGACGTCGTGCAACCATCGAGTAAGCCAAAGTCAATGCTCTCAATATTCGACGCCAACACCACCTCTTCGACCTCCCCTCGTAAGCTCACTCGGAGCGTGTCACGACACGCGCCCGACGCATACGGCAAACGCAACTCATCAACATAGCGCCCAACTCCAACCGGTCGATACCTCAATCTCACTTCCAACCTCTCCCCCGCTCCCACGGTTGCCGGTAAACTCGGACTCACAATCTCGTACGGCATACGAACCAACCCCGGACCGATCTCTGCCGGACTCGCCGAACTGTTGGTAATTACCAACACCGTGTCAACTTCACCCACATCACAACTCCGAACCAACCCAAAGTCCACACTCCCCACATCGATACCGATCGACGACGACTCCTTCGACCCAACAACTTCCACCACCACACTATCCTCACACGGACCAACATACAGCACCAAACGACCGCTGTACGATCCCGATCCACTCGGGGCAAATCGGACTCGTACCCCTGTCGTCCCCAACTCCGGTATCTCCGATCCCACATCGAGCACACTCACTCCACTCACCTCACTCCGCCACGAGGTGATCGTCCCCTTACTCTTCCCTGAATTCTGCAACGTTAACAGCGCTACGCTATCTGTTCGACAACCTCCCAAGAGACCATAGTCCAGAATCGATTCTGTTGAAGCAACTTCAACATCCTCCACCCTCACCTCTACTGAGTCCTCACTCCAACATCCCGTCTTCGCGTCACTCACTCGCAACCGATACACCGTCGTCAAATTCGGACTCGCTCTCGGATTGGCGACGCTCCCATCATCTAACCCTGCTCGCGGCTGCCAATCATACTCCCACCCAGCATTCCCGCCACTACCATCTCCCAACTCCACAACAGCACCGACACACAATACCTGCCCCTCTCCTGCCTCTGCTTCCGGACGATCCACCGGAATCACCAAAACACTGTCCAAACCTGTGCAGATCCCTGCTCCATCACTGATCTCCACCACATACATCGTCTCCTTCGTTGGCTCTACCAACACAACCGAACTATCCGTCCGATTCAAGCCTTCGCCACTCCATCGATAACGATAGGGAGGATTACCACCTTGGCCTTCAGCAACTAGCTCCAACACTCCACTCCCTTGACAATAGTAGGCTGTATCAGTTCCAACGATCTCTACTTCCGGAGGATCAACCACAGTTACCGATACAAATGCAGTATCTCGACACCCTTTTGCATCCGTCACAATAACTTGGTATCGTTCGCTTTGTGTGACTACCACATTCGGGCGTTCTATCTTATCGTTATCTAAGCCAATAGATGGGGTCCACTGCCACTGATAAGGAGGTAAACCTCCAGTTGTAAGTCCACCAAGCGTTAGCGTGTCTCCTGTACAAAGGAACTGAGCTGAACCGGCATTCGCTATTGGTGGATCGAGAACAATCACGCGCACACTCTTCCGAAGTATAACAGTATCACCACATGGATCTCGATAAATTTCTCTATATCCAGTTACTTCGTACGTAGTTGTCTGAGTAGGCTTAGCAATAGGATTACGAACTTGAGGGTCGGAAATACCTTCCGTTGTATTCCAAAAAACTCCATCATACGTTCCACTCAACAAGAGTCGTACACTATCTCCCTTACAGATAACAGTATCATCAACTGCTTCAAAATTAAAATTCAAAGTTCGATTCAAACTTGTTGGCCACCCACTTTCTGTATAGAGAGCATTGACCTCTGTTGTGGTCAATGCCCTGTTATAAACACGAATATCGTCGATGTCACCGTGGAAGTGCTCAGCTACAACGGTTCCGATAAATCTTGGATTTGTACCAATGTATGCATCACTTGGGTTCGCCGTACGATTGACTGGTGGAAATGCAAAAGTAAAGCTCTCTGAATATGAGGTATTATCTACATAGAGTATTTCAGTCTTCGTAGTGTAGTTAAGTACAAAAACTGCATGATGCCATAGTCCATCGTTCAATTGCATGTTGGTAAGATACGAGATGCCACTTCCGGCCGTTCCTGCTGCAGGTGTAGTCTCCCCGTGTGCCTCAACACTTCGCGGATCTTGATTAAAATAGTTTAATCCATACCCTTTTTTATCTTCCGAACTAACACTTCCTTGAGTTTTGGGAATGCCAAAGAAACAAGGGCGTTTCCCTCTGTCGTCCGATGGCATACATGTTCTAAACCAAACAGAGATTGTAAAACTCGATCCAGTATCAAAGAGAAAGTCTGCATGGTTGGTTACTCGGAAGTAGTCGTTGACCCCATCGAACGTATAAGCTCTATTCAACTGACCGAACCTATCTCTTGTTAGATTTGGGCCGTTGACTGGCGTAGCATTGTGTCCATTGCCACTCCCATCATTTGAGTTGCCACTAAACGGATAATAGAGAACCAGACCACTTGTTGGAACTTGAGCATGTAATACCATGCTGGCAAAGCTACTCTGAATGAGAGGAGAACAGATCAGGCAGAGAATGAGGCGAATCGTGTGAGGCTTACAGAAAAACCGATTGATTATGACTGACAGCATGTGGGTAGCTCCATAGCAAATAGACCAATATATTTATTATGCATCAAGTTACACGTCCACAGACACTCACGCAAACAATTTCTTAGAGGTTTTTGATTTGACCTTAACAGAATAGGGTTGTATCCAACATAAAGAGGCATGACGTGGATCAACAAGCCGAAAGACAACTATATTCGATTATAAGAACATACACGGAGAGAGAAGAATGAACTTCCCTCTCCGTGCACTACATTAACCGATATCGAATAATGTCCCTTGGTATTGACCTTACTCAACAACTTGCATCATCGTACTTCCCATATTCTTTCCATCCCAAACTGAGACTGTATATAATCCACTCAGTAATCCGGTTGTCACAACCTCTACTTGAGTCCCCACCATAACCGTCGAGAATCGCTTAATAATTCGTCCGATCTCATCAAAGACTCGAATCTCTATTTCCTGTCCTGATACTCCAGTCACATCAAGTGTTGTACTCTTTCCTGAAAGCACAGGGTTTGGGGTCGCCTCAACCTTCAATCTCCATGCATTTAACCTGTGCGAAGGAATAGTTGAAGACACACTCTTTCCGCCAGCTCCAGTACAAATTTCGTCATCATTCAATCCTGAATAACGAACAGTATTTCTTGAGGCGTCAAATGACCAAGCTGAAGAAGTTGGTGTACGACAGAATGGAGTCCATCCATAGTCTATCTTATCTACATCAAAAACATTTTCACACTGGCCAGTTGCAGAAGCACTCCCCGCTGTATTCGTTTTGATGAGATAGAGATCTCCAGGATCCCCTGCACCAACTGGATCAGAGTGATTAGTTCCACAAATAATGAATCCTTCTGTTCTACTGTTCACAGCCTGTACTGGATCAAGAGAGTATCCATCTTCGTTTAGACTTTGCCCAGTCTGTCCATAAAGAACGGCAATTCCACCAGTAACTGGAGCTAAAGTATTAGGGTCAATAGTTAAGAGGAATGCATCGTCGTCTTTGGCACAAACGTTGCCACTGCCTTGATCTGTACGTCCTGTGAGAGCTAAATCGTATTGACTCACTTCGTCGCCCCCCATCTCCCACGTTACTTCACGGACACATTGAGCTAATTCAGTATACACATCAGGACTACAGATTCCAGTGAAACCTTGGCCTATAGTATTCTCAACATCCTGCGTACACGGGTCTCCTCCATCAATCCGAACAGCATATATTTCACCGTGGCCGGGAGAGTAGGTAACACCAACAACCACAACATCTGGCTGCCCTGACACATCAGTCAATCCAGGGTTTTGAAGTTCGATTACTGAGAAGAACTGTTCAGCATCATAACAGTTATCAAAATCATGGTAGCAATCAGTATTTGGAATACAAGGGTCTGCTATATCTTCGAATATATAGACGCAACCTCCAAATGTGGCCGCTCTTTGGTACGCTGTCCCTCCAAGCGATCCATTATCACCGTTGGCTCGTAGCACATATCCGTCCATCCCACCCCCATTTACCCCTACCCACTCACCTACCGCAATAATATCTCCAGTCGGTGCTGTTCCAACTGGTGTAGCCTCAGTCAGTGCGTAGAAACGTTCCATATCAAATATTCCAGTCACCCCTGTAGGATTATCGTATTGCGCATCCCAGATAATCGCGCCTGTATTCATAGTTCGTAGCAAATATGCATCCCGATTTAACACTTGCTGCCCAGCAGGGATATACTCCATGAAGCCACATACGACAAAGTCTCCAGCAGCAGTCGGCTTAGGAAAATTGTTTGGATTGCCAGTTGTTGTCTCAATTACATCAAGACCGTATTCATTTCCAACCACTGTTCCATAAGTTTGCGTCCACAGGATATTACCTTGACAATTAATTTTCATAAGAAAAACATCATAATCACCTGAAGTCACTTCTGTGAAACCCGTAATCACAAACCCAGAGCCGTCAGATACTTCAACAAGTCCCCATCCAGCGTCTGCTAAGTTATTGTTGTTGATGTCGTAGGTTCGTTCCCAGGCGGTTGCCCCATTATTGTCAGTTCGCACAACATAGATATCCCCATTCGGATCTCGAGTAAAAGATGTACCAACAGCTATGTATCCGTTATATGCACTTCCTCCGCCAGAAGGTGTTGTAGAGGCACAAGTTCCTGTAACTGGCTTTACTCTATTAAATCCAACTTCGTTACCAAGTGCACCATACACATATTTCCACTGCTGTGCATCAGCGACAGACACAAAAAGCAGACCCAACAGTACAACAAAGCTTGCTGCCCATTTTCCATGCACTGTCTTGTCATTTACTTGTTTTTCTCTTTTCATTTTTCCACCACTATGATGATTTATGAATAAATAATAATCGGAAGCATAAGTGAATGCTTCGATGCAATGTGGGTTCTATTCAATTTGAATTCTGAATATACTCTTCTAATCTTAGTAGTTAGATTAGAATGGGAGTTCATATCACTTGTATAGCAACATACGAACTGTACTATACACTTATCAATACGCATTTATACCTATTTTGACCATTCAATTATTTTTTGCCGTTGCCTTTCGACAGCCGCACGATGAAGATGGATTTTGTCAATAACTCCATTCATTGAATGTGCATTTGATTTTCTCAAAGTACTTACCTACCGTACGAAAAGATACATTCAAAAGCCGAGCCAATTCTCGCTGCTTTTTACTACAGCTAATTAATTCGAATATCTTCAGTTCTTACTTTGTTAGATTATAGATGTTTGAGTTATCTCGGACTTCTACTCCCACTGGTTTATAACCTCTTGTAGAAAAGGAGACGAGATTCGTTTGAAATAGATAGACGAGGAACCCTGAAAGATTGCGGAAGAAGTCAATCGTCTCCGACGATATTGGGTGATCCCTACATTTACTATCAAGCACTAGAGTGCGTTGACATTCAGAAATAGATAGCGATATTAGTGGAAAAGACAGAATGAGTCGAACCCGTCATAGCCTCAGCGATGAGCAATATGCTCGCATCGAACCACTCCTCCCAGGCAAAGCCTCTGATCCCGGTGCCACCGCGAAGAACAATCGACTGTTCATCGACGCTGTTCTTTGGATTCTGAAAACCGGTGCTCCCTGGCGTGATCTGCCTGAACGCTTCGGTAACTGGAATACCGTTTTCCAACGCTTTAACCGCTGGTCAAAAACCAATCGCTGGGAGAATATCCTTGCCGAACTCCAAGAGTTTGACCTTGATGAAGTGCAGATCGACGCAACGATCGTTCGGGCACATCAACACGCAGCAGGACAAAAAAACGGACGCCGAAGCTGAAGCACTCGGTCGTTCATCTGGTGGACTCACCAGTAAGATTCATGCGATCTGTGATGCTTCTGAACGTCCGTTGATTCTCTGGCTCAGTGCTGGAGAGCGGGTTGATATTCTCTCTGCACCTCTGCTCTTCTACCGATTGATTACTCAGGCTGCGATTAGAGGCGTTCGGCCGGTTACTGGTTCGGTGCTCGGTAACCGAGCCTATGATGCGGACACCTTTCTTGCGTTGATCGAATCCTCAGGAGCAGAGGTGGTGATTCCACCTCGCAAGAATCGCAGAGTACGACGGTTCTATGGCAAAGAGTGCGACAGGCATCGCAATTAGGTAGAGCGGTTGTTCGGTCGTTTGAAGCAATCCAGGCGTATTGCCACACGCTATGAGAAGACTGCTCGCAACTTCTTCTCCTTTATTAGCATTGCTGCCTTCTTTGAGTTCTTTTGATTGTCAACGCGCTCTAACCGACAGATCGATTAGAAGGTTATTTGCTACAGCCTTAATACATTGAGAGCGACGTATACTTACGTGATGGCCTTAGATTTGGATTGTGAAGAGATTTGCACACACATTTGATAGGAGATAAAGTAGCGAACACGTACAAACTAAACAACTGATTTTTACATTGTGTCGTTCTAATTTTTAACCTGCAGAGGCTCGGTGAGAACAAGTGTCGGTGTCTCCAACACGATCCAGTATACTCCACTCGATAATCCCGCTCCCATCCACTCCAACTCATACTCTCCTGGAATAAACAACCCCGAAAACACCAAGCCAACCTGTCGACCCATACCGTCAACCACCCGCATCGAATGTGCCCCACTCTCCACTACACTGTACACTATCCGTACCTTCCCTCCACTCGGGTTCG
>JBFWSB010000148.1:0-10235 GCA_050248595.1 Kapaibacterium sp. (SeqCode)
ATAGGGGCAAAATTTTTGAGAAGCTGTCGTTAGAAGATATCCTTGAAAGCATCGATCGTCGTCGAGAAACGAACGGCTCCGATTCATGAACCGATTTGAGTCTTTTGCAAATCTTCTCTCAACTATCGTGCCCTTGGTGATAATTCTAAACTCACCACCAAGGGCACCAAGAAACACCACGGGGCTATGGACTCACGCGGTTTCGATCTCTTGGGTACATCGTCGCCTCCCGCACGTTCTTTTGTCCAGTTATTAACATCGTCAGACGTTCCAGTCCGATTGCGAGTCCACCGTGTGGGGGCATTCCTACGCCGAACATCCGAAGGTGTGGTTCGAACGACGTTGGATCGATTCCTCGTCCGTGCAGTGCGCTCTCCAAGTCTTCACGTCGGTGCAGGCGTTGGCCTCCGGTTGTGATCTCCAGACCACGGAAGAGAAGGTCAAAACTCTCAGCACTCTCTCCGCTCCCGCGTGGGTGAGTGTAGAATGGTCGGTTTGCAAGTGGGAAGCCGAGGACGAAGAGTGCCGGAACTCCAGTCTCCTGTTCTGCAATTGCGCAGAGCTGCCGCTCGGCCTCTGGGTCCAAGTCATCTACTAAATCGTTCCTTCCGTGAACCTGGGACAGCCGTTCGAGACATTCTCCGAACTCCCACGTCGGGACTTCTAACATCGAAGGAAGAAGTTCAACACCACTCTCGATAAACATCTCACCAAACTTCTCATTCAGTCTGTTGAAGATGTATGTGAGTAGTTCCCGTTCTAATGCAATCACATCCTCCGGTCCGTCGATGAACCCCATCTCAAAGTCAAGCGAGTAATACTCGGTCAGGTGTCGGCTTGTAGCGTGCGGCTCGGCGCGGTAGACGTGGCCAGTCTCGAAGACTCGTTCGAACCCAGCTACACCATGTTCTTTGTAAAACTGCGGACTCTGAGCCAAGTATGCAGCTCGGTCGAAGTAGTCGATCTCGAAGAGATTAGTTCCCCCCTCTGTACCACCGGCGACAATCTTTGAAGAGACAATTTCGGTGAAGTGGTGTTCGCGAAGGAACTCCCGAAATCCCTGCAAGATTTCCCCTTGCACGCGAAAGATATTTCCAACAACTGGGTTGCGAAGGGAGAGAGGGCGGTGGTCGAGCTGTACCTCTAACGGAACCTCTGCAAGATTCGAGCTTGAGTTGAAGGGGAGAGGGAATGCCGACCTGTTCAAGACGTTAATCTCGAGTAGGTCAAGTTCAAACCCAACCTTCGACCGCGACTCGCTCCGGACGCGCCCACGGATTTCTACCACATCATCCAACTTCAAATCAGTTCCGTCGAGTTGAGCAGGATTTGCCACGGACTGCACCATGCCGGTTGCGTCGTGGAGAATGAGAAAGGTAACCTTTGCCAGTTCGCGGAGCCGAAAGACCCATCCGCGTACCGTAACTTCCTCGCCGATCATCTCGCCGAGTTTCGCAACAAACGTTCGGTTCATTGCCGACCTCCATTAGATCAAGTTTGTGTAGGAAATTATTTACAGCTGGAACCGGCAGGCCGGCGGTACCATCCAGCTTCCGACAGAGGATGTCGGCACTCGATTGGTGTGCTCTATCGTGGCACGAACGTCAAGCCCTACTAAGGTCTACGCTTGTGAGAGAGAGGATTCCCACAACCATTCCCGATTCAGTCTTGCCCTTCAGAGGGGTCTATCCTCATCAGCAGGTTGCGACAAGTATAGGGAGGGGGGAGGGGAATTCAAAAGTAAAAATGCAAAATTTATAAAGGGGAGGAAGGGAGAATTCCGGATGGGAGTTCAAGTGGCTTGAAGTCGTTTCCGGCGGGGATAGTTTCATTCTCAAATCGATGAGCTGGGATGTTAATAGGGAGAGAGTTCCTCACAAGCTCTTGAGATTACCCTTTCCTTATTCCGTAACTTTTCGGGTGTGTACGAAATTGCTTCACAAGTAAACGGGACATTCACGCAACGAAGATTGAGAAGAAATTGCTTCTCTCCTGATGTTCCCTGCAAACACAACCACCAACTGACGAAAGAGAATGAAACGGGAAGACTTTTCCAGAAATCGATTCAAACTGGAGATTAAGGTTGCCTGCTCCAGAGAGAGACTCTTTGACTATGTGACCACCAGTGATGGTCTGACCCAATGGTTCCTCGGACACGTTGAGTATGTAGATCTAACTGGAGCACCTGTTCAGGGGAGTGACTTGCAGGCCGGTTTCAACTATCTGTGGAAGTGGCAGAAGCCGCATGAAGTAGAGGGTACGGTTCTCGGCTATACAAGAAATGAATCTTTTGAAGTGACGTTCGGAAAGGATTTTACCGTCACGTTTAGTGTGGAAGATATCGAGCCTGGAGAGACATCGTTGCTTCGGTTAGAACAGACCAACCACAACCCGAACGAAGAGAACGAGTTCGGTTTCATCAACTGCTGTGTCTGCTGGACCTTCTTCTTGACCAACCTTAAGTCAGTTGTTGAACAGGGGAAAGATTTGAGAGAGCAAGAAATCATAAACGAGTCGTTTGTTAACCAGTAGTAAAATCTATGAGTCTGGAGTTCATCAACAGGCAACTCGATTTCAACTATGCCTTTGCTGAAGAACTGGTAAAGGATGTGCCGGAACATCTTATGGCCTACTCTCCGGCAACCGGTCTGGAAAATCATCCCGCCTTCACGCTCGGTCACCTTGCGGTGGCAACTGCGATGACAATCGACGACTTGGGAGGGGAGGGAGAGCTTCCGGAACTCTGGAACCAGCTATTCATGCGCAAAGGCCCCGGTGACCCGACCCTGCCCGACAGTGATATTGCTAAATATCCCACAAAGAGCGAACTGTTGAGCGAACTTCGCCGACAGCACGAACAATTGAAAGCCTTGTTGCTCCAGCGTGATTTCTCTTCGTTGAGTGGAGCTTTCGAGTGGCGACTGTCCAAGTACCTTCCATCCGATCTCGACTGTACAATCTTCATGTGCGTTGCTCACGAGTCAATGCACTTAGGGCAATTGTCGGCCTGGAGGAGAGGAGTGGGGCTTCCCTCGGCGTTGGGGAGGATGTAGTGGAGAGTTGCTGCGGAAGCACTACGCGAGATCCTGTTCTGTTCCCATTCAGCAGGAAGTGGCATGTGAGTAGGCCATATCAGGCCATATAGAGAGAAAAAAAATCCGGGGATGCTGAAAACCGATCAGAGTAGGCAACAACGTTTTAATACCAACAACACATGGATCATGCTAATCTTCCAACCCCAGAGAACATCATGCGGATTGGGACAGGGTTCTGGCCTTCAAAAATTCTTTTGAGTGGAGTGAAGTTCCAACTCTTCACAACGTTGGCCGAAAGGGGATCAATGTCGGGGAGCGAGATCAAGGCACACCTCGGATTGCACTGTACTGACCGTCACGTCTACGATTATCTGGATGCACTCGCGACCTTTGGTTTTCTGAATCGCGACGGCCTGTTGGAGACAGCAACGTACTCGAACAGTGCCGACACCGATTTCTTCCTCGATAAGAAGAAGCCAAGCTATATCGGCGGTATGCTCGAGATGCTGAACAACCGACTCTACAACTTCTGGGGAAGTTTAGAGGAAGGATTGCTTTCAGGAACACCTCAGAACGAGGCAAAGAATGGGGGGGATCTTTTCGAAACGCTCTACTCAGATCAAGATCGGTTGAGAGAGTTCATGCACGCCATGAGTGGCATCCAGATGGGGAACTTCATGGCTTTCAGTCAGGCGTTCGATTTTTCTGGAGCTAAGACTTTAGTTGACGTTGGAGGGGCATCGGCTCTGCTCTCCCTGATGGTAGCAAAACACCAACCCCACATGGAGTGCATTAGTTGGGATCTCCCCGCAGTTGCACCGATTGCCAACGAAACGATTCAACATTTTCAGCTGGGAGAGAGAGTGCAGACTGCCGAGGGTGATTTCTTCAAAGATGATTTTCCCAAAGCCGACATTGTCGTGATGGGAAATATCTTGCACGACTGGAACGAAGAAATCAAGTTAATGCTGATGCAGAAGGCATACGATGCCCTGCCTGAGGGGGGAGCCTTCGTTGCCATCGAAGGGATCATCGACGACGAAAGGAAGGAGAATGCCTTCGGTTTGATGATGAGTCTCAACATGTTGATTGAAACCGGAGAAGGGTTCGACTACACCTTTGCAGACTTCAAGGGGTGGGCAGAGAAGGTCGGCTTCGCGTCGACAGCAATCATGCCGTTAGCCGGACCATCGAGCGCGGTGATTGCGTACAAGTAGAGTGGAACATATCTGGATCGTGGGAGAAGGGTTCCTCCCACGATCCGGGTTAGAATCAATGTTATTTCTGCCACACGAGTAAGAGAGTCTGTAGAGCCTCAATGCTCGCATATATTTTCATCTTTCCGAGACATATCTACCATGTCTCTGCCAAAGAAAGGACGTAGAAAAATCACAGTTGATAAGAGTGAGTATGGCTGGGTTGCTTCGGGAAACGACGGGTGGATTGACCTGTGTGTTGAAGCCTATCGCAATCTGGGAAGACTTTTGCAGGCAAGATTTGACTACCACCACCAACAGCTTCCGTGCGATAGTGATAGTGGTGGAATACGTGAGAGACAGCAATTCGCCATTACACCTGTTGTTGTTAGGCAGGTGATTGAATATGGAAGAGATGCAGGATGGGTTCCAGAAGAGAAAGGGTTGCCTTTTTATCTCGGTTATTTGGATAGTGTTCTTGATCTGAACATCAGACAGTGAAGTTTTGAGGGAACAGGATTGCACAAAATAACTATGTTTGAACGTTAGTGTGCGGACTAACCCTGTTACTTAAACGCAGTATTCACTAACAGATTCCACACCATGGTAATCCTGAGAATTGAACACAAAGTTGCCGACTATCTCGGATGGAAGAGAGCGTTCGACAGCGACCCGATCAACAGAAAAGAATCGGGAGTGAAGCGCTATCGGATATTCCGTCAGGCGGACGACGATACGGTTGTTGTCATTGATCTCGAGTTCGACAACATGGAACAGGCCGAGAAAGCGGAGGCCGCCTTACAGAAGGTCTTCGGGATGATTGAAGGGAAAGTGATATTCGGCGTGCAGACAAAAATTTTCACCCTTGCCGAAGAGGTAGAAATTTGAATAGCTTGCCCCGCTGATTTCAGTTCTGCATTGGATGTAGATGGAAGCGTAGAGTGGAGTTACCTTACATTCTGTTGACTGGCAATCATCAGTTCCTTCTCTGCACTTCCCTAACGGAGAACCACCAAACCAGAACGTTATGAAGTCGCTGATTCCATATCTCGTCTTCCCAGGGAACTGTAGAGAGGTAATCGAATTCTACAGTGAAGTGCTGAAGGGGGAACTCACTCACATTCAGACGTTTGGAGAGTCGCCAATCGATGTTCCAGAGGATTTTAAAGATCGGGTATTCGATTCAGAGCTTAAGGCTGAGAATATCCACTTGAAAGCTTCTGATGACTTACCAAACCATCCAGTACAGTTAGGAACGAACATCTCAATGTTCGTTATGTTTTCTGATCGACAGGAAGGAGAAGAAGTCTTTAACCAGCTTGCCGAAGGTGGGAATGTTCTTTTCCCACTCAATCAAAACTTCGGGATGTTGCGAGACAAGTTCAGTGTGCAGTGGCTGCTGGTGATAGAAGGTGAAGTGTAGCTGCGTTACTGTACCTTGGTAGCCAGATCAGCCAACTCGGCAAAGAAGGATGTAGAGCAAAATGCTCAACATCCTTCTTTTTGAAGCTGAGTTTTTATTGTGGGCACAAGCAAACCAGCACAAAATCTGAAGTATCTACCCACTCTATCGCTTCAACAATTTGAACCCGATCTCTCTCCCCTGTCCTTGAAACATGGCAAGGTTTATCCAAAACCAGGCGAACTGTTCCAGTAGTTCAAATTTGTCGTTCCCTCCTATGTCATAGCACTCTGCGAACCCTGCATCCTGCGAAAGCTGGATCGCAATCCTCTTCCCGATCTTGCTATCACCACAAGTGAACATATCTAACGAGGTGTTGTTGTAATAGGGGTTCATCATATTGTTGAACCCTGTAGTATTAAAGCATTTTACTACATCTTGGGTAGCTGTATTGGCTAAAACAGCGTGCGTGGTATTCGTAAAGCCTTGCGGGCCACGACCGTTGATAATGTTCATGGCATCAGTAATCACTTTTCCGGTAGTATCACCTAACCCTTGCGCAACCTCTATTGCAACTGTTGCCGGTGTGGCCAGAAGAACAACTTCCGATTTCTGAACAGCATGATGTATTGAGTGGGCAGAAGTATTAGGATTCTGCAGCAAGTTCTTCCCTTTGAAATCATTGATGTCTTGAACACCAAGGAGTATTTCATGCCCAGCTTCTGCCCATTTTGTCGCTAATGCCCCCCCCACATTTCCTGTTCCTATAATCCCGATTCTCATAATGATATATCGTCTGGTTTAGTTGTCAGGTAGTTGAATACTTGAATGGTTATAGAGGTTTTAGAGTTGACTCGGTGGGGTCTTGACCAGAACGACCGTCATCAGATAGTCATGCTATAGATCAATACAGGTAGCCATCGACTGCTTGCAATTTCTCTGGCAACTCTTTTTCCCCTAACATCTCTTTAAGATCGCGTTCAATGGTGTTGCAGAGTGCTGTCATCGGTATATCGGTTACTTGGTTTTCAAAGGGGTCTTCGTTTGCTGCACCAGTTCGTTCCATAATGATGAAGACACCTGCAACAAGAATTGAGAATGGAATTATCAGCCATGAAAGGGAGGCTAACAGATCAGATTGAAAGAGATGCAGAAGCCCGAACGGTAGAAGAAATGCAAAGAGCAAGACGAACACTCGCGTAAAGAAATCATATTGTCGTGGCAACGGCGTGTTCTTGATTCTTTCGGCAGTCCCTTGATAGTTTGCCAACGCAAGTAGTTGACCTTCCATCTGAAAACTATCAAAACCACCTAATGTTCCGTTCCCCATCGCTTTGTAGATTTCTCTCCCCATGATTAGCTGCAAGTATGTCGGTTTGTTTTGCGATGATGCGAACTCGTTGTATTCGTCGTCCTTCAGAAATGGTTTGATCTCTTCCCACTGCTCCCCTTCTCTTAGGTGTATACGTAAGGCATGCGCCCAAGCGATACATCGCAGAACCATGCTTTCCTTGAAATGCTCGCTCCGTTTTTTGTCGTAGTTGTCTTGATGAGAGTGGCTATCAGTAAACGTGATAATCAGTCGTGCCAAAACTCTGCTGGAATTAACGACCCCATCCCAGGCTTTGCGAGCTTCCCACCAGCGTCCATAAGCTGAGTTATTGCGGAAGGCAACAAAGATGGCCAACGCAGAACCTAAAATGCCAATGGGTGTAAAGTTGATGAGTAGTTCTCTGGCGTCAGTGAAATAGTGAAGTCCCCAGACAGCTACTGACCAAAGGATAACAAACCACATCGGTCTCTTGATATATTGCCATACTTTGAGTGGGCTGAAGTTTCTTTTTACGATCATCGCACTTCTTAAAATTGTTTCCTCACGAACAGACCTGGGTTTGTGCCAACAGCATCGTAATTGTTTCCTATCTCTGATAGGTTGAGAGCCAATCCGAATTGATAACCAGATCGATCTATCCCGGCTCTTATTCGCTGCACGCTTGCTACGTGGCCATCTGCATTGAAGTTTGAGAAGAGTTCAAGGCTGCTGTAGAGCCTCCACGTATCGTTGAACTCAGGTGTATAGCGGATGATAGAGAACCAAGAGTATGCAAAGTCGAGGTCGATATCTAACGAGGCCAACGCATAGATCAGAATACTCTTCTTCGCCTTGAAGAAATGAATGCCAGCGTCTCCTCCTGCACCACGGCTTCCAATCCTTCCTAAGACTGTTCCACCAATGCCTGACGCAGTAGTATAGTTCAGGTAAGCTCCAGTGAAGAGATCTGTCTTCTCATCGTAGTCGGTTGTGGCTCTCGTTCTGCTGAAAAGAGACCACTTTTTTTCCTCGTCGAAAGTATTGAGCCATTGAACGTCAATGAATATCTGCTCAGTACCGGGCATAAACTCGAAGCTCTGTGCTTGAATGGAGAGAGAGGATGTAATGGCGATAAAGAAGAATAATCTTCTCATGTATCTCGTTGAAGTTAAGGGCTGAGTACAGGAAAGACAGACAGGTAGATAGAATAGATCAGTAGACATCCTGCTGTCTCTCCTGTACTCTATAATGTTTACTTTGAAAGGAGGTCGACTACCATTTCTGCTGCTGCGGCTCCAGAGTTTTGCTGTTGTCCGGTTACGAGGTTCCCATCGGTGATGGCGTAGGATGCGAATGGATCGGCTACCTTGAACGTTGTGCCCTCGATCTTCTTCGCTTCATCTTCAATTCTGTAAGGTTGGATTTGCTGACCTACCGCCTGATCGGCGAAGTCTTCTTCCGAATTTGCAAAGCCAGTCCAGGTCTTTCCTTTTACCAACAGTTCTCCATTCGAGCCTTTGGTTTGGAGTAGTAGCGTAACAGAGTGGCAGACTGCTGCACTTGGTTTTCCTTCATCATAGAACGAGGCGAAAAGATTTTCCAAATCGCGATTGCCGCGGTAGGTATACATAGGCCCCTGACCACCAACCAGAAAAATAGCATCGTAGTCACCCGAGTTCACCTCGGTGAACTTCTTGGTGGTCTTCAACATATCATTGAACCAATCCAGTTGCATGTATCCCAAGGTGATAACATCGTGAGCTGAGTAACCACTCTCATCTGTCGGGTCTGAATAACTATCCATGATAATCTCACCCCCTTCAGTCGAAGTCAATTCGATTTCATAACCGGCTTCTTGAAATACACGAAGAGGGTGGGTTAACTCTGCTCCCCAGAAGCCTATTGGCCACCCTGTCTGCTCCGATACGGTTGGACTGCTGGCAACCATGAGGATTTTACCCTTTGAAGGCATTCCATGAGCGTGCACATAACGTTTTTCTTCTCTCACTTTTGTTCCCATTCTTTAGTGGCTGTTGTTGCTTGATTTTTTGCTGAGCTGTGCTGCAAAAGTGAGATTGTATAGTATATTGGGCAATATACTTACCAAAATCAGAGGTACATACTTCTAAGAAAGAATTGGAAAAAGAGACAATTATGCCAGAATTTATGTATAAGGATAAGCTCTACTACAATCCAGTAGAGTTCGCTATAGATAGAATCGGTGGAACGTGGAAGATGCCGATCCTATGGAGACTGAAGAGCCAAACGATGCGCTATAGCCAGCTAAAGAAGGATATTCCGCATATAACAGATAAGATGCTGACCACCCAATTGAGGGAATTAGAGAGTGAGGGGTTCATTCATCGAGAAGTCTACCCTGTAGTCCCTCCGAAAGTTGAATACTCCATAACCAATAAGGGGATGACTTGTATTCCAGTTATCGAGACAATCCGGAACTACGGTCTGTATTTGATGAAGGAAGTTGGAATTGAGCAAGAGTAGCTGGAGAATAGAAGTGGGGGGTGTTGAGATAACACTAAGTTGATGATGCGAGGTGAAAACTTCAATCCCAGTGCGTAATCATCATACTGGAAATGAAATCTTAGCTTTTGGAGCTACATTCTTATCTGCCAACACCTTCCAGTCTCCCACATTGTTCCCCTTGCGGCCTACTCATGCAACAACGTCCAATTGCAATAGCAAGCGGGAAACGGAATAGGGAACTTCGTTCAGACTGAAAATCTTGTCTTGGTTAATGGTGGCAACTATATTCGAGGTGTTTGCCAAGAACTCAGTAAGAGAGCGTCAGACCAAATTAACGACACATCGACTATGATCTTATACCTACAGAACCAACTAACCTACGCACTTGCCTTAACCCTTCTGATTGGATTCTTCTCGTGTGGAGAGGCCGACAAAAGAGGAATCGATTCTGAAAACGGAGATACCGCAGTGGTTCCACCGACGCCAGCCACCGACACTCCGAAGAGTGAGGATGAGTCAGTGAAGATTGCGATCCTTGACAAGGCATCTCCTGAATTAGGTGACCTCGGCTGCTCCTGTTCGTTCAGAACAGAAAAGGAGAACTATAAAACGCAGATACTTCTTAGCGACTTCGATAAGTCTGCTTCTATGAACTTGAATGGAGAGACTCTCTTGTTCCGTGGAGGTGAAACTGACAGCAATGCCAAGTATTATCAATACTCAACGGAGTAGTATTGGATTACGATGAATGAACGTGGGGATGACTATGTCTTCGGAAAGAAAATTGAGTAGGGTACGGTAGGGTG
>JBFWSB010000149.1:0-10228 GCA_050248595.1 Kapaibacterium sp. (SeqCode)
GTATTGATTCTAAGAAATCGGGATATGCGTACTGCACTCTCACCTTCTCGCACGGAACGTCGAACTGCAAGGGGAACTCGTAGCGAGAGACGGAAGCTCCAATCCGATACTTAATTTCATACCCTTCATCTACAACCGTCCCCACCTGAACGTCGGGATAGGCAAAGCGGTAGACTGTCCCCCCCTCAGAATCTTTCTCGACTTTCAGATCCTTCTTCGTGAAAGACTTTACAGTCCCATCAGGTGAGATAACGTTGATGTAGGCGTTGAGCAGTTCACGGTTAGAGTTTGTTCTCACTGAGAATGTCGTCAACCACTCTGCATCGGGGTTGAGAATCATAAAGCGAAGCGATGAGATACGGTAGGCGTTCCAAATTTGCCCCGATGAGACATGTTCGAGAAGATCGTCAGATAAGATAAAGACACCGTCGTGGCCGTCGTACTTCTCCTGATATGCCTCGACATCATACTTGACCCCAACTAAGGACTCAGGTGGAACAGTTTCGAGCACGTAGTGCCGCCTTGGCCCCATCATACAGGATGCAAGGATTGTACCCAACAGAAGTGGAAGCAGGAAATAGAGTTTCATATTAGAGTGTGATTTTATTCTGATGTAGATGAAAGAATAAACATCTGCTTTTTGCTTTTCAGATACTCCTGACAGAAGTCGAGGAACTGCGACTTTGCATCCCCCTCGTAGAGTCCAGAAGCCTGCCAGAGTCGATAGTTCACCAGTGCGCTACCATCTTCAGAGAGGTCAATCGAGGCGGCAAACGATGCGTGTGTCTCGTCTCCAAAGGCAACCTGTTTTTCTTCGATTGAAAGCCCTTGCAAATCGAGCACCATCCGCATCTCGATAGTCTCTTGCAGGTTTGTTGTGATAGGCCAGAGGTCATCCTTCCGCTCCAAAACATCAGCCTCGATTGTCCGAAACGGCATGGCCGGAAGGTATTTCTTTGCCGTTGAGGCAATCAGAAAATTCGACAAGTCTGCATTGGCAGTGAAGATCACGAAGTCTTCGCCAACACTATCTCGCGTGAAATAGTCGAGTGAAATCTTGTAGAGATGTGAGTTCAACATGTTCGAGAGCATGTTCTCCAGATCAAGTCCACGCAGTTCATCCATTGCATTCATCGCGGCCGAGAAGTAGACGTTCCGCAACGTTACCCGCGCACTTACATTTTCTGGATCGCTTAGATTACCACGCAGTTCAACTTCGATGGCAGCATTCTGGTTTGGTCGTGGCAAGCGCACCATTTGTGGATTTTTAGGATCGAGCACAAGGGCTGTACTCTCCACATCACTGTAGGGTAGGTTATCGAACTCGGTATACTTACTTGTAGGGTCGAAGTAGACCCGCTCAGTCCCGTCGTTCCAAGAACAGATCACATGGTTGTACTGGTGCATATAGGTGCTGTTGGGGAACGTAGGGGTGGGGTTGGTTGCCACCAGCGTCATGTCGACGTTAATGCCCTCCTCGGCAGCAAGTGCAGAGATTAGGTAGGCACGGTCCTTACAATCCCCATATCCCCGTTGCAATACTAAATCGGGACTGCGGGGAACAATCGCTCCGTAGTCGTCCTCTTCGGCAATGTAGCGGATGTTCGTCCGCACAAAGTCGTGAATTGCTTTCAGCTTCTCACGCGGAGTTGTAGCCCCAACCATTGCCTCCCGAACCTTGGCTGCATGTTCCGGAGTAACTGCTGGCTTTTGTTCGAACAGAGTACGATACCAAGCTGTGAACTCCTCGGTGGTAGTTGGTGTAATCGCCTTACCATTCTGCGTTAGCCTAACTTGAATCGCCGCGTTAAAACCGTTGTAGGGGAAATAGTCAAGTCCTTCCTGTTCTTCAATATCTTCAAAGATGAGCATCGTCAACTCATTGTTTGGATTCTCTACCCGGAAGGGAAGCTCCTCACGTGAGAAAAACATGTTGAACTCAACCTGCACATCGGAAGGATGCTCGATTTTCAAGAGGAACTTCTTGACCTTCCCGTTGTTCGGAACATACTGGATCGGGAACCACTCAGCCCCTTTATACTTCATCTCGTATCCATACATCACCGACTCACCCTTCTTCACCTGCGGGAAGGCAACCCACCAGACTTTATTGTCGGCAATGAAGATATCTTCCTGCTCGTGGTAGATATAGGAAATACTCTCCTTCGTCAGCTTTCCTCCAGGAAATCTTCCGTTAATATCGGAGACTGTTGCATAGAACGGCTCGGGAACAGGGAACACACGTTGCTTGGTAGAACGCTCGGTAAGGTAGTAGACCCAACGCTTTACGTTCGATTCGAGTGAATACGCTCCATCCTTTGGCTTTACAGTAAATTCAGCATGGTGTTCAATCTCAAAATCGCCGTCAGCGTAGAGATGGGAAGAAGTCCAAAGTAAGGACAGAAGGAGGAGAGAGGGGAACGTTAGCCACATCCGACACATTGAAGGTCGATACGAATGATACATCATAATCCAAAACAACGTGGGTTAGAAGAGGAAATCGTTTTTAGGTTCTGATATAGAATATACCACTGAATAGTAAATAAGGCGAGAGGAGAAAGGGACGTTTTTACTCGTGGGCGCGGGACGGGCTACGGTTTATCTCCTTACTCTATGGCAGAAGAAGTCTTTATCAAAGGCTTCGCATTTTGTTGCTCTCTCTATGCATACAGACAAGAGAGTTGCCAGAGTGATGATAGGGGCGCGATGGCTAACGAGCAGTGGCACATATCTTGAATATCAACCACAAAAGAGAACTCCCGAAGATCGAACCAAGTAGACAGACTCCCCCGGAAGGGCTGCCGTTGTGTGGCCGGGGAGCCATCCCCGGAAGCCAAGCATTAAAACTTCTCACGCCCCGCAGGGGCAGAATGTACGAGCAGTGGCGTAAGGCATTCTGGCTCAGCCGCCCCTTCAGGGCGGGACATTCAAATAGTGAATGTTTTCCGTGGGGTGCAGCCTGCGGCTTTCCCCACGGCCACGCAGCAATGCTCCCTTCGGGAGCGGCTCGATGCCTGTTGGTTTCTTACGTGAAGATTATGAGTGCTCATCAGAGAGAACTTCCGCGTCAGTCCTACATCAAAGAGGATCCATTGCTCTGAGTGCCCCAGCGGGGCAACCGTTAAGTGGCCGGGGATGCTAATCCCCGGAAAATGAAGCATTGAAGGCTCTCACGCCCCGAAGGGGCAGAATGTACGAGTGGAGATGGCAGCACTACCGGTTCAGCCACCCCTTCAGGGCGGAAAACCAGAGAGCTAATGTGATCCGTGGGGTGCAGCCTGCGGCTTTCCCCGCGGCCACGCAGCAATGCTCCCTTCGGGAGCGACTCGATGATTAGTGGCAAGTTGAGAGAAGAGTTGTTCTATAGAGGTGGCCAACCATTATGCGGAAGTGATGTATCGCAGCTTGCCGAGAGTGAGGCATTAACGGGACTTGTGGTTTCGCATTCTCATTTGCAGCATGTATCTCCTCCCAACGTTTCAACTAACGAGTCCATCAAGATCGGCAAGTAGTTGAAAAAACTTTGTCCAGTTCTGTGGAAGATTCCTCCACACAATCCCTTATGATGTAGATTTGCCAATGTTTGAACCGCAGAAGAGAAAAGGAACCGAGTGAGAACCAGCAAACTGACTAATATCATCACGTACGTTGCTCCGCTGTTGCTTGGAGTGCTTGCAGCCTGTGCCAGTGGAGAGAACATTCCACCACCGGGAGGCCCTCCCGACAAGGAAGCACCGCAGGTTCGTAAAACGTTGCCGGTGGATGGGGAGGTAAATTTTGATGGGAAGAAGGTAGAAATCACCTTTAACGAGTACTTGCGAGAATCTGGTGTGAGTGAGGAACTGGTGATTACTCCAATTCCAGAGCGTCCACCTGAAATTGATTGGAGTGGCAAAACTCTGGAAATCACGTTTCGCGACCCTCTCCTACCGAACAGAACGTATGCGGTAACCGTTGGAGGAGGCATCACCGATCTCTCAGGTAATCGTCTCGGCTCTCCTGTCACGCTCCGGTTCTCTACTGGTCCGATAATCGACAGTGGCAGGATTGCTGGGAATGTTGCCGGTGCTGAAGGACAAAAAGCATTTGTCTTCGCTTGGATAATTCCGGGCGATGTTTCGGCTTTCAACGATACCACGCAGTTCGATCAGGTTCCCCCCGACATGATTGCTCCGGTAGCCGACAATGGCTCATTCTCCTTGGAGGGACTTCCTCCCGGACGATATCGCCTCGTCTCAGTGATCGACAATTTTTTGGATCGTCGCTACTCTCCCGGCGTTGACGCATTTGGGGTTGCCATCACTGATTTTGTTGTAGAGAGAGGCTCCCCTGCAGTGGAGGGGGTACGGCTCCGCTTGAACCCTGCCCCTCTCGACATAACGCCGCCAGAACTCTACTCTCTCTACCCAGCAAGTCAAACTCGGACAGATCTAAATTTCAGCGAAGCAATCGATGCCGCATCTCTTAGTCCAGGTCAATTTCAGTTGACTGTAAACGGCAGAAGCATTCCAATTCTTCAAGCCTGGAGGCAGCCGACGAATCTACTCCGCATCTCCCTTCAGCACGAAGCACTCCCCCCAGATCAACCGGCACTGATCCAGGTGACCGGCGTGCGCGATACCAACGGAATCACGATCAACGATACCGCCGGAAGCAAGGAGTTTACTACAACTTCGATGCGGGATACACTCCCACCACAGTTCCGTTCTTCAGTTGTCTCCAACGGAACAATCAGAATGACCGACACAATTTTGTTGATGTTCGATAAACTGGTTACCCTCGACCAAAGCCGACCACTGGTCCGCATAGTAGATACAGCAACCGGAAAAGAAGTAGGATATACCGTTCGCCCCGTAGCCCCCGGAATGTTTGCGGCCACAGCGGATGACACAACGTTCAACGTTCCCTCGGCACTCCTAAGAGTTGATTTAGGTGGATTCTCCGATATAGCTGGGTATCGCGCCGATACTCTCTGGCAAGTGCTCGTCTCCATCAAACCCCTTCCACAGCGGGGAACGTTGCAGGGAACATTAGTTGACTCGTTGGCTCCCGACATCCCGCACGTGATCGTGCTGACATCCACTGAGGATAAGAGAGAATATCGCATATCGCTGAAGAGAACGGGGAAGTGGGAGATTGCCAATATTCCGGCAGGATACTATCGTCTGAGTGCTTTCCGCGACACCGACGGGAATGGTGTTTACGACTACGGCTCACTCTCTCCCTACCGTCCCGGAGAGGTCTTCACGCAGCGATCTGGGAACGTACAGGTAAGAGCGCGTTGGACAACGACAGACGTTGATGTGACGTTCTGACGTTTCCCTCCTGCTCCGTTGATTCATTCTGCCCCTTCGGGGCGTGAGAAGTTTTAATACTTGGCTTCCGGGGATTAGCATCCCCGGCCACTTAACAGTTGCCCCGCTGGGGCACTCAGAGCATTGAATCCTCTTTGATGAAGGACTGACGCGGAAGTTCTCTCTGATGAGCATTCACAATCTTCACATAAGAAACCAACAGGCATCAAGCCGCTCCCGAAGGGAGCACTGATATGTGGCCGTGGGGAAAGCCGAAGGCTGCACCCCACGGAAAACGTTCACTATTTGAATATTCCGCCCCGAAGGGGCGGCTGAGCCAGAATGCCTTACGCCAGCACTCGTTCATTCTGCCCCTGCGGGGCGTGAGAAGTTTTAATGCTTGGCTTCCGGGGATTAGCATCCCCGGCCACGCAACGGTTGCCCCTCCGGGGCAGACTGTTCATTGGATTCGACCTTTGGAAGTTGCCTTAAAAGGCTGCCATAGATAGTGCATAGGATACTATCTCCGCAGCTTCACAACCTCCTCCGATCTTCCATCTGAAAACCGAACGAAGTAAACACCTGTTGGAAGCAATGCAGGTAGTTCAACAAATCGGTTTCCTTCCCCCTTCTCTAAATGATAAAACGATACCCGTTCACCCAGTGTATTCAGTACCTCGACCTCTACTGCAATGCTCTGACTTGTGAAGAAATTGAAGCTGATCGTCTCGTCGTCATACCGAAGATCCATCACCTGAAAACGACTACCCGATTCACCCCTCCTCCCAACTTCTTCGTCAACAGTAAGTGAGTTAAACAGCTCTTCAAGCTCACTGCTGCCATACTCCACACGATACTCACGCCCGGTCTCTACACTCTCAAATCTTTGGCGCGTGCCATCCCCCCACTCTACAACAACGCTGTCCACCGAAGTGACATCCCCGAGACCGAAGTGAAGAGCATTGCTGTTTTGTGTGCCAGTAGCTCCACTTCCCCCACCGGCAAGCTCACGGAAGTAGAGCTGATTCCCGTTGTAGATAATCACCTTGGTTCCATAACCATCTTCTGGTATACCTGACTCCTTTTGTCCGCGCAACCTCACAACAATCGACCTTCCCTTTCGTGGAAGATCATTTCGATAGAGAGTTAGCTTTTCGCGAGGAGTTGCTACCAGGAGATCGAGGTCACCATCTCGGTCGTAGTCAAGTCGTGCTGCCGTCCAAGCTCCGTGCGTGCGAAGTCCAGTCTCCCACGTCCGGTCGTTCAGATGATAGGCTTCGTCAGGCCCGCCATTAAAGTAGAGCCGAGAGAGCCGGGCAGGCTCACCACTTGCTCCCTCATTGTTGTAGGAGTAGTGGCAGTGAAAAAGGTCTTGATAACCGTCGAGGTCAAAATCGCCCCAGACTACACCAGCATTTAATTCAAAGAACTTTACGCCGAGATCGTGGTGAACCTCTGTGAAGTGGTAGTCTGGCCCACCATCATTCCGGTAGACCAATGATGGATTTGAAACCTGTCCCCTCCAGTCAGGATGCCCGAGGTTGCCAACTGTTAGGTCTACCAAACCATCGTTGTTATAGTCTGCCCACTCAACCCCGATACCGTGCCCGAAGTATTGCGGGTCGGCAGTTGGCTCACCGATTACTCCCGTTGATCGAGCAACCTCTGTGAAGTTCTCCCCACCATTGTTTCTGTAGAGAAGGTCTGGGGCAAGCCGATAGGTGGCGACAAAAACATCTGTTGCCCCATCTTGGTTATAGTCACCAGCAGCAGCCCCCCAGCAATCGGTGTTCGGGTCAGGCTCGCCAATAGCAATGCCAACCGTCTCAGTCACATCGGTAAAGGTTCCGTCACCATTGTTCAGCCAGAGCTTATCCTTGTAGAAGATTTCATTCGGGAAATCTCCTGTTCGGCCATTACTGATGAAAAGATCGAGATTCGCATCGTGATTAAAGTCGAACCAAATTGGGGTAACCGTTGGGGCGGGATTGCTCAGTCCAGACTCAGCCGTAACATCGGTGAAGGTTCCATCACCATTATTTCGATAGAGGAAGTCGTCGTTTGTTCCGCCGCGAGCAGCATAGCAGTCGAGGTCTCCGTCATTGTCGTAGTCACCCCACACCGACGCACTCGCATTGATTCCGAGATCAACTTTGGTGAAGGTTCCGTTCCCATTGTTCTGCCAGAATCGCGACCCGGCTGCAACGTCGTCCCAACCATCATTGTTCCAATCAACCACACTCACTCGGGAGGATGGAACAACACTCCCGGCATCGAGAAGCCCTGCCCTCTCAGTGACATCCACCATTGTTGGCTCTGGCGGTTCTGCCGATCCCGCACCTGACGGATACTCGTATTCCACCACAAGGCGTACCATAAAGTCACCCCCGGCAAGTTGGTAGACTCCCGGGAAACCGAGTGAGTTGTTCTGCGTTGGATCCATTAAGAAAGAGCCGTAAGGAGTTGACTGCGATGAGTTATCTACTCCCCAGAGTAGACCGTTCGGATCGATTCGGTGCTGAACCACAACGCGGTCGTAACCATCGATCCGAAGGTTCATCTCGCTGAGGCTATACTCTTTCCAGCCCGGAACTCCATCGTACTGAATCACAAATGGTGGGATAAGGGTGTTGTAGGGCCATACCCAACTTGTTGGCGGCACTGTGCCTGCCGCTGCGTCACCAACAATCCAGATAGTATCACTCGCTGGTGTATTTGTTGGGAAATAGATCTGCAAGGCAACAACTCTACAGGGTCCTTCCGGCTCTAAAATTACCGAAGCCTCTCTCCCCACAAAGTTGTGTACACCTCCGACAACGCCGTTATCACGCTTCACAATACTCTGCTGCGCGAATGCAGGTGAAGAGAAGAGAATCGCCAAGGGAAGCACAAAAAGTGCTCTGAAGTAGTTGAAGTTGTTCATGGCAGATTAGCGTTAGTAATCGTCCCATCAGTTGAATAGCAGACGAAAAATGTTTGAGTTCGGGTAAGATATTGTATTTGTTGCGACAATACCACCCCATTTCAGGAAAGGAAATTGCGAACGTAACAGAAGCGGCACGATCCTTGTTTCTCTCCGACAGATTATTTATGAAGCTTCGATCCACTATACCATACTCGTCAAGCGAGATTAAAGCGGAAGCGCGAGGGATGACCCTGTTAGCTCTTCCGGTCGTCTTAGCCCAGCTCAGCCAAATGAGCATGGGCTTTGTCGACACGTTTATGGTTGCAAAGCTCGGCCCAGATGCGCTCGGCGGCGTTGGCGTTGGGAATGTTGTCTACTTCTTCTACGTCGTCTTCTCCTTCGGTACGTTAGCGGCAGTTAACCCGATGGTAGCCCACGCATTCGGAGCAGGTGACGAGAAGGAGATTGGCCGTTCAGTTGCACAAGGTCTCTGGCTTGCTCTGTTCCTGACAGTTATTGGCTTCTTCATTATCTGGAACACTGAGGCCATTCTCCTGCTCGGGAAGCAAGAACCACAGGTGGCTGCCTTGGCAGGTGAGTATACGAAGGCTATGAGTTGGGGAATGATTGCAAACCTCTGGTTCAGTGTCTTCCGAGGCTTCTGTGATGCTGTGAACAAGACTCGTGTGGCAATGGTGATTTCGTTTACCGCGATCTTCTTTAACGTGGTAGCTGACTATGCCCTCATCTACGGCAAGCTCGGAATGCCTGAACTCGGCGCAGCCGGTGCAGGATATGCAACTGCCTTTGTTCGGTGGGTGATGCTTGCACTCATCTTGATCTATGTCTTCGGCACAAAGGAGTTTCGCCGCTACCGTTTTCTCTACAGAGCGCGCATTCCTCGTCCGCGCTACCTTGTGAAGATGCTGAAGCTCGGCCTCCCAATCGGAGCAACGCACAGCATGGAGCATGGAGCATTCGGCGTGACATCTCTGTTGATGGGGACGATTAGTACGATTGCACTGGCAGCACACCAAGTCTCCATCATGCTCGCTGCGATTGCCTTCATGGTTCCGATGGGAGTTTCGTTTGCTATTACTACGCGGGTAGGGCAAAACTTAGGTCGGAAAGATCCACGAGCGGCTGGGCTTGCCGGATGGGTTGGCATCGGCATCGGCACACTCTTCATGTGCGTAACGGCAACAATCTTTACGCTGATACCAGATAGACTCGCAACAATCTTCACAGCCGATCCGCCAGTAGTTGCCTACGCTACCAGTCTGTTAGCTCTGGCTGGAGCGTTTCAGATTTCTGATGGAATTCAAGTTTTAGCAATCGGCGCACTGCGAGGGATGAAGGATACCGCACGCCCGATGGTTACCAACTTGATCTCATACTGGCTTATTGGCATTCCGTGCGGTTGGCTCCTGGCGTTCAAAGCTGGACTTGGAGGACAAGGCCTTTGGTGGGGATTGGTGATTGGTCTTTCAGTTGCCGCTGCGCTCCACACACTCCGGTTCCGGAAGCTGGTGAGAGAGCAAGAGTCGATAGTGGAGAGCTGAGAGTAGCCCTATCTGCCAAATAGACCCTATTCTGCGTGGAAAGTCTTCCTTAGTGATTCTTGGTGCTCTTAGTGGTAATTCTCACTGACGCAGAGCTACCCACAAAAGAGACCTCACTCAATTTTCCGCAACTTCTTTCGTTTTGGTTTGTTACTTTGGTTGTGTCCTCCCTCCAGTGATGTTCGGCATCGATAACTCTGCTACTATATGATTGAATGATACACCTTCACAACACAGGCTCTGATCTTCCTTCAACTTTGAAGCAGCGATTATTTTTGTCTGGATATACCAGAGTGCGGAAGATGTTTTTTCTCGGCATCTCTGCGGCTTTTCTTCTCCTAACAGGCAAGAACAGATTATATCCAACGCAGGAGGGGAAGAAGAGATTTCGTTCGGCACTCGACAATCAACTTCTTGCTCCCCTCCTAATAGTTCTTCTCTTCCCGGTAGTTCTGCTCCTCACCCCA
>JBFWSB010000150.1:0-10219 GCA_050248595.1 Kapaibacterium sp. (SeqCode)
ACCATGACTATATCCGAAGTCAACATCCGGGCACTGAAGGAGATTGCCGACTCCTATGAAGCTTGGCTGAGCACACATATCAACGAAATCATTCAGCTTGATGGCTTTATCTCGGCTGAGTGGTCTCTTGTAGAAGAGGATCAAGAGACGAAAGATCTGGAAGAAGCCGTTCGCCAGGCTGTGAGACTTGATGAGTCGGTCCCTCATGAGATTCGTGAGGCAGCGGCAGCACCTGTTGAGACAAAACTCTACTGCATTCAGTACAGACTTCGCGACCGTGAAAGTCTTGAAAATTACCTTACGCACCATGCTGAGAGTATGCGCCAAGATGGTATTGACCGCTTCGGCACGAAGTTCGCAGCAACCCGAAGGGTGATGAAACTCTACCGAATTTTCGAACCGGCAGCCGAAGAATAGCTGACATATACGAATACCGAATTTCATTGGCGAAGACGTACATCGTCGTGCAGACATAGCCCATACTGAAAAGGGTTTGTCATGCAGAAGTCTGCCGATGCATCTCACCGGATCAGTAGTGCAACACTCGTTTCTCCCCATTCCTTGTGAGACTCTTCATTCCGCTTCGCTTCATTCTGAGTGACAATCTTGCGTAGGTAGATATACCTCTCCCCTACTTGAATTTGGTATAAGTCGCTTGAAGGGGTTGACTTTGTGTGGGTGTGGCGATATATTGTTCCGGCTGTTCAGAACCAACCATGCAAGCCTATGAAACGGACGTTTAACGCTGTACCACGTGAAGATGGCGGGTGGAAGATCATCGAACAGATGATTGTTGAGGATGCTGCACCAGAGGTGATAATTGCACGTTCGCTGCAAGTGAACCGTGCTGAAGTTCAACAAGTTCAAACTGCTTACTCACCACTGCCAGCGACCGATTCTTCAATCTCGACAGAGTGGAAAGCTGAATAGAACGCTATCGATTCAAGCCTTGGTTGCTTGAACGATTGCTCTGCTCAATGTCCGAACTGCTTCGGCAGGATTGGCCACGCTCGCCACGGCCCCAATAACCGCAACCCCCGAAGCCCCGGCAGTGATAACCTCTCGACAATTTTCGACTGTAATCCCAGCTATGCCAATAACAGGGATTTTCGCCTCACGGCATACTTCCCGCACACCTTCGATACCAAACGGCTTCACTTCAAGCTCTTTCGAGAAGCTTTGAAAGATTGGACCGAACCCAACGTAGTCAGCCGATTCATCCTCTACCTGTTGCCGTTGTGCTCCGTTCCGAACAGTTGCGCCGATTACTTTGTCACTGCCGAGAATTCGGCGAGCAATCGGCACGGGCATATCTTCCTCCCCCAAGTGTACACCATCTGCGTCGAGTGCAAGGCAGAGATCAACTCGGTCGTTAATGATGCAGGGAATGCTCGCCTTCCTACAGAGTTGAAGAATCTGCGTAGCCTCCTCTATCATCTCCCGTATCCTGCCCGATTTGTTCCGATACTGAATGGTATCGGCACCCCCCGCCAGTGCTTGGCGAGTAAGTTCAATCGGAGTAAAAGTCGGGCGACCCCCACCATCACTGTTGATGATGATGTGGAGTCGCCCGATCTGCTTACCTATTCTGCTTTCGCGAATCATTGTCTACACAATCACCCTTCTTCGGGAAGAAGAATGAAGGTCATTCTGTTGGCTCCGAAGTACTTCTTTGCCTGATCCTGAATGGTTGCAGGGTTCAGACTTTTGTAGAGTTCACCATACTTCATGATGTTCACTGGATTCTCACCATTTTGGTAGTAGAACTGCAAACTGTTGACCCACGTCCGGTTCTGCTGCAAGCTGGTCTCCCGCTCGCGACGTTGAATCTCCTTCACCTTGTCGATGTAGCTCTCATCAACCTTTTCGTTTTGCAGTGACTTCACAATCGCCTCGACATCGGCAATTAATTCATCGGCACGGTGTGGATCGCACCCGAATACAACGTGCAGTTCATACTCAGACTTTGGATACTGACCGTAGTTTCCATAGGCTCCGGGACTATAGACGCCCCCCTTCTCTTCGCGCAAAGTTTCGCGCAACTTCATCCGAAGCACTTCAATCATCGACTGGAATTTGTGCCGATTCTCCAACGACCAGTCGAACGTCCCAGTCCAGGTCATCTGCACTCGTGCTTTCTCTTCCACTCCTTTCTTCACCACCTTCTTCAGCATTCCCTTCGGAGTCTCCATGCCAACATCCTTCCAAGTCTCCTTACGGTTCATTGATGGAAGTGAGGCAACGTAGGTCTCCACAAGTGGCTTGATCTTCTGCACGTCGATGCTTCCGACAATGAAGAATGTGAAGTCGCTCGCATCTGCAAAACGATCCTTGTAAATGGCAAAGGATTTGTTCAGATCGAGTTGGTTCAACGTCTCCATTGT
Organism: Kapaibacterium sp. (SeqCode); assembly: GCA_050248595.1. GTDB lineage: Bacteria > Bacteroidota > Ignavibacteria > OLB7 > OLB7 > JAGWAZ01. The sequence continues at coordinate 2,385 of JBFWSB010000150.1, forward strand.
CCAAGGTTTGGCGCGGAAGTGGTAGTTAGCTGAGACATAGTCGACTGTATCGGAGAAGACTTGGTCAGGGTTTGCCCCTTGATTCTGCAAGAATCCCTCCAGTTGACCACGGTAGACTTCAAAGGCAGTCTGATCTTTCCGAGGAGAGGTGAACGAGAGGTAGAGAAGCTGGAACATTGTCTCGATATCCTTGTTCGATGAGTTGCCGTTCACCACTTCGTAGAGATCGCCGATCCCTACTGAAGCAGAGGCAACCTTATCGGAAAGGAATTTGTTGAGACTGTTCCGGTCGAACTCTCCAAGCCCACCCTGCGACACCACCGTAGTAGCTGTAGAAGCAGGAATAAAGTCGGCATCCGACACAATCGAAGTTCCACCTGGGCTATATCCTGTCATCCAAATCTCGTCGTTCTTGAAGTTTGTTGGCTTCAGCACGACGCGAGCACCGTTCGAGAGCTTCCACTCGATAACGCCAATTTCATCGATCTTCTTCTCAGAAACGATAGTTCCCCCCTTCGGTTTCCCTTCCATCAAAGCAGATGCAATCGCCTCTTCGGTGTAGGGTTCGATCTTGCTTTTCATCACTTCTTCCACAACCTTTTGCAGGTCTTCCTTCGTAGGATCACCCCCATCTTTTTTCGGGCCACCGGCTGTAATCACCCGACTATCTTCTTTCATAAGCTGACGAGCAAACTCGTTCACCTCAGCAAGTGAAACGTTCGGTACATACCACTGGTACATCTTGTATTCGTACTCGATGCCGGGGAACGACTCGTCGCTGGTGAAGTTGGAATAGTATTCGCGAGCGTAATTGGTTGACTCGTTCTTATCTCTCTCAGAATAGTATTGTTCGATACCGGCCATCATTGAGCTTTTCATCCGCTGAAGCTCTGGCTCTGTAAAGCCGTATCGACGAATTCGCTCAACTTCAGTCAAGATCGTCTCAAGTCCTTCCGCATATTTGCCATCCTTTACCCGCGCGTTAACGTAGAACTGGGAGTAGCCACCCAATCCGAGGCCAGCACCACCGAAGGCGAAGAGGAATGGGGCATCGGGCTGCCGACGCAATTCATCGAGACGCTGACTGAGCATCCCGCTAATCATCTGCTCGATAAGTGAACGGCGGTAGTCGCCGTGGCGGTCGCGCGAGGGACGATCGTGCATAATTACTAACTGAAGTGCCGGATTGGTTGACTCCGGATCGAACGCAAGACTGTACCGAGTCCCCTTCTGCAATGGCACATCGTAAATCGTCCTGGTTCTCGGGTTAGCAGGTCTTGGTATCGAGGAGAACTGCTCTTGGATCATCTTCTCGACTTCAATAGGATCAAAGTCTCCAACGGCAACAACGGCCATCAGTTCTGGACGATACCAATCCTTGTAGAAGCGCTTCAGGGCATCGTGCGAACCTGACTCTAATATCTCTTTCTTGCCGATTGGCTGGCGGTCAGCATAGCGAGAGCCTTCATAAATCACTTTGAAGTGCTCGTCCCCAATTCGTGCCTCCCCTCCTCGTCGTGAACGCCACTCTTCAATTACAACTCCTCGCTCTGCATCAATCTCTTTCGCGTCAAACTTCAGACCATTTGCCCAGTCGCGCAGGATCATCAACCCTTGCCCCAACGGCCCCTCTTTATCGGTTGGCACTTGCAGCATGTAGACAGTCTGGTCGAAGCTCGTGAAGGCGTTCAAGTCTGCACCGAACCGCATTCCAATCGATTCGAGGAATGTAATCATGTCGTTCTTCGCAAAGTGCTCTGTCCCGTTGAACGCCATGTGCTCCACAAAGTGAGCAAACCCTTGCTGATCATCATCTTCAAGGATTGACCCAGCTCGAACGGCAAGCCGAAGCTCGGCGCGATCTTCTGGCTTATGGTTTGCCCGAATGTAGTAGGTCATCCCATTCGAGAGCTTGCCAACTTTAACTGCTGGATCAATCGGTAGTGGAGCATCCAGTGAGAGCATCTCACCACCACTCTGTGCGAAGAGACTACTGCTCAACAGCAGAGTGCATATCGTGAGCAAGGTGAGAAGTGGGATTCGTCGAATCATCATGTAGATATCCTCAGTTGTTGTATATGTTGAGTGTCAAAACTGTTAATATAGATCGCTCGTTCTGAACGAGCAATTGAAGGTTAAGGCCAGCCTTACTTCAAAGTTCCATCTCAAGACCCTACTCAGGCTTGCTGTGACGTAGTGGCCCGTGCCCCTTTCCAAGTCCTGGAGCCAGTTGAATTCCCCTTCGCACATATTCTCGAGCTAACCGAATTCCTTCTACAACCTCCACTCCAAGAGCCAAATTGGCCGCTATCGCCGATGAGAGTGTACACCCTGTCCCATGTGTTTGCTTGCTAACGATCCGCTCCCCTCTCAACGTCAAGAATTCCTTCCCGTCGTAGTACGTGTCGGTTACTTCGGCTTCGTCAGAGCCATCACCGCCGGTAATCAGTACCCCTTTCGAACCATACTGATAGATCGTCTCACACCATTCTTCCACCGAACTTGCACTGTCAGGCAAAACCTTAGCAAGCACTTCTGCTTCGCGGATGTTTGGCGTAACGAGCGTTGCCAGTGGAAAAAGGCGGGAGATCATTGTCTCAACTGTCTCTTCAGTTAGCAATCGGTCGCCACTTGTGGCAACCATAACCGGATCGAGAACAATTGGAAGAGAGTTCGCTCTGGATTCGAGGAAGTCAACGACAACGGTTGCAATGCCATGGTTGGAAAGCATTCCAATCTTGATTGCATCTACTGGAAGATCGTCGAAAATTGCGGTGAGCTGCCCCTCCACTCCCTCTGGGGGAATATCCCAAACACCCTGAACTCCGAGCGTGTTCTGTGCAGTAACGCTCGTGATAACCGACATTCCGAAGAGACCGTGTGCCTCAAATGTTTTCAAATCGGCCTGAATTCCTGCTCCTCCGCCAGAATCAGAGCCTGCTATTGTCAACACGGTTTTCATTATAACCTACAAGACTTGGTAGAGACGCTGTATTGTTTCTTCTGTTCCGATCAAGAACGTTTGAGGGTAAATGATCTTCACCTGACGTGCCCTCTTGTGCACATTAGCCCTTAACTGAAAAGCGAAAGTATCTCTCGAAATAGGGTACTGTTATGGGCGAAGGTGATACCGGCAACTCCCCAACAGCCTGCGTCGAGGCACTCCTTCGCTCTATCAATTGTTGTGATTCCTCCGAGGGCAAATAGAGGGATGCTAACGGAGTTGTTGAATTTGCCAAGTTCTTTAAGTCCTATATGCTGCGATCCACGTTTGGAATGTGTGGGAAGAACTGGACTACAGGTAATGTATGAAGCACCTAAGTTTTCTGCCAACTGAGCTTCGGCATAGTTGTGTACAGATGCACCAAAAGGTGAATCAGGTTTCTCCCCGCTTCGTAATTCCGCCGACGTTAAATGTCGCCAGCCAATCCCCTCTACAGAACAACTGTTCGTAATCAGCGTTAGGTTTTTGGGAAGAGCGTTTGCCAACAGAGATTCGGCTAAGTTCCGAACAACGTTAGGGTTGTGGTCAGCATCCCGCAGCATCACCCCGACACCGACCGTTGGCACATCCTCGCAGAGCTGGATAATTGCTTCAGCAGTTTGGGAATCTTGAAGAATTGCAATCACCCGGAAAGGCAGATCGTTGCCGACACTTTCGTTCATTCCCCTTTCCTCGTCCCGGTCACAATCTGCCCTTCTCTCGGCGAAGATGCCTTCGCATAGAGTCTGGTAGGAATGCGGCCAGCCACCCGTCCCAACCATCCACTTTCAACGGCGAGCTTCATTGCGCGAGCCATTGCTACGGGGTGGTGAGCACCACTTACGGCAGTGTTGAGGAGTATTGCGTCGGCTCCGATTTCCATTGCCAACACGGCATCGGAAGGAGTCCCAATGCCAGCGTCGATAATCATTGGTATCTCAATTTTTTCGCGGATGATCTGAAGGTTGTAGGGGTTTCGGATTCCCATACCGGAGCCGATGGGAGAAGCTAACGGCATCACAGCAGCACACCCCATATCTTGAAGTTTTAGGCAGGTAATCAAGTCGTCGTTGCAGTAGGGAAAGACTTGGAATCCGAGTTTGACAAGCTGACTACAGGCAATCAGCAGTTCTTCAACGTCGGGAAGGAGCGTATCCTCTTCGCCAATTACTTCTACTTTTACTCGGTCAACCTGAAGTGCTTCGCGAGCAAGTTCAGCAGTGAGAACAGCATCGCGAGCAGTGTAGCAACCGGCAGTGTTCGGAAGGAGATCGTATCGATCACGGTCGATATAGTCGAGAATAGATCCAGCATCCCGATCAGCAAAGTTCAGTCGACGAATCGAGACAGTGACAAGCTGAGTTCCACTTACCTCCAACGCCTCGACCATGATCTTCGGATTCGGATAGCGGCTTGTACCGAGAATCAGTCGTGATTGGTACGATTTACCAGCAAGCTCAAATAATTCCTGTTCCATAAATAACAAAGAAGAGTTCAACCGGTAGGAGCAAAAGTTTTTGCTCCCTACGACTCTCAACTCAATAAACTCTACAAACTCAAAGACTCACCCCCCCTGCATCGCCGTAATCACCTCAACGTGATCTCCGTCGGCAAGTTCAGTTTTCTCCCAATCCGAACGTCGCACAACGGTGTCGTTTACCGCAACGGCAATCCCCGGTTTCTCTGGGTTTATCCCATGTTCAGCCATCATCTGGAGAAGGCTCCGATGCTGTAGTTCAACCATGTTGCCGTTCAGAGTACATCTGATCGAACCGTGCTGGGTTGAAGGCTCTGATACGTTCATCTCTCTTCTCTTCAAGTATTTCTTCTGCAAGAAGTTCAGCCGAAAGTGGGGCGAACAAAATTCCGTGTCGATAATAACCAGTTGCAAGATACACCCCTTCCAGCGAAGTCTCCCCGAGCAGTGGTGCGTGGTCGAGCGAGGCGGGACGAAAGCCAACTGCCGACTCGACAACGGGAAGTTCGTAGAGTGCCGGGATAGTTTCCCACGCTGCTTGGAGTGTTTCGTAGAGAGGACCAAGGCGAACAGCCGTGTCGAACCCGCGATCTTCGCTACTTGCTCCCACAACCAAGGTTCCGTCCGATTTTGGGGCGAAGTAAACATCAGGGGTTCTAACAACGTGTTGTAGCAATGGCATTTCCGATTGGTCGAGGCGGAGAATTTGTCCTTTCACTGGACGAATCAATCCAGCAAGTTTTGGTTGAAGTGAGCGGAAGATAGCGAGTGATGCCCCTGTAGCTACTACGACACGTTGTGCAGAAATTAACCCGCTCTTCGTCCCTACTATCCACCCTCCCTCACCCTGCTCAAGAGTCACCTCGCCAGCATCCTCGACAGTACGAACACCTTGCGCCTCACAAATTCTTCTCAGCCCTTGCAATAGAAGTCTGTTGTCGACTTGATGGTCACTCGGAGAAAAGAACCCTCCTGAGACTGTCGGAGAGAGATAGGATTCGAGCCTGCGGCACTCGTAACCGCTCAAAGATTCAACGGGAAGCCCAAGTTCGCGCTGCTCATCGTGAAGGTGGTTGATGATACCGATGTGATCACGCTCCACAGCAACCACCAACGTTCCCTCTTGCCGGTAATCAATCTCCATTTCGGCTTCGCGCTCAATCATCCCTGCAAACTCTCCCCAAAAGTGAAGTGCTTCGCGACCGAACTCCACAATCTCCCTCTCCTGAAGTCGAGCCTCAACCATTGGGGCAAGCATTCCGGCAGCGACGCGACTTGTCCCCCCCCCAATCTTCCCTCGATCAACTACGCAAACTCCTCCCCCCCGCAGGCTAAGAGCACGGGCAAGAGTTATTCCAGCAATCCCACCACCGACAATGCAAACATCCGTTCCGATCATATCGCTCTTATCTGTAGCTTCTCTCACCTTAGATTGTGACCTTTGCATCACCTGCGGGTACTTATAGATGGTGCCGCTATGTGATGGTCTTTAACAAGTATTGAGGTAATCACTGGCTCACATTAACACCCTGGTTCATCGGGTTTGGAGCATTCGCTGAGGGGAAAACGGCTTGAAGGCTTTTCATGCCCTGTTTTCGCATCTCTCCCTCGACTCAAAGTCGAGGATTAATATGAGGCCGACAATCATCCCTTCCACATTTCAAGTTCACCCTTCAGTTATTCTCTTCAACGCAGTTGTCACACTCGAATATAGCCCACCTTTCAGTGGGTTGAGATAACTGTATGTATGTAGCACGTTTCGTTTCGATTGTCCGTCACTGGACGTAAATTTGGCCATAACACTGGTACACCACCGATACTCAGACTATATAACTCAAACAGATCAACGATCACTATGGTATCTCGTTATCCCGTCTCCCGATTTCTCCAGTTTCTTCTTCTCCCCTTCTTGATCGTAGCATTCACTACACCTTCTTTTGCCCAAGAGTTTGAGAAAGGAGTTCAAACCCCCGATCAAGGTATTCCAATCCCCGGAAAGATTCGATTAAAAGTAGATAGAACCCACTTTACTGAAGATATCGGGAGAGAGTTCTTCGGAAGGATTGGAGAGCACCTTCAGCTTTCAAAAGTTCGTCCTTGGTTGAACCGTGACCTGCTCCGTTATGCTGACAAACGTTCGCAACTGTTTAAGAGTAACGGGAAGGGATATGAATCGTGGGGGAACTCACTTTCCCGAATCATTGTTGTTGAGTATGATGCCGACATTTCCCCTTTAAGGGCTGCCCAACAGATTGCTTCGGTTGCTGGTGTGGAGTATGCCGAGCCGGTCTGGGAACGTCGCCTAACATACATACCAAACGATCCCGAAGTTAAAAATGCACGACAGTGGTATCTGCCAGTTATAAAAGCCTTTGATGCGTGGGACGTTCTGCGAGGTGACGGATCGGTAGTGATCGCCATCACTGACACTGGAATTGAACCCGATCATCCCGACTTGCAAGGGCAACTTTGGACAAATCCGGGTGAAGATGGCGAGAAGCGGAACAATGGAATAGATGACGACGGCAATGGTCTAATCGACGACTGGTGGGGTTACGATTTCGGTGGTACAAATGGTTCTGCAACTGACAATGACCCCTCACCTTCTGGCGACGAACATGGGACACACGTAGCAGGAATCGCCGGCGCAATTGGTGACAATGACATTGGTGGCGCGGGTGTGGCTTACGGAGTTCGGCTAATGTCGGTAAAGATTGGAATCGATGGGAATGACCCACCTCTCCCGGGTGACTTCGAGGGACTTCTTTACGCAGGAATAATGGGCGCAGACATTATCAACTGTAGCTGGGGTGGTCCTGGCAGTTCACTCGCGGAAGAGGAAGTAATCACGACAGTTACAAGAGACCTCGGCAAATTAGTTGTCAGTGCTGCTGGTAACAATGGAATTGATCAGAAATTTTATCCCGCCTCATACAACAGCGTACTCTCGGTTGCTGCAACAAATCAGGACGATGCGAAGTCAACAATCAGTAACTACAACTATCGGGTGGACATAAGTGCTCCCGGGCAACAAATCTGGTCCACAGAGCCGAACGGTGAGTACGGCTACTTGAGCGGAACTTCGATGGCAACGCCGATGGTTGCAGCAGGGGCAGCGCTCCTGCTACAGATTGACCCGACTCTCTCCCCTCTTCAGTTAGCCGAAATCCTCCGTGCAACAGCCGATCCATTCAGTCCGATTGTTATCGGCGCATACGAAAACAAGCTCGGCACTGGACGATTGAACCTGAGCAGGGCGGTGACCCAGATCAAGAAAATTCGATCTGCTCGCTTAACCTCCTACACAATAGAGGAGCCGGGAGGGAACGGCCTCATTGATCCGGGCGAGAGCGTAACACTCCGGAGCACAGTCAC
>JBFWSB010000151.1:0-10203 GCA_050248595.1 Kapaibacterium sp. (SeqCode)
CGAGAGTTCCCTCGGTAAAGTCAACCACATCACCGGCAATGAAGGTTCCTACAAACAGGTAGAGAGCGTAGAGAATGAGAACGAGGAATGGGATACCTGTCCACGGATTGAGAGCAATACGCCCTACGGTCATGGAGAATGACCGTTTTTTCTCCTCGGCAGTCACAACCTTGTATAGGAGTTTGTTCAAGCGATTACGGCGCTCAACGTAGATCAACTCGCGCATCTCCCCCGGAGGCACTCCGTGCCGCTCGGCAACCACCTGATCCCCTTCTAAGACGAGAAGTGCTTCTTCTTGGGAGCCAACTCTATTTAGGAGGTCGTGCGTGTGGCGGTGAAGGGTGGGGTCGGACTTGCCGACGCAGGCCTTCGTGATAAAAGTGTCGAGTTGATCGAAGCCTTTCTTGTGAATTGCAGTTGTGGCGAGAATTGGGACGCCGAGACGATCGGAGAGAGCTTGCTCGTCGATATGCAAACCTCGAGACTTCGCTTCATCCATCATATTTAGACAGACCACAACCTTCTTCCCCATATCGATCAACTGCATAGTCAGGAAGAGATCGCGCTCAAGGTGGACGGCATCCACAATGTTGAGGATAATATCCCCTTCAAGAATAATATCTCGCGCTACCCTCTCCTCATCATTGAACGAACTGACACCGTAGATACCGGGTGTATCGTAGACTGCATAGTTTCCACGCTCCCCTCTTGAGACTTCCACAGTTGTCCCCGGGAAGTTCGAGACATCAACGTAGAGACCAGTAAGGTAGTTGAAGAAGACAGATTTGCCAACGTTTGGGTTCCCCACAAGAACAAGTTTGATCTTGTCGGTCTCCAGAAACTTCGCCGAAGGAATATCAACGTGGCGGTGGTTATTGTGAGGGAGAGCCTCAGTTATATCGTCGGGTGTCAGATCGTTATCAGACATTAGTCAACTCTTCCTGCTCATCATCTATTGATCGAATTCGACATCAATCTCTTTAGCTAAGTTCTTCCCAATTGCAATCTCCTGCCGGTGTGCCTGCACAACAATCGTCCCTCCGGGAAGCCTCTCAATGCAGGTAAATCGCTCACCAACACTCAGCCCGATGCGAATACACTGTGAGCGCAACTCTGGATTGGCCGGTAACCCTCGCACCTCCCCACTCCACGATTTCCTTGCAGCTGCAAGCAGATTATCCAGTTGTCCGGCTGTTTTCTTTTTCACGTAAATAGAACTGATCGCTTATTCAGATTGAGTCTAAATAAAGAGAGGGAACTTACGAGAGAAGAATGAATTCAGCAAGGGAAAGAGGTGTGAGGAGGGGTAACGGAAAGGGATAACTGAAAGATAGCAGGTACAATTACTGGCAACGTATCGGCAAAAAGGAGAGCGGTTGCATCTGCAACAACAGATACAACCGCTCTTGAATTTACTACTGCATTATCTTACGATCCTACAACCGAGCGATAACCTTCAACCGATTCTCAGCCCGAGCTAAAGCAGCTTCGGCGCGAGTTCGGTTAATATCCGAGCCGGGATTTGTCCGAGCTTCTTTGATTCGTTCCTCGGCTCTCGCCTTCGCACTCATAGCGCGGTCACGGTTGATTTCCTGAGCTGGTTCGATTGTCTCGGAGAGGACTGTCACCTCGTTCAAGCGAACTTCAGCAAAGCCGCCCGACGAAGCAAAGACTTGCTCTTTCCCATGTTCATCGGTAAGGCGAAGCTCCCCTACCTCAAGCTCTGTTAACAACGGAGCGTGGTTGATGAGAACCTGAAACGTCCCCTGCTTTCCGGGAAGCGTGACAATTTCTACGTCACCTTGCCAGGCGACACCTTCCGGTGTTCGAATATCAAGTTGAAAGGTCTTTGCCATTTTCAGCTGTAAGCCGTGAGCTGTCAGTGTTAGAGTGGTTCGCTTCCGATGCAACTACAGCACCTACTCAATCACTTCACTCGTCAGCTTTTGAATTTTGAATTTTTACTTTTGAATTCTTCCTAACCGAATTCTCGCTTACGCAACTGCCTCTTCAACATCCTTCATCTTCTTTGCCTTCTCGGCAGCTTCGTCGAACGTTCCTACGTAGCGGAATGCCTCTTCTGGCATGTCGTCGCCATCTCCGTTAAGGATTGCCTCGAAGCCAGAGATTGTATCTTCGAGCTTCACGTAACGGCCCTGCAAGCCAGTAAACTGCTCAGCAACGAAGAATGGCTGCGAAAGGAATCGCTGAATCTTACGTGCGCGGTACACCGTCTGCTTGTCTTCGTCAGAAAGCTCGTCCATACCGAGAATGTTGATGATGTCCTGCAAGTCCTTATAGGCCTGAAGCACCTGCTTCACGTTGGTGGCAACATCGTAGTGGCGCTGGCCAATGATATTTGGATCGAGAATGTTCGATGTTGAGTCGAGCGGATCAACCGCCGGGTAGAGACCCAACTCTGCGATCTGACGCGAGAGAACCGTGGTTGCGTCAAGGTGAGTAAAGGTGTTCGCCGGAGCTGGATCGGTCAAGTCGTCAGCAGGAACGTACACTGCCTGAACAGATGTGATCGATCCCTTATTTGTTGAAGCAATCCGCTCCTGAAGTGCTCCCATCTCCGTGGCAAGTGTTGGCTGATAACCTACAGCCGAAGGCATACGTCCAAGAAGTGCTGATACTTCGGACCCAGCCTGCGTGAAACGGAAGATGTTGTCGATGAAGAGAAGCACGTCACGTCCTTCCTCATCGCGGAAGTATTCGGCAGCAGTCAATGCTGTAAGAGCAACGCGAGCACGAGCACCCGGAGGCTCGTTCATCTGCCCGAACACAAGACATGCTTTGTCGAGAACTGTAGACCCATCGGCAAGGACTGCCTCGGACATTTCGCGGAGAAGATCGTTCCCCTCACGCGAGCGCTCACCAACACCACCAAATACCGAAAGCCCACCATGTTGCTTTGCGATGTTGTTGATTAGCTCAAGAATCACCACGGTCTTCCCTACACCAGCACCACCGAAGAGACCTGTCTTTCCACCTTTGGTATATGGCTCCAGCAAGTCAATCACCTTGATACCTGTCTCGAACATCTCTTTCTTTGTTGAAAGAGTGTCGAAGTCTGGTGCTGAACGGTGAATAGGATATTTCATCTCACTCTTGACTGGCCCCTTGTTGTCGATAGGGTCTCCGGTCACGTTTATCAGACGTCCGAGAGTGCCTGGACCTACTGGAACCATAATCGGTCCTCCAGTGTCGACAACAACTGTTCCGCGACTAATTCCGTCGGTTGTATCCATTGCAACCGCCCGAACGCGATCTTCACCAAGATGTTGTTGAACTTCGCAGATCAGCGTGTGATCCTTCCCCTCTTCATCCTTGACCGCAACTTCGAGTGCATTCAGAATTTCAGGGAGTTTTCCCTCGGAGAACTCTGCGTCGATAACTGGGCCAATAATCTGAACAATTTTACCTGTGTTCATCGTGCGATGTGTCTATAGAAATGATGGTAAACGTTATGAATCGCTTGAACTGTCGGGTGAGATGAACTGAGAGATCATGCCTCTCCCTTCAAAGGGCGTAAAATTACTCAGAACTGGTTGTACGGGGCTTGACAGGTTGTAAGTGGGACGAGACCATTTGCCGGAACCATTCAGTAAGCACTCGTTCATTGACCCCCAATTTTCTCACTGTAAGAAGAATTAAATGCCTCTACCTTCCCCTATCCACCATTCTCCATAACTTGAAAGTTCCATAGATTTGATCTGATCTTGTTGGCTCTATCTATACTCAAGCTCAATACCAAAGCTCAACGACAGGTGAATTTTCATGCAATTACGTTCTCTTTTCCCTTCTCTTGCCCTCCTTTGTCTCGCAGGTTCCGTTCTCCCTTCATGTTCACCGAAAGAGGCAACCTTTTACTCTCGCTCTGGCGAAAATCCCCCACCCTCAACTCTGAACCTTCAAGAATTAATCGATAAGACACCAGATGGAGGGACAGTATCCATTCCAAAAGCAAAGTTTGTTTTAAAGCGAGGGCTGCTTGTTGCTAACCGCAAGAACTTGCGCATTGAATGTGCCCCCGGCTCACAAATTCTTGTAGATGATATTAGTGTCGACGTAATTGAAATCGCTGATTCAGAGGGAATAACGATCAGTGGAGCCTTCCTCCGCCACCTAAATCCGCTCAAGAAGTATGAGTGCCACGGCGATGTGGTAAAGCTCCGAAATGCACGTGGGGTAACTATTGAGAACTCAGAACTTGATGGGTGTGGTGCAATCGGACTCGCAGCGTGGGAGAGCAGTAATATCACCGTTCAAAATTGTCTAATCGCCCACAATTCCTTCAACGCTCTCTACATTGATGGATGTGCATCAGTCCGAATAAAGGATAACGTTATTCAAAATAACGCAAATTTGATGCAGAGCTATCGAAGTGATGACATTGAAATGTCGGGGAATGTTATCAAGAATAACGGCGGTTATTGGGATACCCCCGGAAAGGCAGGCTTGCAAGAATAGTATTGGAACAGTTTAGAAATCAGGAATAGAGGAGACGTGCTATGCGATTACAGAACCAGAAATTAGCCCTGCTAACTTGGGCGATCCTCTCTACCTCGCTCTTCACTGCTGCTGGTTGCTCCTCTACCGAACGAGCAACTCGGAAGCCGGGCGAAGTCCAGCACATCGTCTTTTGCTGGCTGAAGGAACCGGGGAATACCGAGGCTCGCCAAAAGCTCATTGACGCTTCATATAAGTTGGCCGCAATTCCCGGGGTTGTGAACGTCCTGGCTGGTCCCCCCCTGCCAAGTGAACGCCCAGTAGTGGACGACTCGTTTGATGTTGGCATCATTATGGTCTTCGAAAACAGCGATGCCCTTCAACAATACTTGGAGAACCCTATACACAAAAAAGCTACTGCCGAAATCCTTGCTCCCCTCTCTGAGAGGATTCTGATTTACGATGTTATCGTGGAGTAGCCCAACCCTACGGCTTGTATGGCTTATCGTGTGTCCGCTGGTTCCTACGCTTCATAGCCAAATCAGTTCGCGGCTCGTAGAGTGCATCATCGTACCACTTGACTTTTGTCTGAGCCGTAGTATCGTTAGCAGGAGGAGTTGTGGAAGTGATGTTCCCATTTGATGGTTGGTCTAATGGAACCAATCCGGGATCTGCTGTGGTATCGTTCCTGCGAGATGCCATTGCCTTTTCAACGATTGGGCGCATTGCTTTAGCTTGTTCGCTTCCGGGATAACGCTCAATCAACAGACGGTAGTAGAGAAGAGCACTGTCGAGATTGTTTAGGTATTTCTCGAAGACCAAACCGCTGGCGTAGAGTGCCATCGCAGCATATTGCGATCCAGCATGGTTCCTGTGAACCCCAGCAAACATCTCGAGTGCTCCCTGATAATCACTACCACCGTTCACCATCTTCAACCCACTTTCATACTCACGCCTCGCCGGATCGGGTACCCAATCGGAGCTATATCCAAGTCGTTTCCGTGCTTCGTGGGCGTAATCATTGTCCCCATAGTTTCTTGCCAATACGTTCAGCAACGAGTCAGCCTCGACACCATTCCCTCTGCGCCGAACAAATTCTGAGAGAGCATAGAGTGCCCGCGCCCCCTCCTCACTCCCTTCCGGGGCCCACCTGAATGCTTGACCGTAGTGGTAGTAAGTCGAGTCCGATATCCTGTAGTTGTTAAAGAACCGCGCGATGTTGTAGTGAGAGCGTGTGGCTATCAGACTGAGAGAGTCAGGAAAAGGAATAAGCTGGAGTCGTGTTGCGTCAGTTGCGCGCGCTTTCTCCTCACGATAATAGTTAATCCAGATTGAGTATTGTCTGGCTCTCTTTGTGTAGGGAGATTTTGAGGATGCAACTTTGGAGAAGTTTACGCCAGCACCATCATAGTCTCCAGCTTTAAATGCCCGCACGCCTCGCTCGTAGACTCCGTAGAGAGCATAGTCCCCCGCGTTGAGTGAGTCAAGTTCCTTCACTAATGCCGGATCGAACGATGTCAGCTTATTGCGGTCGGCATTTAAGCTCATTCTCTCAACTTCAACAAGTCCAATCCAATTCGCATAGTCTTCTTCTTCAGCAAGTTGATCGAGTTGGGCTTCTGCATCATCAAATCTTCCGGCAGCCCTGAGAGCTACCCCCTTCTGCAATCCAGCCTCAAAAGCTGTCACAGGATCGGGATCATACTCTTCAACTTTATCGAAGGCTTCGATTGCCTCCTCGAAACGTCCGGCACGGAAGAGAACGACGCCGATCTCAGTCTGCCAGCGTGCCTGCTCCTCTTCGTTATCGCTCAACACAATGGCTCGTTCATATGGCTTGATTGCCTGAATTGTTTCCCCTTGAGCCATTTGGACATCAGCATTTAATCGGAATGCCTCAGTGAGAATGTCTGCACGCTTGAACCGAAAGGCAATGTCTACAGTTTTCGAGAGCATCTCCTCAGCCTCCTCAACTCGCCCCTGCTCCAGCATATCCATGGCTATCATTAAGTGGGCGTCAGGACTCCACTTACTGTCGGGAAAGTTCTCGATTAACTGGCGCGCTTCTTCTTGGGATTGATACCACTCCCGCATGTAGAAGTAGGCTTTCGACATGTAGTAGATCGCGTCGTCAACGTAGTCACTCTTATCCTGATAACTAAGGATCATTGATCCTTTCAGGATAATCGAATCGAGTTTCATTCGGTTGGCACGCACTTCTTCAGGATCGAACGTTTTACGATTCAAGTGGTCGCTGAAGAATTCCTCACCCCCAGTATCGTCGAATGGGATGATATATCGCGGTTTTGGAGCCTCTTGCTGGTCACGGACGTAGTCAACTTCATCTTCAACCTCAGCCATAATCCGTTCAATATTCCAGAACCGATTGTAGTAGGTGGTGAAATTACGGTATGGCTGGCAGGATGAGAGAAGAGCGGCTCCTGCCAGAATTGAAAAGGCAAATATGCTGTAGTTGGTTCGATTCATACCTGAAATCTATGCTGATGGGGAGTTCCTGTCAAGCCATTTTCTGTTCCCCTTAATTTCCGTTGTCTGTTTTGGCGGACACAAATGACGAACACATCCTCCCGACGTGACAGGGAGGGGTGAAGTGCACCCTTTAAACTGTGTAGTCAGACTGAACTGACAAGACTCTGCAATTTGTGCAATTCGTTGTTGAGTTCCTGAATGCGCTTTAACACCTGCTCCAAATCTTCCTCGGACAACTCTGGGTCTAACAGCTTTTTCTGTTGATCAGCATACTCTGCCTCAAGTGCCTCTTGGTGCATTCTGGCAATGCAGTCGCGAGCGATTTTGAATGGATCGGGGTCACGCAAATCTGGCTCAGCCGAACGCCACCAATCTGATAACGTTTCGCGCTCTACTGCAAACGAAGTGATGAAATTCCGGAGCGTGTCATCCAGCTCTTCCAGCGCAATATCGTCCAACGCAAAGGAACTTTGGTTGACGTAGTAGGCCAAAATCAGGTCTACATAGCGCCGGAGCAGAGGATGGCGGAAGTTGTCCGGCTCAATGTGGGCAAAAATCGCCTCCAGAAGCTGTCGATCCCCAGAACTGAGCACCTGTACCAACCGTAGCTCTGCCGAAGGGAACTCCATCTCCGCAATCGCACCCTTCGTGAACTTGACAATGTCAGTTGATGGCTTTTCAGAGTCAGCCTTTGCAACCGTCGCCGGTGTCTGAGCAACATTGTGGCGGATTCTGCTCGCCTCGCCGGTTGCCCTCTCAAGTTCACGGAACATCAGTCCTTCGCTGATGTGGTAGTCGGTAGCGATCTTGTTCAGGAACAACTCACGCCGGAGTTTATCTGGTATCAGGGCAATCGATGCTACTAACGAACGGATGGCATCAGCTTGCCTGTCTGGTGAGTCAAAGTCTCCTCTGTTTTTCTTGACCCGAGCAAGAAAATCGAGAAATGGACGCGCCTCTCGAATACGATTGCGGAACTCGTCTGCCCCATAGGTCCGTATGAACGTGTCTGGGTCTTCACCATCCGGGAGTCTTGCCACAGAAACATCGATACCACCAGCAATTAGGACGTCGATTCCTCGCTCGGTTGCCCTCTCCCCGGCTTCATCGCTGTCGAAGATCAACACGGCATGGTTGGTGTAGCGGGATATCAAACTTGCATGTTCGCGGGCGATTGCCGTTCCACAGGTTGCAACTGCCGTCGTGATTCCCTCTTGGTGCAGAGAAATTACGTCGGCATACCCCTCAACAAAGAGGGCATAGTCTTCTTTACGAATGCTCTCCTTTGCCTGAAAGAGTCCGTAGAGCACACGACTCTTGTTGTAGATCGGTGATTCTGGAGAGTTGATGTACTTCGGCTGATCTGGGTCGTCGTTCATTCGGCGTGCTCCGAAGCCGACCAGTCGACCCGTAGCTTCGAAGATTGGGAAGAGTGCTCGACCACGGAAGCGGTCGTAATATCCAGACTTCCCTGAACGCTTAATAACCAATCCAGCTCGCTCCAGCTCTTCTGGGTTATAGCCCGAGCCACTCAGCTCAGTTAGGAGCCAATCCCAGCTATCGAGCGCATACCCTAAACCAAACCGATTGATTGTCTCATCGCTGAATCCTCTCCCCTTGAAATAGGCGAGGGCATGTTCTCCTTCGTCTGATCGGAGCAGATCGTGAAATCTGCGGGCGGCCTCTTTGGTGGCAGCAACCAGCCGTTCCCGTTCCCCCTGCTCTTTGCTCTGTACTTTCTCTTCAGGAACCTCGATGCCGAGTTGTACCGCCAAATTGCGGACGGTTTCTGGAAACGACCAACCGTTCCGCTTCATCAGAAATGTGAAAACATTCCCCCCTTCTCCGCAGGAGAAACACTTGAAGATTCCCTTCACCGGCTCCACGTGCATCGAGGGACGCTTATCGTCGTGGAAGGGGCAGAGACCGGTCCAGTTTTTTCCGGTTTTCCGCAAGCGGACATAGTCGCTGATCACGTCGACAATATTTGCCTCGGACTTAACGCGGTCAATTATTTCATCTGTGATCTGGGACATAGAGAAGGTAGAAGATTGTAGGTAGAAGACAGAGATACTACCGTACGTGGCCGGTCGTGGCCTTGATCGCCTCCATTAGCATCCTACCGATTTCTTCACATTGTTTGCATGATAGTAGAACCAACTTCGCACGCCGTAATGGCATTTCGTTCTACTTGCTATTGTCGATCTCCACAAACAACTTATCCTCGAAGTTTTTCCACATCATCGACTCCTTCGGCTTGTCGGAACGTTCGGTATACTTGGCACTCTCCTTCCGGTTGTAGGGAACTTCAACATCACCATCAGTGGTGAAGTAGATAAGCTGGCCAATCGGCATTCCTGCGTAGACTCGGATCGGCTGTTTCACAGAGATCTCAAGAGTCCAGTAATTGCAAAACCCGACATCCCCCTTACCAGCCGTGGCGTGGATGTCGATGCCGAGACGTCCGATTGAACTCTTTCCTTCAAGGAAGGGAACGTGCTTGTGTGACTCGGTATACTCAACCGTAACGCCGAGATAGAAACTCTCAGGTGTGAGAACATAACCTTCTGGAGGGATCTCGAAAGTAGTGATAGTATTCTGCTTTCGAGCGTCGAGTACCTCAGCATCGTAGGTGGCAAGCCACCGTCCGAGGTGAACATCATAACTGTTCGTCCCGAGAGCTGAACGGCGGTATGGCTCGATGACAATTTCGCCACTCTCAATAGCGGCCAGAATTTCTTTGTCGGTTAGAATCACGGATGTTTCTGTTTCGTTGTTGTGCGTTCAAATGAATTTGCCAGAAAGATAACGAGGTTCGGGAAAGTTCAAGGGCTGAAAAGAGAACGGGTGATCAGTTTGATGCCGATCACCCGTTTGATTATGGTGCGCTACAATCAATCAACTCGCTTCAGATATGTCCCCTGCGACACCTGTTGGCTCACATCTTTTTGGTTCAGAATCGCCAACGACAGGATGTCCATTCCAGCCCCACTGTTCGGTGAGATCAGAGAACTAAAGGGAGCTGTCTGAGGAGCTTGGAAGATATCGAGTCGATATGGCTGCACCGCGAGAATTGAAGCGTTTGTCAAGACGTTAAAACTGGTCCCGGTTGCTTCAATCGTACTTGCGTAGCTGTTGAAGTTGCTCGCATCGCTATATCCGTGGAAGATGTAGACATTTGGACTCTTCTCGATAAAGTAGCTGAGTACTGCAAGTGTTCCCCCATTGTCGGAGGCGATGTTTGTTCTGAGACGAACA
>JBFWSB010000152.1:0-10185 GCA_050248595.1 Kapaibacterium sp. (SeqCode)
CACCTGCTACTTCGTGAAGTATCGCGAGGAATCGCTCCTCAAACTGACCCGGATCAAATCCATCCATCCCGCCGTCGTGTCCGTCCCAACCGTCGTCTTCATCCCAACCATCGAATCCATCCCAACCATCAAATCCACCATCTTCCAACCAACCATCAAACCCATCATCTTCTAACCAACCGTCAAACCCATCATCATCAAGCCAACCATCGTGTCCTGCATCATCGAGCAAGCCATCTAACGAATCGCACGGTATTTCCGTGAAGTGTAAACTGTATCCTAACTCCTCTTCAGCAAGCCGATCAATCTCCTCTCTCTGCGCGGCTGTAAGGCTACAGGGGTTACCATCGAATGAATCTCCTGCAACTGAAGTAATCAGTTGTTGTAGTGCTTCGATCTCGTCAGCCCCCGGTTGTGCAGTGGCAGTTATTGCCATGAACAATATCACGAAGCCGATGGACAGAATATGAGCAATGTGTCTCATAACTCAATCTCCATAAATAATAGTGTGAACAATGAAATTCCTGTCGATCAGCTATCTCGCAGTATCCCCAATGAAGCGGAGTAGGAACAGTACACTAAACAGGCCTGTTGTTTTCGCTTGCGAGGAATAACCTGTTGCGTGGGAGAACGATACACGTCTCAGAAAAAATTTCTACAATCTTTTTTGATGCGTGTGATTGACTATGAAGAAGCGTAGCATGGATGTGTGCAGTAGAGATATTATCGGAGACTGAAGAGAAAAGATTTGCGCTGAATTTTATTCCACGAGTAGATGTCATCTCTGCGTCCTCTGCGCCTCGGCGGTTTTCTCTCCTGCTTCAGTGAAAGAGAGAAGAGTTTTATCATATCACTACAGCAAATATGAAAAGAGGAGAAGACTATGCCTCTGTACCTTCTTTCTCTCTATTCCATGGCAACCAGTTTGCGGCTTGAGCGAGAAGCAGAACAAGTATGCCAGCCCCACTGTTCCGGAGAAGTTCCGTCCAATCGCGATCGCCGCTCCAAAGCACATCGACTGCTGTAGCACATAGTCCAAATAGTATACTGTAGGCGAGAATTGATTTGATCTTTTCGAGGTTCATCGTAGCTGTGTAGAACGAGTTTGGATGTATGTAGAACTCTCGCAAAATAGGAAGATGCTATCAAAAGAAGGCTCGTACTTCCATCTGCCCTGTATGAATCACTCGATTCGTTGGCGGCTCAGCTCGACCTGTGTAGTTGATCGACGCCTGAATGTTTGCTCCGAATCGATAGTCGAAGCCTATGCGACCAATCCAAGTAGTCCCTATTCCATAGCCATCGGTTAACTGGAATGGAAGGGAGAAAACATCTCCACCTTGAAGATTGGTTCCACTAACAACCGTGCGCTCTATCGTCACGCGGAGTCTTCCCTTAGTTTCGATAGAGTAGATGCCACGTATCTCATTGCCGGTAAGAAAGGTTGAGCGTGGAGTTGCCGGGAAGATGTCGTCGGCAGAGCGAATAGTAAATATCCAACCAAGCTCCAGTGAACGTTCGGGTCGGTAACTGAAGTCGGTTTCAAACTCCAAGGCTTCAAGATCGAACCCACGGCTTGCATCCAGAGCAGCACCTAACAGGGAACGATCTTCCAACGAAGCGTCGAGCTGCAAGCCAATATCAACTGTTGGATTCCACTGCAACCGGAGAGAACGCTCTATCGAACCGGAACGCTCTAAGTCATTGAAGAGTTTGGTAACGCCATCCCGCTTTACAAACCGAAGTCGGGCTGAGAAATCTCTGCTCTTCTCGAACAGGTTAATGTCTTGCTGAATCAATGCATTGCCGAGAAGAGTCGTGGAATCGTTCTGGAATGCTCCGAAGTCCAACAAGTAGACTTCGCTCTCTTTCTCCGTACTGCTCTTCTCTTCGATTCGCAAAAAAGTCTCAGTAGTGATCGGCTTCAACAACTTGCCGAGAGTCGAGCTATCACCCAGTAAATTTTCAGGATTGATTTTCAAACGTAGTGATGTCTCAAGGTCGATCACAGGAAAGAGCTGTTCTGTTGGAAGATTGATCCGGACATATTCACCATCATCTGCAATCGTCTCACGGAATTCGTTTTCGGATTGCACTCCGTTTGAGTCGAGATCTTGCCAGACGAATTGACCCTGCCCAACAGGAACGCGCACGAACAGACGTTGCAAGCGGGCTGCGCGCTCTGTTTGGACTTCGTAGACACCATCAATCTCAACTCCTCGCTTCAACCCTGTCCACCGCGATTCTGAACGAGCTATAATTGAGACGTTCTCCAAGCGAGTGGATGGGTCAAGTCCCGGAATAGTGTCGTAGGTCTTGCGCCGATAGGTGAAGTCGAGAGTTGTGTTGAGGGAGCGGATACCTGTTAGTTCACCATTCAACCGAAATGTTTGCGCCTCTCCATCGCGGAGAAATCGTGTAGATGAATTCAGTAGATCGAACCGAGCCGAATCGTCGACTCGATAGCGGAACGATGCGGTAGTTCGGAAGAGAGAGAAGTTAAGGGTCAGGTCTGGTCCAGCTTCGAAAAACTGAAAAGCAGTCGGGAGAAGCGTGTTGGCTCCTGAGCGTATATCATTTCGATTCTGATGCTCCAGACGAAAGCCCGGAGTAATTGCTCCGAGTCGATAACTCACTCCCCCCCGTCCCTTCAACCAATCACTGGCCACTCCCCCACCGGTCGTATCGTTTGATGTGATAAACTCCAGACCGTAGTCGGCAGCTAAAGGAAAGGTGCGATCTCCAAACCGAGCAGCATAGTCGTGTCGCAAGGAAGAGAAGAAGTCTCCTCGGTCAAGATTGCCAAGTCCAGCAGTCAACTCAAGAAGTTGTATCGGTTTCCAGTCAAGCCGTCCTTCAACGATAACGTCGTTGAAACCCGATTCACCGACCCGCCCATTTGCATTCCAACGACGGTCGAACTCTGGCTCTGCAATCCGGTTAACTCCTTGAAATCCTTCACCAATAAATCGCAGACTTGAGGTTCCCCGCATACGACCGAAATTCACTCCACCAATTCTGACTGAATCACCTTCGAGAGTGGTTCCCCCCTTCACTGCTACCCCCTTACGATTTGCGAGAGGATCACTGCTAAACCTGTTCAAGTTCGTGCCACTGAACGCAACTTCAGCATCAACGTTCACCCCTTTCGTTGCGCGCAGACCGAGGGCGACTGCACCAACTTGCAAGAGTCCGGGAAGAGGGAGATAGACAACGGGGAGATATTCTCCCCCCCCCTTCCCAACAAATTCATACTGCCCGAAGGCAACGTTTCGATAATCACCCCGACCAGTGATTGCTCGGCTAAAGACAACATCGTAGAGTGCCTCACTGTTTGAAGGATCGTAGATAAAGATAGAGTCGGGTTGCCCGTTGATTGTCGTGTCAACGCGCCGGTAGAGTCCACTGGCCGTATCGCTCCGTCCAACGAATGCCACACCTGATCTGAACGCACCGGCGGGATCGGCCCCAGCCGAGGCAAGTAGAAGGCGATCTTCCTCACTCAGTTCAAGGTCGACCGGTGCGTCCTGATTATCCGCTTCACGCACGTAGCCGACAGTTAGGCTCAACGTACTATCAACAAAACGTCCGGTGTGTGAGGCAGCAAGAAAGGAGCGAGAATAGCGGCGGTCGCTAAACTCGAAGTCAACAACAATCTCGTTGAAGCCAGTGATTGGTCTGCGCGGCTGGAAGAAGATTTCCCCCGTTCCATAATCGATCACATAATCGTTGTCTCTCCCTCGAATCATCTCCACCCCATCGACAAAGACCTGCTCGGTTCCAGCCAGCACAATGATGTCTCGTTCGCCATTTGTACCAGTGAGCCGATACGGACCTTGATCCCCCTCTCTCCCCTGAAACTCTTGCGTTCGGAACTTTCCGGGTGAAACGGCGGCTACAAGCTGCGTTGAACCGAGAGAGCTGAACTTCCCAACAACTTTCCCCCCCTGCAACTTTCGGGAGAATCCTGTAAACTCACTCTGATTATTTGAAGCGAAGAACTTTCCGAGCGTACCGTCGGCAACGGGCGATCTGACTTCAAAGAAGATATTGTCGATCTCACGCAACGTCTGCGTGTTTCCCTCTGGTTGAATTGGTGTTTGCTCATCAGTCAACGCTCCAATCACCTCAACGTCGTCGGTGATTTTTCCACTAAACTGCAAGCGAAGTCCACTCTGCACTGTAAGGTCACGGTTGGAACCGACGGTAATCCCCCGAGTGATTGAACCAGAGCGTTGAAAGTCCTTGCCAAAGATGTTTGTTGCAGTAAGACTACTACCACTATTAGATCGCTCCGCCAAGGTTCTCTCCTCTCCTGTAGAATCCGTAATCGTCACCAACTCCCGAGTATAAATTTCGCGCGGGACAGAGATTGGGAAGTAGGAGTATGTGGCAACAAAGCGGAGCGTATCTGGACGTTGTCGAAGTGAATCACTTAGTCGAATTGTTCCGAAGCGCAGGTTGAGGGTGTAGTCGATTGAATCGCGTAGTTCAGCCCCAGAAGAATCACGCAGAAGAAAACTCTTTTCAATCAGGAACTCGTGTGGAAGCTGAATCAACGAGTCGCCGGGGGAGAGCACAAGGTCAACCGTCGAGGAAATCCCTTGACTGTAGAGTGTGATTCCCCCAACAAGACTCAGCAATATGTAGAACAGAAAAAACCGGATCATCAGAACGGCAATGTCGGCGGGAAAGAGGTGAGAAACAAGGGAAAAAGGGAGGAGTTTGTAGAGTTGAGAGTTTATAGAGTAAAGAGTAATTGAGAGACACCGAACCTCGAAAGTCCAATCCATCGGAACGGAAGATGGCTTTCGACTCCGTGGTGCTTTGGTTCTCGACTTAATAGACTTGACGTTCTCTACCAATCCTGACGCAGGCTGAAGACCTGCGGCTACCACTCTATGAACTCTTCTCTCTATACACTCTCAACTTCTTCACCTGACCCAGGCTGAAGACCTGCGCCTACCACTCTATAAACTCTTCTCTCTACACACTCTCAACTCATTCCCCCGCTTTCACTGCTTCTAAGAGTACTTCGGCGACATCTTTCACCACAACTCCTTCCGCCTCTTTGTTCTTTACGCCGTCGGTCATCATTGTCATGCAGAATGGGCAGGCAGTTGCGATTGTGTCTGCACCGGTGCCGAGAGCTTCCTCGGTGCGCTCGATGTTGACTCGCTTCCCCTCCGTCTCCTCTAAGTACATCTGTCCGCCACCAGCACCGCAGCAGAGACCTCGACTTTTGTTCCGCTCCATCTCTACTAACTCAACTCCCGGAACTTCGTTCAGTGCTGAGCGGGGTTCGTCATAGGTGTTGTTGTAGCGACCGATATAGCAGCTATCGTGATAGGTCACTTTGTGCTGCATTGCCGACATTTTCTTGATGCGCTTAGTCTTAATCAGCATGTCGATATACTGCGTGTGGTGGAGCACTTCGTACTTCCCACCAAAGTCGGGATACTCGTTCAGAAGTGTGTTGAAGCAGTGTGGGCATGTGGTGACGATGGTCTTCACGTTGTACTGATTCAACGTCTCCACATTCATCTGAATCATCATCTGCGCCAAGTATTCGTTGCCGAGTCGGCGGGCAGGATCGCCGGTACACTTCTCTTCGGTTCCTAAAATTCTGAACTTCACCTCTGCCATCTCCATCAACTCAGCAAACGTTCGGGTTACCTTCTTGTAGCGGTCGTCGTAACTGCCAGCACATCCAACCCAGAAGAGACAATCTAAATCCTCCCGTTCTTCTTCGCTTGTCTGCGCCATGGTCTTCACGTAGTCGAGGTCTTCAGCCCAATCAGCCCGCTCAGCTACGCTGAAGGCCCACGGAGTAAAGTTGTTCTCGATATTCTGGAATGCCGACTGCGCCTCTGGCGGGAAGTCCGCCTCCATCATCACAAGGTTGCGTCGCATGTCGACGATTGCCGGAACGTGCTCGATCATCACTGGACACTCCTGCACGCAAGCCATGCAGGTGGTACACTGCCAGAGTGCTTCGGGGTTTACGAAGTCACCTATCAGCTTCCGCTGATCTGATCCATTCGGCAACCCGACTGCAACTTCACCATTCGTCTCAACACCATTCCCATTCTTCGCGGCAGCCATTGCAATCAGGTCGGGAGCACGGTCGAGTGTCCGCTCGTGCATCTGAATAATGATCTCTTTTGGATTGAGCACCTTTCCAGTCAAGTTTGCTGGACAGACTGAAGTACACCTTCCACAGTGTGTACAGGTCATTCCGTCGAGCAACTGCTTCCAAGTGAAGTGCTCAATGTCAGCAACGCCGTACTGCTCTAACGTCTCATCCTCAAAGTTGATCGGCTGCAATTTGTTCACCGTGTCGAGCGTGCCGAAGTAAACGTTCGGGACAGATGTCATCACGTGAAGGTGCTTCGAGAATGGGAGATAGTTCATGAAGCCGAGAATCGTCAAGATGTGGAGCCACCAAGCAGTCTCAAAGACAACCCGAGCTGTCGCTGGATCGGAGAAGAGGGGGGCAATCAGCATACCAACGGGACGCACCGCCCAACTGAACTCGTGACCGGCTGCCTCTCGGGCAGCGTTGGTAATGAGGAGCGAGGAGACGATAATTCCGATGAGGAGGAGAATCAACGAGGCATCTCGACTCTCCGACTTATCGTCGTTCTGGAGCCGTGGCACTTTTTGCACGTACCGACGCCAGAAGGCCCAGAGAACGCCGACGAGAACGAGGACGCAGAAAACATCTTGAGAGATTGTCAGCACTGAGTAGATTGGGCCGAGCCAAGCAATGTTCCCCCCCGGAATTAACCCTTCGAGGATAGACTCGACCACCGCTGCAAGTAGGACGAGGAAGCCCCAGAAGATCATTGCGTGAACAGCACCGGCTATCGGGTCACGCATCAGCTTCGATTGGCCGATAGCAACTTTCAGAACATTGCCGATTCTCTCTCCAACCGCTTTAAATCGATTCTCCGACTTGCCGACTTGCAAGTACTTGATAAGCCGCCAAGAATTCCAAACAATGGCAGCCATTGCGGCAACAAAGACGACAGCGAAAATGATGTGCTTCATATACGTATGATACTCAGTTGACAATCCAATTCGGGGCAAACGAACACTTGTCGAAGGGTAGAAAGAATCGGGCGGAAAATACGGCGAGTAATGAAGAGGGCAAAAAGAAGAGAGACATTCATCTCTCTAACAGAAAGCCCACCATGAAATCAATTCTCTCTTCTTTATTTCCCAACCTCAACATCAAATCTCTTAATCAAATCACTGGTATCTATAGATATCCCCTTTAAGTTCAGACGTGAGAAAGGGGTTTTCTGCCTAAACTGATAAGGATTCTTTGACAACCAATTCTGAAGTTCTTCCTGCTTTCCTGGATTCTTCTCAAACCACTCAATCACTTCGTCGGCAGTTTCTTCACAGAAAAAAAGATAATAGTCAAATGCTTCGAACAGCCCTGCATTTTTCAACCGTCTTTGGTAACTGTACAAGGACATATCAAAATGTTCCGCTGCCGCAGTATCCTGATACCATTGATCGAGAAAATCGGAACGGAATTTGTGGAGATTAGCAACCGTTAAAGGCTGTCCTCCAAAAATCAAGGGAATACTTGCCATTGATGCAGCACGTTCAAAGAACATCGTAAAGGGTAATAAGAGCTGTCCGCTCTCACTATCAAGCTCCAGATTTGCGTTCTGGAAAAACTTAAATTCTCCAATCCGTTTTGAATCGGAAGTTGCTAAATCATCGTTACGGTTATCATTATCAACATCTTGTTCCATAGCAAGCACAATAGCTTCATTATACGACTCCCAGAGAATTTGGCGCATCCCCATTGCGCGTTCTGAATTGAATTCAAGGTGTATAAATATCTCACCATATATCTGTCCCCATCCTCTCTCCGTTGTGGCCATGTACATCACTGCAGCACGCAAATAGTTAGACGAGAAGTTCGGGTCGACTGTCAAGCCCTTCTCCCAATATTCCATAGCCTTATCATAGTCTTCTTCTTTCGCAAACACCACCCCAAGTTCCAGATACATTCTCCCTGACTTTGGATACTTCTGCAAGCCTTTCTCGTATGTCTCGATTGCCTTCTTAGGATTTCCTGATAGGTCGTAGGCATTACCGAGCATTTGGTAGTAGCGATCAAACGAATCGGGAGCGTCTATAATCTCCTCCATGATCTTGATCACTTCCGCATACCTTTCCTGCACAGACCGAATGTAGGCCTGTTCGTAGCGAAAGACTGTGTATTGAGGATAATTTTCAACCCCTATTTGAAGGGTATTCCAACCCGCTTCCAAATCTCCAGCATCAATCTGAGCAACCCCAGCCTGTCGAATCGAATCGGCTTTCCTCAAATCTGACTGTGAAAAGAGAGGCATCGATACCAAAAGGAAGTAGAGTGACAGTGATAGACATTTCATAGTGATGTGATATAGTGATTGTTGATCGATTGGGTGCTGAACAAAAGTACGATTTTCTCTTTCTTTATTCTTTCATTCTGGTAATGTTCAACACCAAGGTTCACCAAGCAATTAACCTTTGCGTTCTTCGCGCCCCTTTGCGGCTTTGCGCGCTACTCCCACGATAGCCGCCACCACTACCAACGGCAACCAGACATACAACATTTCGCTCACGATCACTCGTACTCCCCTCTCGCTAAAAAACGAACTAACTCCAATTGGCGAAACCTTGATCGGACTCCACGGGAAGAAGATGCGCGAGTTGTCGAACGGTGCGAAGAGAGCAACTCCATGTCCGCCGTTGGTCAGCATGTCGAGCAGAGCATGGGAACTCGTCACGAGGAAGAAGAAGAGAACCAGCTTCCACCACCTCCTACTGTCGGCAGCCTCGGAACGAAAGAAGGTGAGCACAACGAGCAACGCGACAATCAGAGCGAAGAGGAGTGAGTGGGTGAACCCACGATGTCCCCAGAAGCTCTCGTAGGCAATACCGAGACGAAAGCCAATTGCATCGAAGTCTGGAAGCACAGAGCAGAGAATCGAGAGAACCCAGAAACGGGCGGGCATCTTCTCGCCGCTGAATATCTTGCCTCCGGCGATGGCAGCAAATGCATGTGTGAAAGCAGAAGCCACGAGGTCAATTCAAAATTAAAAATGAAAAATTCAAAAGAAGGAACTGTGTACGGTTAGGGGGTGCTTGGTTCGAAATATGTTCCGTTGAAACGAAGGTGGAATGTATCGCCAGAAGGCTCGATGTCTCGGTCTGACCAGACATTGTTGTTCATTGACTTGCCTGTCTTTCCGTTTTTCATGCCGGGCCATGAGATTATCTTGGCGATCGAGTCATATTCCATAACAAATGGAATGGTATTGTTGAACTTCTCCATATTCTTGAAATACCAGAGCTGATCCACTATCAACGAACTACGCAACGTGTCTCCTTCGGGGTCCATGAACAGGTTGTCAGCAAAGCGCAATCCTGTATCTGTCAATACATAGCCAAAGACATCGTCAAACGGCATAATGGTACTAAAACATCCACCAGCGCGAACCAGATAGAGAGAATCACGAAGGTGGTAGAGAGCTTGAAATGCCTGATCTGGAAATCCTTTTTCGCCACAGAAGATTCTGAAATTCTGCACGATTAGTTGGTCGTGGACATTTCTCGATTGTAAGATCGCTGGATAGCTTCTCCACGTGCCTGACTTAGGGTTAAACCACCAGTATATTCTGATACGATGGTCGTCAGACTCAACGATTCGGATGGATGCGCTCCGCAATGAGTCGAACGGATAGGTGAACGAGGCGGTGTCGCGAAGCATCTCTTCAAAGCGGAGTTCGAACGTATCGGTAAAATCATATTCAAAGTTGCGCCGTTCCTCCCACATCCGGTTGTACATCCGAGCGAGTGCATTGTCGAGGGAGTCAAGGTTGCTCATGTGTTCATCTCTTGACTGTGAGCAGGAACAAAGCAGTAAGGGGACAGAACAACTGAGAAGAACCAGAATGCTATTCTTCATTTGGGTTGATAACGGTTGATTTTGGTGATTCTGTTTAATGAGTCAACAGGGTAGAAATGATAGCTGCTCATAGTATTTGAAAAGGAGTTGCCATAAAGAATCACCACCAAGAACACCAAGAGCCACAAAGTGAATATTATTCCTCTATCATACTTCGCCCGCCGCTGCTATCGCAATGAATGATGCTCGCACTCTGTACTTTCCAC
>JBFWSB010000153.1:0-10014 GCA_050248595.1 Kapaibacterium sp. (SeqCode)
CCTTGAAGAGCTGCATCCCTCCTACACCTAACATTGGGAGAATTGCAAGGGTTAAGACGATAATCCCCATTCCCCCCAGCCAGTGTGCTAAACTTCGCCAGAAGAGGAATGCGTTCGGAATGTCTTCAATATTCGGATTTCCCCCTCCCCCAAGTATTGTTGATCCGGTAGTGGTGACACCAGCCATCGTCTCGAAGAATGCGTCGCTGTAGGAATGCAGAACCCCTGCCATTGTGAAGGGGAGAGCACCAACAGCAGAGACAACAAACCAGGCGAGGGCAACAATCGCAAACCCTTCCCGAATTCCAATCTCCTCTTTCGGTCTGAAAGCATACCAAGCAATACCTCCCACTGCAAGTGAGAGAATGGCAGTCATTCCAAAGGAACGCCAAGCGACCTCTTCGGCATAGACAATGCCGACAATCATCGGTAGGAAAAGGGAGAGGCCAACAAAGATGAGAAGTGCTCCGAGTACTCCGATGACAGATTTCAGGTTGATGCGCATATTCTCTGTGAACAGGGAGAAATCAAGGTGCTCCCTACTACTCTCCTTGGAATAACCGTTCTACTTTCTCTGTCATCTGCGGAAGACTGAAGACGATTGCACTCTGTCCGGTATGAATCTTGGTGCGTCCCGTAGCAATGCGAACTTCTGTTCCGTCAATAACTGCTCCGATAAGAACACCGCGCGGGACAGAAATTTCCTGCAATGTTCCCCGCGTTACGGCAGAACCGTTGTGTGCTCGCAACTCCAAAATCTCTGCATCTACACCATGAATTGTTGCAACGCTCAACACATGTTTCCCTCGCAGGAAGCGGGAGACTTCAGCCGAAACAGCCAGTTTGATATTGATGGCTGCATCAAGACCAATTGCTTGACTAATTGGAATATAGGCACGCTTGGAGAGGAGTGCTACAGTTTTACGAACGCCGAGATGCTTTGCCATCAGGCAGGTAACCAAATTCGATTCTTCATCTTGCGTCACTGCAGCAAGTGCGTCCATCTCTCCTAACCCCTCTGCAACCAATAAGTCGATATCTGTTGGATCGCCGTTGATTACCAGAATATCCTCGATTGCCTCTGCAAGTCGCCTTGCTCTTTCCCGGTCTGGCTCAATAAGCTTTATTGATTTTTTCTTCCCTTGCCGCAACGTTCGGGCTAAGCGGGCCCCCACGTGGCCGCCGCCGAGGATCATTACGTGTTCGATACCTCGATCACGTTTCCCGGAAAGAGTCTTGGAGACTTGAGGAACATCTTCGGTAAAGGAGAGAATGAAAATCTGATCGTCGAGCCGGAGCTTCTCATCTCCTCGTGGGAGTATCGTTCTCCCACCTCGCCGAATAGCCATGATGCGGTAGTGGAGGTCAGAAGATGATGAGGCGATCTCCATCAGTTTCTTCCCAATAACCGGAGCATTCGTCTCAATCTTCATTCCAAGCAGTTGCAATCGTCCGTCGGCGAAGGAAAGAGCATCGGTTGCTCCGGCGCGGCGAATAAGGCGGGCAGCCTCTTCTGCCGCGCTCTCTTCTGGGTGAATCACGAAGTCGATGCCGAAGTCGCCTGCTCGGAGTACCGACTCGGCATCAGTATATTCGCTGGAGCGAATTCGGGCAATTGTTGTCTCCACCCCAAGCCGATCTGCCATCATGCAGGCGATGATATTTACTTCGTCGACTGTTGTGACTGCAATCATCATGTCGGCACGATCTACACCGGCAGCTTTCAGCGTATCGCTCGACGCACCATTTCCTACAATTGCCATTACGTCCAATCTATCTCGCACGGCTGTTACGCGATCTTCATCACGCTCAATTACCACAACGTCGTGTCCTTCACTCGACAGCATCTGTGCGATGTCGAATCCAACTTCACCTGCTCCAACGATAAGTACCCGCAACGGTTCTTTCCTCTCTATGGAATGTGTTGAGTTTGTTGAGGGAAACGCCCGGAGGAGTTGCTATGTTCAAGCCTATAGCTTTACACAACTCTTCCCCAACTACTCGACCTTTTCCGGCAAAGTTCCAAAATCGAGAGGAGAGCGGCAAGGTTGAAGTGTAGAAGTCACGTTTCGCTCCCCTCGTTATCAGCACTTCTTCCGTAACTTTAAGCATCACTATTCTTTCCCTTGATCTCAACAAAGCCACGCGTGCATGGAGAAATTAGATCGCATCGAGTTCCGCGAGATACGGAATGTTGCCGAGGTGCTTAACGTCACGCTCGATTTTATCCGGCAGAACTTCCGTCTATTCTCACAATCACTCATCCTCATTGCCCTCCCACCAATACTGATTGCCTTAACCATCTTTAGCTATTTCTTTATTGGGTTTATTGGAGATGCTCTCAACAATGCTGTAGATGAGAACAACATTTGGGACTACCTGCTTTCACTTCTCGGTGTGTCGGCAATTGCGG
Organism: Kapaibacterium sp. (SeqCode); assembly: GCA_050248595.1. Taxonomy (GTDB): domain Bacteria; phylum Bacteroidota; class Ignavibacteria; order OLB7; family OLB7; genus JAGWAZ01. Next base: position 2,414 of record JBFWSB010000153.1, read on the forward strand.
GAGTTGCCGTGGCTATCGGAACTACCTTCTTGATTTGCGTTGTCCACGTCTTCGCTCAACTTTACGTTGAGCGTGGTCAGGGAGAATTCACCTTCGCCGATGTTTGGGGGGGAACGAAAGAGATCTTCTGGCGGATTTTCATTACCAACATAGGCCTTGCAATTGTACTTGTAATTCTCCAAGTCCTTGCTGCCTTCGTTCCATTCGGGGCATTTGGATTGTATATCCTCTACGCCTTTGGTGCTCTCTACTTCCCGCTTCGGATTTACGAGGGGCGTGGATTCTTTAAATCATTTACTGTTAGTACTGAGCTTGTACAGAAACGGTGGTGGGCAACGCTTGGCTTGCTCAGTCTGCAAAGCTTGCTCAGTACTGTGTTGAGCGGCCTTCTCTTCCTTCCTATCATGGTGGTGAGTATTCTTTCCGGCCTCGGGGTAATTGACGTTGAAGAGCTTGTGCAAGACAGTTCGTGGTTTATCTATGCTGGAACGGCACTCGGTGCTCTCTACATCTCGGTTGTCTTCCTCCTTTCAGCAGCTCCAGTCCTAAGTTTGATCTTCCACTACTACAATCAAAAAGAACGAAAAGGGGGGATCGGATTGTTAGAACGAATCGAGATGATTGGAACCGATGCCGGGGTGTAGTAGGCTTGCACAGCAAAGAAAGAAGAGAAACCCTGATATGGAACAATTCGAATTTCAGACGATACGGAGCGTACCCGAAATTCTCAACGCGACGTTTGCATTGATTCGGGAAAGTTTCCCCGAGCTACGCCGAACAATTCTCGTCTACCTTTTTCCCACAATTCTCGTGGCTGAGCTTCTCAACGCGTTGTTAACGGGTGATCTTCTGCAAGAATCACTCGAACAATTGTTTGGCATCACTTCATCTGGTGCTGCAAGTGGGGCTATTGTCTCAACTGGAAGTGTTGGACTCGACCTCCTCCTCCACCTCCTCGCCTTCGTTCTCTATATCGTCGGTTTTACCCTCTTGATTGCCGCTACCTTTGCCTTCATCCGGTTGAAAGAAAGTGGAGGAGAGGCGGAGCTTGACCTGTGGGAGTTGCGAGGGGAGACCATGCAGCTTTTCTGGAAGGTATTGGGAACGAACATTGGTCTATTCTTGCTCTTCTCGTTTGGGGCATTCTTCCTTTCTCTCTTTACCCGAGGTGCGCCTGATCTGATTGGACTTTTGATTGTTGGAGTTGCGATTCTTCTGTTATGGTTTATCGTGACTTCTGCGCTCTACTATCCCGTGCGCTTTATTGAGGAAGATGAGTTTTTTGCCTCGTTCAGCCGTTCAAGGGTCCTCTTGCAGGGATATAAGTGGCCGACGTTCGGACTTCTCGCTCTCTCTTTTCTCGTAGTTGGGACGTTTGCATCCCCCTCCTTTTTCCTCACCTTCCTCTGGTACTTCTTGGAAAGTGTCGGCTTAGCTCCAGCACTTGTTTCAGGGGGAGCTTGGACACTTCTGTTTGCACTCCTTTCGGCTCTGCTCAGTGCTGCTGTACAGCTTGCCAACGCTATTCCACTTATTTGCTTAGCACTCCACTACTATAGCCAGAGAGAGCGGTTGGAAGGAGTTGGCTTGGAGAAAAAGATTGCGCTGATTGGAACCGATCTCTCTCCTTTAGAAGAGAAGAATGAACTTTAATCCAAGTTCCACTTGCAGCCGATGATTCCCCTATTGTTGCGTAACTTCGCTCCGAACATCATCTTTATAGAGTATCCACACAAACTTTATAGCCGACTGACGACATCTCTATGGAACTACCCCGGACACATTCCGTTGAACTGCGCGCTATTCGCAATGTTCCGGAAATCTTGAACGCAACCTTTGATTTTATTCGCCAACACTTTCGGCCACTCTCCCGGTTGATTCTTCAGCGAGCCTTCCCCCCCTTAGCTCTCGGGTACATTCTCCTGGCTAATGTCTTCTCAACTGTGCTGATGGAAGGGTTGAGTTCTTCCTTCTACAACAGAGCTGATCCGAGTGGAATCGCTTTGCAAGTGCTTCTTCTGCTCGTTCTCTTTGCTGTAGGCTACACGCTGATGATTACTACTGTGCATGTATATGTCCTTCAGGTGTTGGAGAGTGAGAGTGGAGAAGTATCCTTTGATGAAGCCTGGAGAGATACCAAAGCAGAGTTCTGGCGAGTATTTTGGACAAATGTTGGCGTTGGGTTGTTGTATGCTTTGGCCAGTATAATAGTTACTCTCTTTTCTACATTCTTTAGCATTTTCACCCCCCTCCTTGTCAGTCTTGTTCAGACCTTTGGCATTTTGGCAATTGTTACTACCTATGCAGTCTACTATCCTGCCAGACTTATTGAGGGGACAGGGTTTGGATATGCCTTTACCCGCTCTTCCTCGCTGGTGGCAGGAAGTTGGTGGAAGACAATGGGGTTGATTCTTCTCTGCGGACTGTTGATTTACTCTATGGTTTTGGTAGCGTTAGTTCCCTTCTATATCGTCGTGTGGTTGGTTAAGGAGAACATTGCTACTGTTGGTTGGTTGGATGAAAACAGAGACCTTATCAGAATCGTTTCCACTGCAAGCATTGCTCTGTTTGCCTCGCTACTTCAGTTGTTTAGCATCTTCCCTCTTGTCAGCTTAATTCTTCACTACTTCAATCTGGTGGAACGGCTTGAATCGGCCAGTTTGGAGGAACGCCTTGAGGAAATCGGAGTTGCTGATGCAGAAGGTTGATCGTCTCTTATTGGCTCTGCTTGCCTGTTTTGTTTTTCACAATGGCGCAAATCTTGTTGCACAGGATACGACAGGGAACATTGAAACGCAGGACGATACAACAGCGGCAGTTCAGTCTGGAGTCGATACTCTTGCTGAGCCTCTCGACTTCGATGCCTTTATCGATTCAGTTGCAACAAGTCGCTTTGTCTACGATTCATCGAGCCTCGCACTCCGCACGTTCAGTAGTGCCGACATCAATTCTTATTTGAGTGATGGTGAGTTCGACTACGCCAGAAGTGCTGAACCACCAACAAATCTGATTGAGAGACTGTTCTATTGGTTTTTTGAACTGATTAACAAGATCTTCGGGAACAAAGTTGCCAACGAGATTTTTGTTTACGGCTTCTTTATCGCGGCTCTCATTTTGGTGATCTGGTTCATTGCCCGGAGTGAGGGGACAGGTCTCTTCGCCCGGAAGGTATCTGGGAAAATGGAACTCGACTTTGAAGAGATGCCGGAAGATATTCACGCCGTCGACTTCGATCGACTGATTGCTGAAGCCCTAACAGCGGGTGAATATCGCAGAGCTGTGCGCCTCCAATACTTGAAGACATTGAGAGTGCTAAGTGAGCGCGGGTTGATAGAGTGGCGGCGTGAGAAAACCAACGGTGAATATCTCCGAGAACTTCAAGGAGATGTTGTTCGCTCTCGCTTTGCCGAGCTAACTCTCCTCTTCGACTACGTCTGGTATGGTGGTTTTGATATTGACCGAGCGCAGTATGGAAAGATCGGGGAAACCTTCACATCATTTACAGCGATGGTGGAGGGAAGAGGGTGAAGTCCTATCGACTCTACATTCTGATTCTGGGGGCGGCTCTCGCTTTGGTTGTCTTAGCTGAGGTTTTTCGGACACCTCCAGTGAATTGGAACGACAGTTTCTCGCGCAACGATAAAGTCCCCTACGGTGCGTGGATTCTATATCAACAGCTTAAGAATCTTTTTCCGGGAGAAGAGATTGAAGTCAGCGACGAGACAATTTATCAACGGCTTGCAGGAGATACCACAGAAGTAGGAACCTACCTCCTGCTAAACGAGCGAATCGACTTAAGTGGCGCGGATACTAAGCAACTTCTCTCTTTTATTAGTCGTGGTGGACATGCCTTCCTCGCGGCTGAAAACTTTTCTGGCCCTCTCTTCGATACGCTCGGTATCGAGACGAGCGGAACCTTTTCCTTCCTGATTGCCTCTGAGTTTGGAGGGGATGGAGATACTGTTCGGGTGAACTTTTCATCTCCATCGCTTCGTGCTGAGGAGCCTTATCCACTCTATGCCCGCAACGGCTTCTCCTACTTCGTTCTGTTCAACGAGGATAGCTCGGTTGTGCTGCAGACGACAGCATCAGAAACTTTGAGTGAGCGGAAAGTGACCTTCATCAAAGTGAGTTGGGGAGAGGGGGCACTCTTCCTGAGCACAACCCCGCGAGCTTTTACAAACATCGGATTGTTAAGTAGTCGGGGAATTGAACATGCTGCCGTCGTCTTCTCCTACCTCCCCTCGAAGAAGGTGATCTGGGATGAGTCATATAAACCAGAAGATATTGCCGGAGGGGGAGGCTCCGAGTCGAGCCTGCGCTACATCCTCAGTCGGGAAGCCTTCCGTCTTGCTTGGTATAGCCTCCTTGTCGGTATCGTTCTCTTTATCGTTTTCGGAGCGCGACGACGCCAGCGAATAATTCCGGTTGTTGAGCCTCCGCGGAACACAACACTTGACTTCGTGGAGACTGTTGGTAGGCTCTACCATCAGAGTGGGGATTTTCGTAGCGTTGCCGACAAGCAGATTACCTACTTGTTGGAGTATGTTCGCACACACTTGAACCTGCCAACACACAGACTCGACGGAAAGTTTATCGAACGGGTCTCCGAACGCTCAGGCCTCCCTGTAGATCGATTGCAACAGTTGTTCGGACGGATTGAACAGATGCAAGCAAGGCGAAGAGAGTTGAGTGCCAACGAACTTCTCTCGCTAAACAATGACATTGAATATTTCTACCAGAATACAGAACGATAACACAGACCTCGCCCGTTTAGGGGAGGGTAACTACAGAAACCTATGGAACAGGAAGTCTTTTTTTCTGAACGGACACATCTTGGCGATCTGACCAAAGGAGTGGAAGAGATTCGCAAGGAGATTGGCAAGATCATTGTAGGACAGCACGAAATGATTGACCTGCTGATTGCCGCAATGTTAGCCGACGGACATGTGCTGATTGAAGGTGTACCTGGCGTTGCAAAGACCTTGACAGCGAAGCTCTTGGCGCGAACGCTCGACATTCCCTACTCGCGCATTCAGTTTACGCCGGACCTGATGCCGTCCGATATTCTCGGTACTTCGGTTTTCAACATCAAGACGAATGACTTTGAGTACCACGAAGGACCGATCTTCGCCAACCTTGTGCTGATTGATGAGGTGAACCGTGCTCCTGCTAAAACACAGTCAGCACTTTTCGAAGTGATGGAGGAGAGGCAGATTACAACTGAGGGGAAGACCCGCCAAATGTCACTCCCCTTCTTAGTCGTGGCCACACAGAATCCAATCGAACAGGAGGGAACATACCGCCTGCCCGAAGCACAGCTCGATCGATTCCTCTTCAAAATAGATGTTGGTTATCCAACACTTGAGGAAGAGACACGGATTATTCGTGAGTACCACGAACGTGGCGATGTCAACGACTTAAGCATTGTTCAGCCAGTGATCGATGCGTCGAAGATTCGTGCGTTGCAGGAGACTGCCCGCAGAATTCGTATCGACGATAATCTTGTTCGATATATCGCTGAGATTATCGCTCGCACTCGTGATAACACGGCACTCTACCTCGGGGCATCTCCCCGCGCATCTCTCGCAGTAATGAGTGGTGCAAAGGGAATTGCCGCGATGCGAGGGCGTGACTTCGTGACGCCGGAGGACATTAAGTTTGTCCTGATTCCAACCCTTCGCCACCGCATTTTGCTAACGCCAGAGAAGGAGATGGAAGGCTCGCGAGCAGAGGATGTGATTAACCTGATTGTGGAAGGGGTCGAAGTTCCTCGGTAGAAGGGAGAAGATAATAGAGAGCAGATAGTAGATAGTAGGGTAGGGATCAATATTCCCCCTACTATCTGCGGCTACATTTTTTGATATAGAACACTCTACACTATTACGATGCAATCACACCAATTTTTTTCGCTCTTTCTTCTCGGCACACTCTTCCTTCTCTCCTGCGGAGCAGACCCTGCTCCCCTTGCCGATCCCGGCCCACCACCACCTGCACCTGAAGTTTCAGCAAGTGATACGTTGCTCAACCTGATGGGTAAAGAGATAGAACGTGGCATAGAGGAGGGGGACCTTGAACGGCTTGTATCTCTAACCGACTACGTTCAGTTTTCTGAACGGATATACTTCCCCGATTCTCTCTCAAAAAGCGAACGGGAGAATGCTGAAAAAGTGAGTAGGAAAAGTGCTTCAGATGAAGATGGTGTGGGAACGTTTTGGAAAGGACTTATTCGATCTGTAGAACTCGGGGTGAGGGTCGACTATCTCAGCACAAGGCGAAGCGATGGAACACGGCTTCTCTTCCGATTAGTCTTCCCTTCGGGCGGTCTCTCCTATTTAGAGCTACTCTTAGGTGAGGGTCAGGGGGGTGTGCCGGTTGTTATCGACATCTACGAATATCTCGACGGTGAGTTTACAAGCAGAACAGTACATCGGTTAATCGCTGCCGATAACCGGGATCCCCTATTTCAACTATTGAACGTTAATAATCGGGCAGCCGAGGCAAAAGAGAAGCTGTACGAGGCAAGCGAGTTGATTATTCAAGAAGAGTTTGCGAAGGCCGACTATATTTTGAATGAAGTTCAAGAGCCGTACAGAAGTATGCGGCAGACAGAGGCTCTCAGGTTAATTGTGAGGAGAGGAGTAAACGGAGAGAACATCTACCGTAAAGCTCTCTCCCGTTTTCTAAAGAAGTATGGCAAGGAACCAGGAGTGGAGATTGCATTGATTGAACAGTCACTCAACTTTGGTCAGTTTAGTGAAGTGATACAGTTAACTGATGGGCTGGATTCACTTGTAAAGGATCCATACTTGAACTTGATGCGCGCTCAAGCATACTATCAGAATAATCAAGATTCTCTTTCCCGCCACTTTATAGAGAGTGTGGTTGCCTACGATTCAACCTTTGTTCTCCCCTACCGCATCTCTTTCCTCATTGCTTTGAATGAGAAAGAACATGCTTTCGCTCTCGAACAACTTCGACAGCTTACCGCACTAAACGATCGTTGGCTCAGCCTGGACGATATTCTTCAAGCTCCAATGGCGGCTCCGTTCAAAGCATCCCCTGAGTATAGCCAAGCGAAAGGATATATCGAGAAGATTGTGAAGAAGAAGTGATAGGCGTTGATCTCACAAGAGATCAACGCCTATCTTCGCTCATGTCAGTTGCTCAGTTGAATTCAGGATATACCACATCCTCTTTCTTCCTGAAATATGACTTCGGTTTTGATGTTGAGTCTACCTTCCTTAGGGAGTCAATAAAGCGAGAGTTCACCCCTCTCCTTTCGATTTTCTGATGCCGCTCACCCACTTCTCGAAGTCGATCCGGTTGAATAGAAGATGCTGAGTTCTTCGAGTCAATACTCCGGATGATCGATGTTAGGAGCAAAAATGCGACCCAAACTGGCCAGATCCGAATTCTTTTTTTCTCGGGATGATCTACTACCGGTGGTGCTTGATACGTCCGCTCCCTCCTCATGGTGTTGGCGTTTGTAGAGTGTGGATCGGAGGCTCCTTTCTGTTGGGTTTTCTGCTGCTGAGCATGTTGTTGTTCAGCATTCTGCTGTTGGGCACGTTGCTGACGAGCTTCTTCTGCTTGCTGCT
>JBFWSB010000154.1:0-9987 GCA_050248595.1 Kapaibacterium sp. (SeqCode)
TTTATGGAGTAGATAGGCACTTTGAGTTATGAACAAGATTCTCTTTACAATTGTCTTTCTGTTGAGTCTCGCAGTTTTCTCAACTACTCTGAGCCTGGCACAAACAAGTCTTCTATCAGAGGAAAAATCTGTTGGAAGAAGTCCTGTCGCCACATGTTTGCGTGTGGATACAGCTACAAGGTATACAATTTGCGTATTCTTTGTACCCGGAACTACATCCGATTTCGTTAGTGAGCTTCCTATCGAGGAGGGCGACACTACAGGTATACTAACTGACACTACAGGTATACTAAGGCCAATCAATATTGAATGTCGATGTTTTCCCAAGAGTGAAGGAAAGAAACTCGATGAATCTTTACAGATACACTCAACAAATTCTAACGCCAATAAAAACAACTCTTCCCTCGAGTAAGACCCATTCTCAACAATGGTCTTGTGTTTACTTCCCAATTGTATGGAGTATATAGCCTAATTTAAAAACGAAGAGAGAGCCTTAAGGCTCCCTCTTCAGTACTACTTATACTCCCAAACGCGATACCCTCACGACCTCGTATCCGGCGCAACGTGCTCAATTGCTTCGTGGTGGTGAATCTCCACCGCAGCCTCCTCGGCAGGTTGAGGTCCGGTTGCCTCGGGACGGTTTAGGTGTCTGAACTCGGCTAACAGTTCATCAATTGTCAGCGTTCCCTGATCCCCTTCGCCGTGAATGCGGACAGCAACAGCACTGGCTTCTTTCTCTTTCTCACCTACAATTAGCATGTAGGGAACCTTCTGCATTTCTGCTTCACGAATCTTGTAGCCGATTTTCTCTCCACGCTCATCCAACTCAACACGGTATCCAGCGTTTACCAGAACATCTCGCACGTGTGCTCCATACTCCAAGTAGTGCTCTGAGATCGGCAGAACGATTGCCTGCACTGGTGCGAGCCAGAAGGGGAAGTTCCCGGCGAAGTGCTCGATCAGCACGCCGATGAACCGCTCCAACGAACCGAACGGAGCACGGTGAATCATTACTGGACGGTGACGTTCGCCATCTTGACCCATATACTCCAAGTCGAACCGCTCCGGCAAGTTGTAGTCAAGCTGTACTGTCCCAAGCTGCCACTCTCTGCCGATAGCATCCCGCACCATGAAGTCGATCTTCGGCCCATAGAATGCAGCCTCTCCCGGATCGATCTTGTAGTCAAGCTGATTTGCCTCGGCAACTTCGAGGAGTGCTTGTTCAGCCTGATCCCACAACTCTTTCGATCCAACATACTTCTCTCGGTTATCGGGATCGCTGAACGAAAGCCTGATCGAGAAATCTTGGAATTGCAAGATGGTCATCACAAACTTGATGAGTCCGATCACCTTCCCCAACTCCTCCTTCACCTGATCTGGTCGGGCGAAGATGTGGGAGTCATCCACGGTGAATCCTCGAACGCGCGTTAACCCGTTAAGCTGTCCTGACTTCTCGTAGCGGTAGACCGTGCCGAACTCTGCAAGGCGTACGGGCAGGTCACGGTAGCTCCGTGGCTTGCTCTTGTAGATGTGGCAGTGGTGTGGACAGTTCATCGGCTTCAGCAGATAACTCTCCTGCTCATCCAAGTGAATCGGCGTGAACTGGCTCTCGGCGTAGTAGGGATAGTGTCCGCTGGTTTTGTACAGATCAAGGTTGCCGATATGTGGCGTTACCACCGGCAAGTACCCGAGCCGCTTCTGTTCAACGCGAAGGAAGTTCTCCAGAGTCTCACGCAGCGTTGTCCCCTTCGGCAACCAGAGTGGAAGTCCTACACCAACTTCCGGCGTAATGTGGAACAGCTCAAGTTCGCGACCGAGCTTTCTGTGGTCACGCTTCTTCGCCTCTTCCAACATCGTCATATGGTCATCCAACATCTTCTTCTTCGGGAAGGTGATGCCGTAGACTCGCTGCAACTGCTCCCTGCTTTGATCGCCACGCCAGTAGGCACTCGAAACCGAAGTCAGCTTGATTGCCTTGATAACGCCGGTAGATGGGACGTGCGTACCTCGACATAGATCGGTGAAGTTCCCCTGACGGTAGAAGGTAATCTCACGATCCTTAAACTCTTCTAACAACTCCAGCTTATACTTATCTCCCTTCTCCGTGAAGTAGGCGACTGCTTCTTCCCACGAAATCGGAATTCGCTCGAATGGATTATCCTGCTTTGCCAACTCCGCCATCTTCTTCTCAATCTTCTCAAGGTCTTCCGGCGTAAGCTGATGGTCTGGAATGTCCATGTCGTAGTAGAAACCATTCTCTACTGGAGGACCGATGCCAAACTTTGTGCCGGGAAAGATTGACTCGACAGCTTCGGCCATCAAGTGGGCAGAAGAGTGCCAGTAAATCGCTTTTCCCTCTTCGTCATCAAACTTCAAAATGCCGACGTGTGCATCGGTTTCGATAGGACGACTCAGGTCGTATGGCTCATCGTTGACGATGATACCAACGGCGTTCCGGGCGAGTCCTTCGGAGATCGACGTTGCAATCTCCATTCCCGTCACTCCTCGATCAAATTCTAAAATCTTTCCGTCTGGAAGAGTAATGTTGATCTTATCCATAGTGCTTCACATAAAAAAAGGCCATGAGCTGATGCCTGTCAGTAATCGCTCATGGCCGGAAAATTTTCCGATGAAAAATGTAGTTAGCCAGTACGACAGGCGTTCGCGTTTTGAATAGCCTGAAGATAGGGAGAATTCAATTCAAAATTCAAAAGGAAAAATTCAAAAAAGGAAGAAGTTTGTGGATAGCAGTAAGCAGAACCGGATTATTTTCCGCAATCCGCAATCCGCAATCCGCAATCCGCAATCCGCAATCCGCAATCCGCAATCCGCAATCCGCAATCCGCAATCCGCAATCCGCAATCCGCAATCCGCAATCCACCCTCACTTCGATCCGTTCAAAATCTCTCGTTCACGCTGGTTCAACAATTCTTCCTGCCGACGGAGTTCTTCTCTCTTAATATCGATTTCGCGTTGCAACAACTCGGCATTCATTTCATCCGACTCGCCACCACTGAAGAGGCCTCCTAAAAGCCAGCTACTTCTTAGGCCACGCATATTCGTTCCGAACTCACGGGCGGCCATTCCTGCGTTGTCGGCAGTTCTGCTCAAGGCTCCAACCAGAGTTTCTAATGAATCGTAGAGACCACGGTCGTAGAGGAGTGCCCCAACAGTCCCTTTTCCTTGCCCGAGATCACGGATCAGCTTCTCGCTCTCCTTCGTAATGCCCCCAACATTATCGGCTGTTGCCCTGAGAATCACCGAAAGTTGGGCAAACTGATTTGCGGTTTCGTCGAAGAGTGCCTGTGCTGACTGACCAACGCCAACAAGTTCATTATATGCTGCATCATCTGTCAAGAACTTCCCGATAGTCCCCTCGCCACGCCTGAAGCGAAGAAAGAGCGTGTCGAGTGAAGATGTGATGTTGGTTACGTTCTGAACTGCTTGGTCGGCTTTATCAATGATGGCAAGGTAGTTTGAGGGAGGGGCAGCACCAATCACATCGCCATTCTTCACAACCGGAGTAGAGAAGTCGGTAGTAATAATCTCTACCTGTTTGTCCCCCACAATCCCGAGTTGTCCTACAGCCGCGATAGAGCTAACGTGGATCATCTGCCGGTACTCTTCCTCGATCACCATATCCACTTTTACTCTGGAACCGGAGTCGTTCAGAACCAGTTTCACATCTGCAACTGATCCAACGCGGATACCGTTTACCACAACGCCTGCACCACTCAACAGACCTTCAATGTTTTGGAAGTAGGCCGTGACAGTGAACGTTTTGCTAAACAGGTTTCGACGATCTCCCATCACAAAGATGCCGATAGCTAAAACCAAAAACCCGGTGATAGAGAAGAGGCCAACGCGAAAGAGTCTGCGCTTCTTAATACTATCCGACGAGATATAGCCGACCTGTTGTTGCGTTTCAGTCGTTCCCATAAAGTTCTCCTGCACGAAAGTTCATATGTTCAGATAAAATAGTTCAGCCTTAGTTCTGCCGCAGTTCTACAATAGAAGTCTACACAGTAGAAGCGTGGAAGAAAGAGCGGAGGAAGGGATCGTCAACTTCCTTTGCCTCGGCGATTGTTCCTTGAAACTTGATGATCCCCTCATCAATGTAGGCCACGATGTCGGCGATAATACTCATACAGTAGGGATCGTGTGTGACGGCAATGCTGGTGATGCCGAGGCGATCTCGGAGCTGCAAAATCAAGTGTGAAATATCCTCGGTTGTCAGTGGATCGAGTCCTGTTGTTGGCTCATCGTACAGGAGATATTTCGGTTCGGTAATAATCGTCCTGGCCACACCAATTCTCTTCCGCTGTCCACCGGAAAGCTCTGACGGCATCTGGTTGACCTTCTCGGGGAGACCGACTTCTTCCAAATAGTACTCAATCTTCTCCTTGATTTCTTTCTTCGAGAGGTTCCGAGTCTTTTCCAGAGGGAATGCCAGATTTTGCCCTACGGTCAACGAATCGTAGAGAGCACCCCCTTGAAAGATATAGCCTACATCGTGGCGAATGCGTTGCAACGTCTCTTGGTTTGCCCCAATAACTTCCGTATCGTCAACAACGATGCTCCCCCTATCGGGTTCGATCAATCCGACAATACTCTTTAAGAGTACGCTCTTTCCTGTTCCCGACTTTCCGATCAGCACAATTGTTTTCTTATCCTCCACATCGATATCCACCCCTTGAAGGGGGCGAACTGTTGCGGAGAATGCTTTGTGAAGATTTCGAATCTTTATCATGTTCTTCAGATAATTCTACAAATCGGGACGGAACGTCACAAGAAGCTTTACAACCAAGAGATCAATCACCAAAATCCAGAGGGAGGCGAGCACCACCGCTGAAGTTGTAGCGCGGCCAACACCTTGCGTACCTGACTCAGTGTTGAATCCTTTGTATGCGCCAATCAGGGCGATAGCAAATCCGAAGAGTGCCGTCTTCATAATTCCAGGAATCACATCCCAGAAGAGAAGATATTCCTGCACCTTTTGGTAGTACAACTGCAACGTTGCCCCTGTGGCGATGAACTCCGCGACGAAACTGCCGAAAATCCCAATAAAGTCAGCCATGATTGTCAGAATGGGCATCAGAATAACCATCGCAGTAATTCGGGTGGTCACCAGATAGTTGTAGGGATCAACGCCAGAGCATTCCATGGCATCAATCTGTTCGGTTACCCGCATTGAGCCAAGTTCTGCGCCGATACCGGAACTAACGCGCCCTGCGACGATTAGGGCGGTGATAACTGGCGATAGCTCGATTGTAAGCGAACGGGTAACAAGTGCCGGCAAAAAACCTGCCGCCCCAAAATCCTCCATTGTTGGCCTTGCCTGCAATGCCAAAATTGCTCCAATCAGAAAGTTGGTGATTAAGACGAGAGGGGTAGAGTATGTCCCCAACTCGTCAACATGCCGAAGCACCTGCTTCCACTCGTATGGTGGTTTGAAGACTGTCTTGAAATATTTGCCGATAAATCGCGCGTAATCTCCGGAGGAGATAACCGCTTTGCGAAAAAGATTGGAAGTTTCGAGTTCACTCATATGTGTTGAGGCATTGCTGCCGTTCGTGTACGGGAACAAAGGAATTGTATCTACTAAGCAATCGTTGAACAAAAGCGAGTGGAATAGAGATGCATTTGGCGAACAATATCGGAAGGGGAGTCTCCACCTGCAAACATTCGGTGAGATGAATGGGGCAGATTGCGACTTGAGAAACAATTGGGTGAGCGATTGTGTGTGAAGGGAGTTGTGATAGTGAGAGAGAATCAGGGCTTCAAAACTGGTTCTCTATACTCTCTGCACTGAATTAGGACTGAGGCAAAGAGGTCTACATTTGAGATAAACGCCCCATCGTTTCTATCGAAACGTCTGTTCATCAGGATTTTGCCTAAGCCCTATACTATTCAGAGATACCGACTCAGATTAACACCCCAATTCATCGGGGCGTTCTGGAGTCTCAATCGAAGAAAAAACGGCTTCAAGCCGTTTCTTGACCAGTTTTCACTTCAATTCCCCCGACTCAAAGTCGGGGGCTAATGAGAGTTCTTATCACATCTGGCCTGATCGATCTATAATCAGGCGTTTGCGTAAGCCCTATCAATAATGTGCTGAATAGACTGATGTCTCATCTCCACGAACTGGACTTTTAAGCCACTCTCTACTTTGCCGTGAACGTCTCACTCCAGATTGTTATCTTGCGGCATCCATTTCTACTAAGTTCCGAAAAGTATGCAGATCACAGACAAGTTCCTGAGAATCCGAGGTGAATTCCCGGTAACCAACGCCACGTTTGTTTCTCCCGGCGGAGCAACGCGCAAAATTATCTATCTCGATCACGGGGCAAGCACTCATCCTCCGTCGAGCATTCTCGACATGTACCGTGATGTCCTCGAGCACTACTACGCAAACATTCACCGAGGGAACCACTACCTCTCGCAGAAATCTTCGCAGCTTTTCGATGATGTAACCGAGACGGTTCTCAACTTTATTGGTGCGGATCACGATAAAAACGAAGTGATCTTCACGATGAATACCACGACTGCGATAGATATCGCAAGCCACATCATGCGAGATGAGGAGGGGATCGTTTTGGTCTCCGAGATGGAGCACCACTCGAATGACTTACCTCACCGTCGCAGGGGAGAGGTAGTAAAAATTTTGGTAGATGATGATGGTCGGCTGGACTACAACGACCTTGAAGAGAAACTGAAGCGGAATAAAGTGAAGCTTGTGGCTGTTACTGGCGCAAGTAACGTTACCGGTTATCTTCCTGACATCCATTCTGTTGCCCGCTTAGCCCACCAGTATGGTGCAAAGGTTCTTGTAGATGCCGCACAACTTCTGGCACACAAGAAAGTTGACGTGAAGTCGTGCGATGCCGACGACCACATCGACTTCTTCGCAGCGGCTGGGCACAAGGCCTACGCTCCATTCGGGGCCGCCTTCTTAGTTGCTCCACGACAATCGTGCGACGCTACAACGCCCTACATCCCCGGTGGTGGAACCGTGCAGTTCGTGACGAACGCCGACGTGATTTGGGCAGATGGACAAGATCGGCACTCAGGTGGAACACCAAACATTCCGGGGGTAATCGCTCTCGGCAAAGCATTGAACTGGCTCGACGAAATTGGGATGGACTGGGTCCGGGAGCACGAACTGGAGCTTCTTCGCTCAACAGACCAGCGACTGCGGAGCATCGAAGGGGTGAAGATGTTGGGGAACATCACGCCAGACGAACGGCTCGGCGTCTGTTCCTTCAACATTGACGGGTATCACGACGAGCAGGCATCATTGATTCTAAACAACGATTTTGGTATCGCCACGCGCAACGGTTGTTTTTGTGCTCATCCATACATGATTCGGTTACTCGATATCAATGATCCCGAAAGAATCTTTAATGAAATCGCAGCTAATTCCGACGCTCTGAAACCGGGTGCTGTCCGGGCGACAATCGGTATCTTCAACAATCAGGCAGATATGGATGTTTTAGTAGATGCCGTTACAGAACTTGCCGCTCACCCAGAGTGGGCCGAGCGAGCCAGCTTTACTTCGGACGCGCAGTGCAACGATTATGCGTAAGTCCACAATTGTGAGACAACTATGAAGACAACTCCCCAAACGAAAGAAGAAGTCCGGAAGGAGGCCTTGCAGCTTCGCAACGGATTGAAGAGTGAGGAGCGGGAAGAAAAGAGCTTGGCAATCTGCCAAGCTGTGATGGAAGATGAAGGTTTTCTTGATGCTCGGGGACTCCACGTCTACCTTCCCTTCGGTTCGGAAGTCAATATTCAACCTCTTATCTCTCTCGCCTGGGATCTCGGCAAAGAGGTCGGAATGATGCGAGTGCAGCCCGATGGAGGAAGCCAGCAATATCTGATAACCAATCAAACTGTCTACCAGACCGGACAGCTTGGAATATTGGAGCCAGTTGAGGCAGAACAGTTCGACATGGAGAGCTGCGATCTGGTTCTGGTTCCGGTTGTGGCTGCCGATGAGAACTGCAATCGAATTGGATATGGAAAGGGATACTACGACCAATTCCTGACACAACATCCGAGGCCAACTATTGGCGTTTGTTTCGACGTTCAGATTTTTCCAGAGCTACCAGTTGACGATCTGGACATTATGCTCGACAAAATTGTCACCGAGAAGCGCATCCTCAACTGTTCATGAAACCTCGCAGAGGTGGGGGCGTAGACCTTGCCCACTCTTCCCACAACTGAAATACGTGATTAACCATGTCGAATTTGCCATCGCGCAGGCTGTACAGAGAAGAACGTGGAGTGATTGCCGGCGTTGCCGCAGGCTTGGCCGGATACCTCGGGTTGCCCACACCTTTGATTCGGATACTCTTCCTGATTCTTCTCTTTGCTGGCCCTGGTTTACCTCTCTACGTCCTCTTCTGGATTCTTACTCCGCGTGGTGAAGGGGAGAGATATAGTTTTCGGAGCGGGATAAGCCTTCTCTTCATCTTCGTTGCTGGGTTTGTCCTTATTCTTAGCACTGCCATATCGTTGCCTGAAGCTATTGCACTTCCCGGAGCCTTTGTTGGAATGCTCGGCCTCGTTACCGGCCTTACCTTCTTAATGCGAAGTAGAAGGGAGGAGGGATTGAGTGAACTTGAGCTAACACATGGATTGAAGTCAGAACCAATTCGCCTTCAGTTTGAGAGTGAAGCTCAGACGACAATACAGGTTGACGACGAGGGAGGAAGCTACAATGTGACGATGGGAACTCAGAAAAAAATCGCCGGAGTTTGCGCCTACCTTTCAGATAAGACTGGAATGGATGTGACACTTGTTCGAGTAATTGCGATTGTCCTCTCATTCTTCACATTTCCGATTGTTCCGATTCTCTATCTTGTCGGAGCATTTGTTCTACCGAAGCAAGAGAAACTCCGAATCCATTAGTCCGTGACGAGCCAAGAGGTCCTGCTCTCAACACCTACACTCGATCAGTTCTTCCAGTTGGCGGAATCCTACACCGTGATTCCGGTTATCCGAACGCTCAATATTTTTCCCGACCCGCTCCACCTTTATCGTGAGTTGCGAAGCGATAAGCCGGGCTTTATTCTGGAGAGTGGGAAGGGGGGCCAATACTCTTATATCGGCTTCGGTACTCTTGATGAACTGATTGTTAAGGGGGATGCCAAACAAAACCCTCTCACAGTTCTTCGGGAGTTCCTCGCGCGTCCCCGCTTCTATTCACATCCCGATCTGGAGAACTTCCCCGGTGGTCCAGTCGGATTCTTCAGCTACGATCTCGTCCGCTCCATCGAACGACTCCCGACAATTGCAGCCGACCGACTCTCCCTTCCGTTAATTCACTTGATTGTCCCAGAGTACTTTGTGGAGGTTAACCACCTGACGCGTAGCTGCCGAATCGTTGTCATGGCTCGGTCTTTAGGTGGAGACTCTGAACAAGTCTACCGAGCGGCTATAGAACTTCTCGACCAAGTTGAGGAGGGGGTGCGCTACGTTGTAGGTCAACAGGAGAGGAGAGAGGATCACCCCGATATCATTGCCGAGCCAGAAGTTGATCAGCCTGCCAAAGTGAGCGGCATAGTAGCTGAAGCAACAATTAGAGCGCACACTTCAGAAGAGGAATTTGCTGAGAAAGTCTCCCGTGCAATCGAATACATCTATGCGGGGGATATCTTTCAGGTCAACCTATCGGTTCGATTCTCCGATCAGTTCCAGAACGAATCGTTGGAGTTATATCACGTCTTACGGAAGATCAATCCTGCTCCATACATGGCCTTCCTCGACTTCCACGACTACGCTATTGTCAGTTCATCTCCTGAACTGTTGCTAAAACTCCAACGTGGTGAACTCTCCACACGTCCGATAGCAGGAACACGAAAGCGGGGGAAAGATGAGGAAGAGGATCGAGAGAAGATCGAGGAGTTAATCGGGAACGAAAAAGAACGAGCCGAGCACTTGATGCTGGTTGATTTAGAGCGGAACGACCTCGGGCGAGTCTGC
>JBFWSB010000155.1:0-9896 GCA_050248595.1 Kapaibacterium sp. (SeqCode)
GAGGAAGAAACGCGACGTTCCGGGAACTGCTGCAATACTCTCCGGCTCGGCGTTGCTGAAGGGGAACGAAACATTCTTCCAAGTGATTCCACCATCGTTGCTTGCAGCTAAGCCACTAAGTCCAGTTCCCTGCGCATTCCTAAAGAGTACCATACCCTGAAGCTCATCTGCGAAGGCAATGTCGAGAGAGTTTACTCCCGGGGTGGCGTGCGAAGTCCAAGAAGTCCCTCTGTCGGTTGATCGCCAGATCTTACTCTGATTTGTGCCAAACCAGATATTATCTCCCACAACAGCATAGCTGTTATTCCATCCGAACTCTGAGGAACTGCTGGCCGCCAGTGGTTGTGATAGTGGTCTCCAAGTTGCTCCCCCATCGTTCGACCTTGCGATACCCCACCTCCCGCTCACCGGATCGCCGATAAAAATCCCATCACTTGTATTCCAGAAGTGAATTGCATTAACGAACGAGGTGATATTCGAAACGCTCTGGCTGTTCCAGCTTGCGCCGCCGTTCGTTGTCTGGTAGATGTTCGCACCTCCACTTGCTCCCGTCCCTGCTGTCCAGGCTCGTTGTGCGTCGAGGGCGGTGATTGTGTAGAGTGGGGTCTGCAACTGATTCCCATTTACGGTAACCTGCTGGAGTCCTGACCACTGATTACCAGACACGTTCCGAGAGTATATGGGGATTTGCACTGTCTGACTGAACGGAACGTTGGCGATTGCCCAGGCTAAGCGAGGTGTTACCGTTGCAACGCTTGCCCCAGCATACTGCACTCCCGGATTCAGTGCCAACGGATCAAGTTGTTGTTTCCAGCCGGGGAGGTCAACCGGAACGAAGATGGTCACGAAGTCTTCGTAAGAACCATCGGTCAGCTTCAGGATCAGTTGCAGTCGTCCCTCCGAGTAGAGAACGTTGCTATTCGGATCGAGCTTTACGTCGACCGAGATTTGGCGTCTTCCCATTGTGGCAATCTCCCCCAAATCAATCGGATCTGTTGTTAGCTCACCGTTCGGGTAAGCCTCTACCCTCAGATTCTTTGTTGGGGATAGATAGTTCTGAAGTGTCAACTCTGCAGTCACTCGGTCATCGGGACCGTGAAGTGTGTCATCCGTCTCCCCACTTAACTTCCACGACACTAAGCCAACACCCGGCAGATTATCAGAATCACTTGAGGTGATGTCTTGGTTAATGCGCAGGGCGCGTCCTGCATTCACGCGGCGGTAGCGGTGTGGCCCTCCGTTCAGCAAGACATCTCCTGTAACGCGAATCTGCATCGCAACCTGATCGGGGTTCCAGTCTGGATGTTCTGCAAAGACCAAGGCAGCAACACCCGCAACGATAGGGGAGGAGAAAGAGGTTCCCGAAACGTTGCTGCTGGTGTAGTTGTTCCCCAGTTCTGTAGTCAGTGTTCCAACCCCTGGAGCCCATATGTCGACAGTGACGCCGTAGCCAGAAAAGCCGACCGGAGCATCACTTGAGTTTGTTGCCCCAACTGAGAGAGTATGATTTAGGTGTGCAGGGAAGATTGGGGTTCGATCGTTGAACGTTCCTTCATTCCCACTTGAGGCAACAACTAACGAGCCTTTGCTAAATGCGTAGTCGATAGTTGCCTGTAAGCTCTGCGCAAAGTCAGGGTTAATTGCCCCCCCGAAACTACAGTTGATAACTTTGGCTCCCATGTCGGCAGCGTAGCGGATTCCATCGTACCCAGCAATTACCGAGCCGGTTGCCAACGAGTCGGCAGAGCACTTTACGGGAAGAATCTTTGTCCGAAATCCTGGGCCAGCAATACCAACGCTGTTATCTGTTCGTGGAGATGCGCAGCCAGCAACCCACGTGCCGTGATAGCCTCGGTATCCAGAGACGTTCACTCGTCGTGGTGCTGGGTTGTTGTCTGGCAGCCATTGCCGTGACTGCAACGCATTTGTTGTCACGGGATTCCCTATCAGATCCCATCCGTGCCAGTCGTCAACAAATCCGTTTCTATCGTCATCTAAGCCATTGGTACGCTTGTCGTTTCCACTTCCGTCCACCCCAGATTCACCCGGGTTTGTCCAGATGTTATCAGCCAAATCGACGTGCGTCCACTCAACTCCAGCATCGCAGACCGCAATGGCCATTGTCGAGTCTCCCTGCGTTATATCCCAGGCTTCGCGAACGTTAATCAAGTTCAGAGCATATTGTTCGTTGAAGCGAGGATCGTTTGGTGTGTAGTGAAGGTCGAATGTGAAGTATGGTTCGGCATACTCTAAAGCTCCCGTCTCCATCAAGTGGGAAATTGCTCCGTAGATGCCAACTCCTTGAGCTATCGAGAGAACATAGATTCGGTCGAACCCTTCGTCTGGCAGAGCCGAGGTTGTGAAACTTCCACCTCCTGTATAGGGAGCCATTGGGAAGAGAGAGCGGCGGTCGGTAAGACCCAATGTTCTCAGCTCACGATCAAGCTCGTGGATGCCGAAATAGATAGAGCTTCTACTATTTGGAAATCCACTCAGCAGTTTTATAATAATCGTTCCCTCAAGATAGCGGGGGGGAGCTGGTGGAACTGGCTCTTTATCAGGTATGTTCCGTCCGCTTACCACAACTGTGCAGAGTAGAATCAGAGAGAGTGTGGAGATTGAGAAGCTGACGTAGCCAATATTCTTCTTCATTGTGGTGCGGAAATTACTCTGTTTAGATTGCTTCAAATGCCTGTTTATCGTGCAGCAAGAGTGAACAGAAGATTATGGAGAGAAGGTTTTCCTCACTACGCGAAAGAACGAATTGCTCGATAAGACAAACGCCGGGAAAATTCCCGGCGTTCAATCTACGCAAACATCTCTGATGTTTTACTTCTTCAATGTAGGGGGCTTACAGCTCACCAAGCTTTCCGCGAAGTTTAAGGTTTTCAATCGTCAACTGACCAACCATTCGCTCTAACTCAGCAACGTATCCACTCGATGCAGTGGAAGTAGAACGTGGAGCCGCTGCTTTCGGTGTCGAAGCTTTTGACTCCTTCGCCGCGCTTGTTGTTGTTGCCTTGCGTGTTCCTCGCTTCCCACTCTTCTTTGCACTTGCTCCGCTACCATACTTGGACTTCCACTGGCTTAACTGTGCAGGCTGCATCTTGTACTTGGCTGCGATATCAACCAGTTTGTTTCCAGCTGCAACTTCAGCCAGAATGCTCTGCTTCTCTTCAAGCGTGAACGTGCGGCGTGTTCTCTTTGCTTTCGCCATCCTTCCTCCATTTTCGTTAGATTGTATAAGCTCTATTCTGGGAGTTTATCTTGCATAATCAGGAGTGAGTGTGAGGCTTGGATTGTCCGAAATCGGGGCTACCTTCGTGCGGTAAAGAAATCTAAGTGGGGCGAAATTAACGAATTGATTTAAATAAACAGTAGTAAAGTGTGAAACGTAAAGTTGCGGCTGGTGGGATAGTTATCCGTTCTATCAATAACGTGAAGCAAGCTATACTTGTACAACATCACCATAAAGGGTGGGGGTTTCCTAAGGGACACGTTGAACAAGGAGAATCGTTTGAGCAGACTGCTTTGAGGGAAGTAGAAGAGGAAACAGGTGTGCTCGCAGTTATTGTCGCAAAGTTGCCACCTACTCACTATCAGTTTACTAACTCGAAAGGTCAAGAGATAGATAAAACAGTTCATTGGTTCTTAATGGAATACCAAGGGATAGGTCATCAGACCCACGCCCACGAAGTTGCCGACGTGCAGTGGGTTTCACTTGGCGAGGTTTTTGGAATTCTGAGTTTCGACAACGATAGAGTTCTTTTAAGGGATGCAGAAGAAATTCTGTCGGATCATTTTTGAGTGCAGTCGAAGTTTTGCTCTCTCTTGTTGCAACCGGCGTTCACTTCCGTCGTTAACAGGCTGTCGCTTCAGAAAAGTTCTTGACTTGCAGGAGCCGATGTACGATGTTGCAAGTCACCAACAATTATTCTCGATTGAAATCACGGTTTTTATTCAAGCAGATATAACAGAGGAGATACGATGATGAGACAACGAGTGCTTTCGTTTTTGCTTCCCGCTTTTCTTGGGTTAGTGACTTGGTCAACTCTCTATGGGCAGAGCGAATGGCTTCCCGAAGATGCAACGCCAATTCAACGGCAGTTTATCGATGCTGCCGGTAGCCAGCTACAGGACTACTGGAATCCAAAACTGAACGAGTACAAACGCTCGATCGATCAGATGCTCAGCCCGAATGACTTGCAGACGCTCAACGCAATGCGCGTCCGCTGGAGCATCCTAATGGATAAGCTTTCGCAACAGGTGACGAAGAGTGCAGACGTTGATGCCGATGATAGTGAATTCAACTTTGAGTTCGATAGTGGAGAGGGAGAGGGCTTTATGGAGATTATGGAAATCTGGACCAACACGATGAGTCTTTCCACTGCTTATCGTTCAGGTCTCGATTACTTGAGCAACAATGTGATTGAAGATGTTGGAGGATTCACCGATAAAATGGCCAGTTTTATGGATGAGTTTGCCCAACTTCACCAAGCTGAACTTCAAGGCGATGAAAAGGGACAGGAACTTCTGGCTCATCGCAACGAAGTTGCCGACGGCTTGCGGGGAATTCGTAAGACGATCAACAAAGAGAACAAAGGATTTGTTCAGGTCTATACGTTTGCTGTAGAGCCATTGATTATGCTCTACAATGGTGGCGACTTGGGAGATGTTCTCCCCTTTATTTCAAGCCAAACCTCGAGTGCTGATTTGGGTGCTGTTGCCGGACTTCTACCGAAGGGGGGAGTGCTCCAGCAGAACTATCCTAACCCTGCATCTGCTAAGACAACCATTCCGTTTACGCTCTCTCAGCCAAGTAGTGAGGCAACGTTGCGAATCTACTCGGCAGATGGTGCGTTGGTTGAGACTGTAGAACTTGGCGCATTCCAGTCGGGAAGTCACACACATGAGATCGACGTTACAACGTTTGCTCCCGGCTCCTACCTCTACCACCTCACTCTCGCAACCGATGATGGGGAGACTGTTTACTCAAAAGTTATGCAGGTAGTTCGATAGGCTTCCGAGCAAATAAAAGAGTCAGATCACTATGCAAACCCCGATTCCATTCGTTATGGGATCGGGGTTCTCTATATTTTCCAGTTCGTAGGGTTGAGGGTTCATAGAGTTGCATAGAGTGTAGATGCTGACCTTCAACCTGCATAGGGATTAGGAGGGTAGTGAACTTCCTTTCTTCTCCAATACAATGGTTTGTCTCTGGGTAAACAATCCCAACTCTGTCTGTAATTGCCAACACATTATTCTATGAAGAGTCGATATCTGTTTAACAGAGTAAGCACGCTCCTGATTTTCTTATTCGGTTGTTCTTCGTTCTATTCGCTCGCACTTCAAGCTCAGGAATCGGATGACTACTACAGGGGCATTGCTCGGGGACTCGAACTTTTTGGAGAGGTCTATCGTGAAGTCCTTGAGCGGTATGTCGGGCAGATTGATCCGGCTTTGCTGGCTGAGCGAGGAATCAACGGAATGCTCTCGCAGCTCGATCCCTACTCGGCATACCTTTCTCCAAACAGCGACTATCGGCGCTCTACCGTTCGGGTTGGGATTGGAGTAGAAGTTGAGACGCGGAATGGCTTGGTCACGATTGTCGACATTTATGACGGATATAGTGCTGCCGGTTCTGGTCTGCGAATCGGTGACCACATCCTCGCGGTCGACAACGTGCCGATACCGGCTGCCTCTATCGATTCCTTCTATCATCAGTTAAAGGGAGAACGCGGGACTTATGTGCGCTTGAGTGTTATGAGGGAAGGGGCTGCGAAGCTGCTGCAGTTTGATCTGGAGCGAGAACGAATCCGAATACCAAACGTTAGCTTCGCAGGGATAGTAGATAGTGGAATTGTCTATATCAAACTTGATCGCTTTGGCGACAATGCCGGCAACGAGTTCCGAGGCGAATTGCTCCGCTTAACTCGCCACGAACGCTCTCTGGAAGATATTCGTGGAGTGATTGTTGATCTTCGAAATAACTCCGGGGGAATCCTTGAAGAGGTAATCGAGGTCTCCAACGCGCTCCTGCCGAAAGATGATTTGATCGTTACAACGGACGGACGAGATAGCGTTGAGCGAGAAGTCTGGGTAACTGAGCGTGATCCTGTTGCCCCCGGACTTCCTCTGGTTATTCTCGTGAACAAAGGGACTGCTTCAGCATCGGAAATTCTTGCCGGGGCTGTGCAGGATAATGATCGAGGTATTATCGTCGGTGAGCCAACGCTCGGTAAAGGGTTAGTCCAATCAGTTCAGCATCTTCCGTTCGATGCGTCGCTCCGCCTGACAACTGCGTGGTATGTTACTCCGTCTGGACGTTCAATTCAACGACTCGACCTTCTTCTTCCCGATATTCGCTCAATCATTCCTGATTCACTGGAAGGAGTCTTCACTACCCGCAACGGACGGATCGTTCGTGGGGGGGAGGGTATCCACCCTGACACGCTTACTCCACAGTTCCCCGAAGGATCACTCCTCTCTCGCCTTGATAGGGGGGGGATATTCTTTACGTTCGCCTCTCGCTATTCTGCCCAGTTCGATTCACTCCCAACAAAGTTCTACGTTGATGCCAAAATGTTAGAAACTTTCGAGGAGGCAGCATTTGATGAACTTGTTGTATACGAAAGTCGTCAAGGTGTGCTGGCGTTGCTCGATTCACTCAAAAGGAGTTCACAAATTCCCGCCAGCAGCAAACTTCAAGCTCTCTGGGATGAGATTCATACAGAGTTCCTCGCCAACGAGCGGGAGGCTCTTGTGCAAGAGCGGGATCAGATTCGCGACTATCTTGAACGGGAGATTAAAAAGAAGTTCAGCAACAGTAGTGTGAGAGTCCGTTTAGATTTAGAGGGTGATCTTCAATATCAAACGGCTCGAAATCTTCTCCTCAATTCTCGGCTGTATAATTCATTCCTTAAACCGTTGAAGTGAGTTTGTAGTGCTTGCAAAAAGGGGAAGGTTGATAGGTGAGTTTCCCATTGATTCTCAAGCTTCTCACAACCCTTTGCGTCTTTGCGCCTTTGCGTGATCTATCTTCCGGCTATGAACATTCTGCTCGCAACAAATAACCGACATAAAGCCGAAGAGATCGAGGCAATTCTCTCCGATCTCGAAGGTGTTTCTATCCTCACGCTTTCCGATTACGGTCAGGATATTCCCGAACCTGTAGAGGATGGAACAACCCTCGAAGCGAATGCCTGGATCAAGGCAAAAGAGATTCACGACGCAACAGGACTTCCAGTTCTGGCCGACGATACTGGACTGGAGGTAGATGCGTTAGATGGTGCTCCCGGCGTCTACTCTGCCCGCTATGCCGGTGAAGATGCTACCTACGACGACAATTGCAACGCGCTTCTCAACGCGATGAAAGGGGCAACTTCGCGCACAGCTCGGTTCCGCACGGTGATCTGTTATGTCGATACTCTTCGGACACTCTTTGCTGAAGGAGAAGTGAGGGGAGTCATTACCGAGGATAAGAGGGGAGAGGGGGGATTTGGCTACGACCCAATTTTTCGACCTGAAGGATCAGGGAAGACCTTTGCCGAGATGAGTTCGGAGGAGAAGAACCAGATCAGTCATCGTGGCCGCGCACTTCGCAACTTCCACTCTACATTTGCCCCCTACGCTTCGAGTGCCGAGGAGAGAGAAGATGCCTGAGGAACCAGAACGTGTTCTGACCGTTCGAGAAATTGTTGTGGAGCCGGGACAACAGCCGGAGCGTATCGACCGTTGGTTGACCGGAAAGATAGCCGGGGCTACGCGGAACAAAGTTCAGGAAGCGATTATTGCCGAAGCAGTGACAGTAAACGGCGGGGCGACAAAGGCAAACTATAAAGTGAAGCCGGGAGACTTAGTGCGGCTTGAGCTGATGAAGCCTCCACCAATTGAACTGATCCCCGAAGATATTCCTCTCGACATCCTCTACGAGGATGGGGACGTTCTCGTAGTGAACAAGCCAGTTGGTATGGTAACACATCCCGGCTTCGGCAATCGGAATGGTACGTTGGTCAATGCCGTGTTGTACCACGTTGGGTTGGAGTTGTTGGAGGTTGCCGAAGGAGTTGCAGCCGACGAAGATGATGATGAAGGTGAGGAACCGGAGAGTGACGAAACGATTCTCGCAGCACTCCCTTTCGACTACAACGCAGTGCGCCCCGGCATCGTTCACCGACTTGACAAAGATACCAGCGGCGTGATGGTGGTGGCCAAGACAATGGTGGCCAAGACAAAGCTTGGAGAGCAGTTTGCCGACCGTACAATTCGTCGGGAGTATCGGGCGATTGCGTGGGGAACGTTCAACGAGGAGGAGGGGGAGATTGAGGGGAACATCGCGCGTGATCCACGCGACCGAAAGAAGTTCACTGTATCGAAGCGAGATGGGAAGTATGCCCTAACACGCTACCAAGTAATCGAACACTACGAGTTTGCCACTCTTCTCTCGCTCCGCCTTGCCACCGGACGGACACACCAGATTCGCGTCCACGCAGCTCACATTGGCCACCCACTGATTGGTGATACCACCTATGGTGGCGACTCTCCACACGGGATTGCTTCGCAGAGTACATCGCGCGCCCGCAATCTGCTGAAACTTATCAACCGTCAAGCACTTCACGCTCGGACGCTCGGTTTCCGTCACCCAAAGACCGGAGAGTATCTGGAGTTCACCGCAGAGATGCCAGAGGATATGGAGCGATTGGTTGCTGCGTTGCAAGGGTGAGTGTTCGGTGAGGCTAAGTGGATAATAGATACTTCTATCTGGTAGGCCTCCGAGTTTGAGAAATGACTCCAATCCTCCCTATCTTTATCTTCACTTTCAGTTCACCATCACATAACCTGAACCATACCCATGAGAACCGTTTTCGCTCTTGCGATTCTCTTCCTTCCCATTTCGGTCCTTTCCCTTACAGCACAAACCGGAAGTCTCAAAGGAATTGTTCGTACTGCCGACAGTGGAAAGATTATAGTTGGCGCGCGTGTCTACGTTCACATTGGTGGCTTAAGGCATAGAACCGATTCTACTTCAGTGGAGCGGGACTCTACGCGAACAGACGAGAGAGGGGAGTTCTTCTTCGCTCATATTCCAGTTGGGAGCCATGCCTTGATTGTTGCTGCCGAGAGGAGTGATGGGGAGTCACCTGACTATCATTTCTTAGCTGTTCGGATTGAAGAAGATAGCGTAGAGGAGGTCGTGGTTAATCTTGAGCGTCGCAAGATTCTTTCGGGCACTATTACTCAACGATCCGAAAGTCATTCTTTCCCAATCTACCGTGGAATTCCTTACCGAAATATCTACGACATCTACTCGGCGCGGACAGATATAGCTGATGTTGTGGCTCTCGACCCAAACGGCGGAAGATTTGTTCCCCGCTACTATGTCGATCATCGGTTGATAAGTAATCCTTTCCAGACGCTTTTCGAAAGTTCTCCACCCGAGCTTTATCCATTCCCTCCGCTGTTCGCACTCGAAGGGTATCGAGATGGTATAGAGATTCCTGCGTGGGGAAATGATCTTAGCTACGATCACCTTGCTCTCGACCGGGTAAATCTCAGAATGCAATCTGGATCGGATTGGGAGAGCATTTCTGGTGCCTTCAACGTTCGCACAGAAGTTGTTCCTCTCTTTGGATCCGGAGGCGAGATTACAGTAAGCAAACTGGGTGAGTCCGGAGATACGACGTTGCCTGCTGTCGATGCAATTGGAACTGGAAGTAAACTCTACGAGTTTAGTCTTCTCGGTCCTATCTACAAAGATTCAGCTTCTTTTTTCTCCTTTCACGTTGCCGGTCGCTATAACCAGTTCGATCACTATGGCCAGAACTATGAACTGTACGATATGAGTGATGCGTTTGCGAGCGAACGCGCAGAGAAGTCCGCTCAACTTGGTTTGCACG
>JBFWSB010000156.1:0-9882 GCA_050248595.1 Kapaibacterium sp. (SeqCode)
GTTGCAAACATGAGCAGAGTTTGGAAGGAAGTCCTACAATTCTGTGCGGCACTCTCTCTGATTACGCTCTTCGCATTGACTATGTAACCCGAACTTGCTGCACAATCCGCACTCAGAACAACAATCAGTGGAACAGTACTCGATTCTGAAAGTGGAGAACCTGTAGTTGGAGCTTCGATTTCGATTCAAGACCAAGAGAGAACAATCACAGGCTGCGTCAGCGATCTAAACGGACGCTTTTCCTTATCTCTCAGTATTGAAGGTGATATTGAACTACACGTTAGAACACTCGGATTCGAATCGTTTTCTCGTCCCCTCACTCTGCAGGGGGATTCGATTAACCTGACGATAAAGCTTGAGGGAACCTCACTGGAGACTGCACCCGTGGTTGTGATTGGCCAATCGTTAAAGGGGCAACGGCGGATGGTAGGGGCTGGAACGCAAGTTTCACCGAAGACGATCAGGTTGATTAACCCGATAGGTACGCAGGAGATGCTCGAATACGTTCCTGGTGTCAATGGGTTCGCAGACGATGGCATGGGGAACTCCCGGCTGAACATCGGAATTCGTGGATTGAACCCGAGGCGGAGTTCCCGTGTGCTGGTTCTGGAAGATGGTATCCCAATCCAGCCGGCACCATACATTTATCCAAACATGTACTACAATCCCCCAACCGAGCGAATAGAACGAATCGAAGTTCTGAAAGGGAGTGCTGCAATTGAATATGGACCGCAGACGATGGGGGGTGTCGTCAACTACATCACGAGCCGTCCCCGCTCCAACTTCGGGGGAAGAGTAGACGTAACCGGGGGGACAAATGGTTTCTTGAGTGCCTACGGTGAACTTGGTGGAATCGGAAGCAATACCGTTCGGTCTGACGCACAATTCCTCTTCAAACGTGGCGATGGCTATCGGGAGAACAACGGTTTTACCCAATACAACGGAACGCTCAAGTTCACGTTGGTTCCCTCAGCCGACAACGTACTCTACCTAAAACTGAACGGCAACTTCGAAGAATCGAACGCAACCTATACAGGTCTTACTGAATATTCGTTTGCTAACAACCCAAACTTCAACCCGAAAGAGGATGATCTCTTCACGGTTCGGCGCGCTTCGCTCGACGCAATCTACACGCAATCACTCTCGAAGGTTGTCACCTCATCAACTCGGGCATACTTCAACATCTTCGACCGGAGATGGTGGCGTGAAAACGATGTCTTCTATCGAGCCGCAGATTATGAGGCCGATCCAACTACGGCTGTTCCTGTTCCGTGGTTTGAGACAGGTGATTTGGTACGAGCCGGAAATGGGAGGGATAACTACGGCATCCTCCGCCGCTTCTATTCGCTCGGAATTGAACAATCGTACAGCCTCTCTCACTCACTCTTCGGCAACCCACTTCAGTCTCGCTTCGGAGGGAGATTGCACTGGGAGCGGTTCAAGGATGACAAGGTCACAGGCAACGCACCCAATGCACGTGAAGGGGTTTACTATCGCTACAATCCAGAGGATTCTACAACAACCATTCTTGGCTCAAGTGAGAATTACGAAACGGCTGCACTCGCCCTCTATGCGCGCGAAGGATTAACAGTTGGAGACTTCACAATTACTTTGGGTGCTCGATTGGAAGTTTTTGAACAGGAGCAGATCGATAGACTGAGAGGGAATATCTACTCCGATAAAACCAGCATTGTTCTCCTTCCAGGCGTTGGCGCAAACTACGAGCTTGGCGACCTGAATTTCTTTGGAGGAATTCATCGTGGGTACACTCCCCCATCGAGTGGCGCACTAACAGTGCTCGACTTCGGTGGAACGAACAAACCAGAAGGACTCGACCTGAAGCCGGAGACAAGCTGGAACGTGGAACTTGGAGCGCGGAGTTCAAACCATTGGATTGGAATGGAAGTAGCTGGCTTTGCGATTGTGGTTGAAGATTTGGTTGCCGCTGGACGTGGAACAGTCTTTAAAAACCTCGGCAAGGTGAAGACTCAAGGGATTGAATTGGGAGGAAAAGTGAACGGTTCGAAAGTCTTCAACATCCTCCCTGACCTCAACATCTCCTACACATTTCTCAAGACCGAAGTGATTGAAGGAGAGATCGCTTCAGCAGTGATTGCAGGTGATATTCCCGTAGATATTTCCGGCAAAGAACTCCCCTACGCTCCGGCACACACTCTAACTGTGGGTCTATCACGTGACTTCAACTGCGGGTTGACGCTGCGGGCAGACGCTCACTACGTCAGCAAAGTCTTCACTGACTTTGAGAACATCGAAACCACAAGCAACCGAGGAGACACGGGGCCGATTGATGGATACACCATTTTTAGCTTCAATGCTGGACTGAAGGTTGCGCGTCAGTGGACAGTACATCTATCTGCAAAGAACATAACCGATGAGATTTATATCGGATCGAGACTCCACTCCAATCCCCGCCAAACAGAAGCGAATCTCAGTTCAGGAATTCTTCCCGGTTCAAGAAGGCAAATCAACATTGGGGCTGGGTATGCTTTCGGTGAGATTTAACTCCTACTAACTCACGCAAATTCCCCCATCATCTGAGAAGAGAATGTACACATCACTCGCCCCAGAACTCAATAACACTACATACAAAATGACTGGACATATGCAGAAGCAAAACAAGACTCGCTACAGACTACTCTTCCTTCCACTTATCGCAACAGCGTCTCTCCTCACCTCGTGTGGAGATGATAATGGAACCGACCCTAACACCGACCTGATTCCTGTCCCTCAGGCCTACGGGTTTGCCAGTAGGTTTCAGAGTGGATCGAGCAGTGTGAGTTATGGTGGGCAGACCGTTCGGAACCTTCTAATTCAGGACTTAAGCCAGAAGATTTCTCAACTCGGCACTCCAGGTGCTTCACCGATTACGGCGGCAGAACTTCTATCACTCTACGAATACAACGACGCTTCGAACCTCTCTTCAATCACTTCAACCGGGACGCTCCCAGCACTTGAGAAGATGTATTCGATCATCTCAACTGGAAAGAATCTTTCGGGAAAGATTTCGAAAGAGCAGCTTGTTGGGAGAACAGATAATGCGGACGATCTGTTGCGAAGCTGGTTCGTAACAATCGAGCAGCTTTCGAGCAACCCGCAGAGAATCGGGACGCCGATGGCGTACACAACTGACGATGGACTTAACCTCTACGAGTTGGTGAACAAGCTCCTTTTAGGGTCGGTAGCATACTATCAGGGAACGGGGATCTATCTGAACGGAATCACTGAGCGGAACAATGCCGAGCCAGATGGTGAGGATGGTGATGCCGCCCCCTACACCGAAATGGAACATGCGTGGGACGAAGCGTTTGGATATTTCGGTGCAGCACGAAACTACAGTGCCTACACCGATGCTCAGCTTGCCGGTTCAACCGAAGATTTTGTTGGTGACGTAAATGGCGACGGAAAAATCGACTTTCAGTCAGAGTATAACTTTGCCTTCGCCCGAAACGCAGGGAAAAGAGATGCTGGGTCGGCAACAGGGACGAACTTCACGAAGAATATCTTCGACGCTTTCTTAGGTGGAAGAACTTCAATTGTGAACAAGGGAACGACAGCCGATCTGGTCAGCTTCAGAAATCAAGCAGTTGAAGAGTGGGAAAAATTGCTTGCTGCCACTGTTATCCACTACATCAACGAAACCCTTGAGAACATGGGTGAGCTAACAACTGAATCGACAGCAGCTAACTCACTTGAACTGAACGAGCATTGGGCTGAGATGAAAGGATACTCGATGGCACTACAGTACAATCCAATGAAGAAAATTTTGGATGCTGAACTTTCTGTACTTCAAGTGTTAATTGGATCGCACCCAGTTTACGCAGTTCCCGGTTCAAACAGCTTTAACAACTACCAAGCTGAGCTGAAGAATGCTCGGTCGCTCCTACAAGAGAAGTATGGCTTTGCTGAAGCCGATGTCCTCTCTTGGTAAGTTCTAAATTGATTGAGAGTTCAGGGCTGCCCACGCTGGGCAGCCCTCCTTCTATCCCCTATCTTTGTTCATGACACAATCCAGAGAGAGAACAGCACTTCTCATCCTTCTCGGCGTATGTATCGCATCAAGACTCGTAACCAGTCTTTGGTACGTTGCTGACCCCGACAGCTTGCGTTTTGCGCTCGGAGCGATTGACTACAACGTCGTGAGTATGCAGCCTCACTTCCCCGGCTATCCAGTATTTATGGGGATCGTCACGCTCTTCACCTTCGTAACTGGCTCATATGGAGTTGCCTTCGCTTTGGTTGGTGGACTCTCAACGTTTGCGATGATTACTGCGGCTCTAAAATTCTGCAATACAACGTTGAGTCGTCCTGAAGGGGTGCTCCTTGCCGCCCTCTTCTTCTTCAACCCGATGCTTTGGATTATGGGGAATCGCTATATGCCGGACTTGATGGGTGGAGCGATACTTCTCTGGATCCTTGCCCTGACGATCAGAAATGACCATGCTCCCCGTCACCACTTGTTTATTGGAATTTTTCTTGTTGGGCTTCTTGCAGGAGTTCGACTCTCCTACCTCCCATTCGCACTTCTCCCCCTTTTGATTGCGATTACGAGAACCCGGCGCGAATTCACTTCGTTCGGAATCTTAATCTTGTCCGCAGCCCTCTGGCTCATTCCAATGATTATCGATACTGGTTGGGATAATCTACTTGTAGCAGCCAACGCACAAACCAGCGGACACTTCGAAGAGTTTGGTGGAACGATTTTCAACGTTCCTGATATTGAGAGCCGCCGTATAGCTGTTGTGAAGGGAGTAGTTGCCGATGGCTTGGGTGGTTACTGGGACCAAAGGGGAAGAATAACAATCTTCATTACGCTCGGCTTCTTGCTCCTAATGGGACGTGGAGCATGGTGGATGTTCGGACGAGAGACCGACGGGTTGGTAATAACAATCATTGCGGGATCTATCTACATAATCTGGATACTCCTCTACCAAAACGTGGTCTTCCAACCTCGCCACGTGCTTCCGTTGATTCCAATTGCCCTCACACTTGCTTGGGGTGGAGGGGTGGAGCTGATGAAGAGTGGTGTTGTTGGTCGACTCCTTGTCTCACTTTTTCTTCTCTGTTACGGAGCCACCGGTGCGCTACTATCACTTCAACAGACAACGCCGACAGCTATTGCTCAGGTAGCTGACTACCTTAAGAACGATACTGAAGATCAGGTAATCCTCTCATCCCAACTGATTAACTTCTACCTTAAGTCGTCGGGCATCAAAGGGAACTTTATTGATGCCGAGCACATACTCCCCGATCAGAAATCACTCTTAGAAAGGGATGTGACAATGATTGGATGGTATGAATCGATTTTGAATCGAAAGCCAAGGCAAACCAAGAGCTTCCACCACAACCCCTACGTCAATTCAATTTGGGCAGAAATTCCGGTGACGGAATATGGGGAAGACCGGGACAGATGAAGCAACTGCACATTATCGGAGGTGGTCCGGCTGGGCTTGGCATTGCTGTTGCAGCAAAGGAACGGGGACTTCCCTTCACACTCTACGAAGCTTCCGACCAACCGGGAGGAAATGCCAGAACGCTATCAATTGCTGAGTGCCTCTACGACACTGGCGCGCACCGTTTCCACGATAAGAATCTGGAGATAACAACCTTCATCAAAAGCTTGTTGGGAGATGATCTACTCTCCGTCTCCTCACCAAGTGTGATCTACCACAAGGGTCGCTTTATCGACTTTCCACTCCACCTCGGAAGTTTGATCCGTTCGCTAACGCCGAAAGAACTTGCTCAGATCGTAGCGAGCATTGCTATCAGTCGCTTTCGCTTTCATCAGAGAAGTGAGAGAACCTCATTCAAGGAGGTCACAACAGCTCGCTACGGCAAAGCGTTGGCAAATCTCTTTTTGCTGAACTACTCAGAGAAGCTCTGGGGAGTCCGTACTGAACAACTCTCTGTAGAAGTTTCTGGAGGGCGGCTGCGTGGGTTGACACTGCGAGGTCTCCTGAAGGAGACTTTTGGTAGAGAGAAGAGTGTTCGAGAGCATCTCGACGGATCGTTCTACTACCCTCGAAAGGGAATCGGCACGATTTCTGAACGCCTATCAGAATTTGCTGGAAGTGAACGCATCAAGCGGAACTCCCGAATAACACGCATCCTTAGGAGGGGAAATCAGGTGACTGGGATAGAAGTAAACGGGGATGACGTTTTTGAAACAGAACGGCTCATCAGCACACTCCCTATCTCGCGACTACTTCAATTGCTCGATCCCAAACCACCAGACGAGATTCTTGCAACCTCCTCACTTCTCGGGTTTCGGCATCTCTTGCTTGTTCCGATTGTCATCAAACGTCCTTACCTCACCCCGAATGCCTCAGTCTACTTTCCAGATTCTTCAATTCCATTTACACGACTCTACGAATCAAAAAATCGGAGTCATGAGATGGCTCCTTCAGACCGAACCTGTGTCGTCCTTGAACTTCCCTCCCACCCCAATAGTAGTGAGTGGGCGAGTGCAAACGATCACATTGCTGAGCTTGGGCTTGAGCTTATCAATAGAGTCTTTGGGGTTCAATCAGAAGAAGTTATTGCCTACAAAGTCGACCGCATTCCATTTGCCTACCCAATCCTCGACCTTGAATATGCAACTCACGTAGAGAAACTTCTCGCATATCTATCGCAATTCAGCAACCTAACCCTCGCAGGACGAAATGGACTTTTCCAATACGTTCACATTCATGATTTGCTTGCAGCGGGAAAGAAGTTGATCGAGAACATTGCATCGGATCAATGAGTCAGGACTGCTTGTACCTACACACACAAGATCACTCTCTACTCCGTCGCCCGCCACATATACCAACTGGCTATTGATAGGTAGGGTTCCCAGCGGAATTCGTGGGCGATTGATTCAAGCTCGGCTTTGCCCGGCATCTGGTCGAGATTGTATGCAATCATCGCACCTTTACGGACACCGAGGTCTTCGTATGGGAGAACATTCAGCCGACCGAGGGAGAACATCAAGAACATCTTCCCAGTCCAGACACCGATCCCCTTGACATCGGTTAGTGCCGTGATGATCTCGTCGTCACTCATTCGTGAAAGACTCCGAAGTTTTAGCTTCCCTTCGATGACATGTTCGGAGAGAGACCGGAGATAACCAAGCTTCTGTGATGAGACTCCACACGACCTGAGTAGATCATCTGGCACTTCCGAGAGGAGTCGAGGATCATTGAGTGTCCCTACAACGTCACTCACCCGCCCGATAATTGTTTTGGCTGCGCTCCCACTAATCTGCTGACTTAGAATGGAGCGAACAAGTGTTGTGAAGTACTTGCCGTGAGGACGGAAGGTTGGAAGACCATGCTGGCGTTTTAGATCGCGAATGACAGGGTCTCGACGAACGAGAGTACGAACTCCCCTTTCGAGTTCAACAGTGAAGGACATACGTAGTTGAGTTGCTGCGAATAGAGTTGCTGTTTGTAGTTGTTCGTACTAAGATACACCCTTAGTCGCGGATTTACTCTTGCTCTCATCTGTGCAAATCCTCCAAATCCGCGTCTTCCGCGTACAATCTCCACTATAAGTGATTGCTCGATGAAATGGTACGCGGATTGGACGGGTTAACGCGGATGTGCGCGGATCTATAACTTGCTGCAACGTGTTGTTGAATTCGGGACATAAATTTCTTGAGCAAAACCCCGTATATTGAGTCTTGATTTTTTAGACCTACATGCGCATAGTCACACTTCATACTGCAATGCTAAGCCAGAGAACGGGAACGATCCGTGGGGGGTCGTTTATGTCGCTTCTCTTTGCTCAATATGCTGTACGGCGGTGGCGGCTAATGACCTCTCTCCCCTCTCTTCTCTCACATTAGGCACTCACTTCTGCATAGTTTGATTAATGCAGTTGGCCAATCTCGGCTACAGTCTTCTCACTGAGGAAGACCATCTCGATTACGACGGTTCACTACGATCAACCAACAACTATCTACGATCTACAACTATGTCCATACATAAAGCTTTTGAAGAAACTGTTGCCCCCAACAAAGTTCACGAGACGTTGCGCAAACATATGCTCGCCGACGGATTCGATTTCGTTCTCGATCTTGACAAGAGTGAAGGAGCCTATCTCTACGATGCACGAGATGGCCGACGCTATCTGGACCTCTTCACCTTCTTCGCATCGAATCCAATCGGCATGAATCATCCGAAGTTGAACAATGAGGAGTTCATCAAGAAGATTGGGCGTGTAGCACTTAGCAAGCCCTCGAACTCAGACATCTACACTGTAGAGATGGCCGAGTTTGTCCAAACATTCTTTGAGGTAGCCGTTCCAGACCACTTCAAGTATGCTTTCTTTATTGCGGGTGGAGCACTTGCGGTGGAGAATGCGCTGAAGACTGCAATTGATTGGAAGGTGCGGAAGAACATCAAGGCTGGTAAGCCTGAGACAGTTGGAACAAAGGTGCTCCACTTCAAACAAGCCTTCCACGGACGAACCGGGTATACGATGAGTCTGACGAATACCGACCCAACAAAAGTCCGCTACTGGCCAAAGTTTACTGATTGGCCGAGGGTAACCAATCCTTTTGCGGAGTTCCCACTTGAAGGCGAGAATCTGGAGCGGACAATCGAGCGTGAACGGTTAGCAATTGCTGAGATTGAAGCCGCATTTGCAAACCACAAAGATGACATCGCCTGCATTATCCTGGAACCGATTCAGGGGGAAGGGGGAGACAACCACTTCCGACCAGAGTTCTTCCGCGAACTTCGGCGAATCTGCGATGAACAGGAGGCGATGCTAATCTTTGACGAAGTGCAGACTGGACTTGGATTGACAGGTGAAATGTGGGCGCACCAATCAATCGGAGTAAATCCTGACATTATGGCCTTCGGAAAGAAAATGCAGGTCTGCGGTATTGTTGTGAATGATCGAGTTGACGAGATTGATGAGAACGTCTTCCACACATCGAGTAGAATCAACTCAACCTGGGGTGGGAATCTCGTCGACATGGTGCGCGTTACGAAGTACCTTGAGATTATTCACGAAGAAAACTTGCTGGAGAATACCCGCACAGTTGGGGCATATCTTCTGGAGCAGATTCAACAGTTGATGGCAGACTTCCCTGACGTTGTTTCAAATCCACGTGGACGTGGTTTGATGTGTGCAATGACGATCCGGGACCCAGAGATAAGAAGCTATATCGTTGAAGGAGCTTTAGCTCGTGGCGTGATGATTCTCGGGTGTGGGGAACGCTCCATCAGGTTCAGGCCACCACTGAACCTTACCCGCGAGCAAGTAGATGAAGGAATTACGGTTTTGCGTGAAGTACTGAAGAGTCTTTAATCCCCCAACGAAAAGGAGTACAGAACAACTGCTCTTGTGATTGAGTGACTGAGGAGAAAGAATTCCACCACCGGACTTCTTTCTCCTCTTTCACCTGAATAACGTCCGACAGCTTTTAGCGGCTGAACAAGAATAGCCCCATCTCCCCTATTTAATTTTTACTTTTGAATTTTGAATTCAAAATCCCCCCCGTATTCTTTCCCACTCTTATATTTGCGCCGTGCGTATCCGCGATCCATATCAGTCGGCCCGTCGAACATCAATCTTCGGACTTTTTCTCGTCATCTTGGTCTTCGTTGCCGGAATGGGATGGCTTGTGCTCGGCATGTCGAGTCGCTCATTTGATGGTGAGAGTGATTCCTCTGAGGAGATTTCTGGACTGAGTAGTGAAGCTCAGATTGTTAGGGATCAGTATGGGATCCCCTACATCACGGCAAGTTCAGAGAACGATGCAATGGCAGCACTCGGCTACGCACACGCCCAAGATCGCCTCTGGCAAATGGATCTCTTCCGTCGTGTTGGCCAAGGGCGACTTTCGGAGTTGTTAGGAGAGAAGTTAATTGG
>JBFWSB010000157.1:0-9874 GCA_050248595.1 Kapaibacterium sp. (SeqCode)
TGGACTCTCTTCAAAGACTTCGAGAAAAGCATCGCCACTGAAATCGGATGAAAGATCAACTTGAACAGAGAATGAACCGAACTTGCCAACCTCCGAAGCATCTGCTGTGGTAAAGCCGGAAGCGAGCACAAGAACAGAGTCGAAGACAAGGCGGTAGAGAACCGTATTCTCGAACGTGCGAGCAGTTCCTTTGATCTGAAAACTCGACGGCGAGAGAACATCTCCCGCTTTCGGCAAGTCCACACGAATTTCTCCACCAGTTGTTGATGGCGTAGAGGTGTCAGCATCGAGAAGCGTGGCTCCTTCACGATTCTCGACTCTTTCCCCCACCTTCTCTTCCCCAGATTGAGAATCCTTGCACCCATTGAAGAGAGCAAAGAAGAGAAGAAGCAGCGGTAGTAGTTTGTTCATTGTTCTTATCCCGATACAAAACTGATAGCGTAGAAAGTAGACATTCTCTTTTCTCCTCACATCAACCCCTCATCCAACATCGAGACATACTCTTCACCTGCAATGATAATATGATCGTGAAACGGAATCTGGAGGATACGTCCCGCCTCAACAAGCTGCCTCGTCACAGCAATATCTTCAGAGCTTGGTTTTGGATTACCACTTGGATGATTGTGCAAACCAATTATGGAGGCGGCATTCTCAATGATAGCCGTTCGATAAACTTCCCGTGGCGTAACTATCGAGCTGTTAAGGTTCCCTTCCGAAACCAACTCTGTTCTGATGATCTGTCCCGCCGTATTCTGAACGATGACGTGAAATTGTTCCTTCCGTAACGCTCGCATTCGTGGTATGAAAAACCGAGCGATATCTTTCGGTTCTTTGATAACAGGACTCTCGGAAAATGATCTGGAAGCGACTCGACTTCCAAGCTCAAAAGCAGCAGCGAGAGTAATCGCCTTCGTTGGACCAATCCCCCGAACTTGCTGTAACTCTCGTATATCCCGTCCAGCAATATCAATCAGCCGATCTCCTCCGATTCCGCTACCAAAGGTGCGAAGCAACTCTCGACTTAACTGCAATACATCCTTATCGGGCGTTCCTGTCCGCAACAGAATCGCGATCAGCTCTGCATCGCTTAGAGCCTGCGGTCCCAGTTCCACTAACCGTTCTCTCGGCTGTTCGTTCGGATGCCACTCCTTAATCGTCACCCGATCAGTTTCACTCGCACCATTTCTCTCTCCGCTGCCAACTACCTCTGCTTCTCTCTCAACTGCGAGTTCACCGTTGGCAACTTCGTGTGGCGTGTTATCGTAGCCGTGCGTCACTCCCCCTCTGAAGGCATCCTCCTCTACTCTTCCATTCTTAAGCAGAGCTGGCATCCCCTCCAGCACTTCAATAGCTTCACCCACAACAAAGAAGGAGCCGAATATCATCACAGCCTCATCCCCTGCACACAACGCAATTGCCTGGCGAACCCCCTCCTCTACGCTGCCAGCATCGACAGTTTCAACACCAGCTTCACGACACCAGTGGGCAATTTCATCCGATGGAAGAGACCGAGGGTTGTCGGCACTCACCGCGTGAATAGTGCGGGCAAAGGGAGCAATTAATCGAGCAACTTTGCCAACATCTTTATCGCGCACTGCACCGTAGACAAACCGAACAGCTCCCCTTCTGCCGAAGACTTCAGCCAACGTATCTGCCAGAACTTCCGCTCCGTCAGCATTGTGAGCCACATCCAGAATGACATCGGGAGCCTCGGCTACATAGTCGAACCGTCCCCTGATTCCAGTATTCCTCCGAATCGAACGGAACCCAGAGCGAATCACATCTTCTTTTGGAAGGAACTCCGGTGGCAGCATCCGAAGTGCCGCCAGAGCAACGCGGGTATTTTCAATCTGGTGTTTGCCCGGAAGGTCGATAGCCAAGTT
Organism: Kapaibacterium sp. (SeqCode); assembly: GCA_050248595.1. Taxonomy (GTDB): domain Bacteria; phylum Bacteroidota; class Ignavibacteria; order OLB7; family OLB7; genus JAGWAZ01. Next base: position 1,884 of record JBFWSB010000157.1, read on the forward strand.
GTCGATCTCCTCTTCCATCACGATAAAGGAGCCAACCGTATGCCGAAGGTTGGTTTCGTGGTGGAGCGCACGGCTCACATCCTCTACAAATGTGACACTGCTTCCCACCCGATCACCTCGATCGGTGAAAAGCTTACGAAGCCGAGGTCGAACTCGGCCAACAATCGCTGGAACTCCCTCCTTCATAATCCCAGCTTTCTCAAGTGCAATCTCTTCATACGTTTCGCCGAGATGTCGGGTGTGGTCCAGCCCAATCGAAGTGATAATTGAGAGAAGCGGAGTAACGACGTTAGTCGCGTCGAGTCGCCCCCCCATTCCGGTTTCTAACACCACAATGTCAACATTTTCATCAGCAAAGTAGCGGAGAGCAATTGCCGTTGTCCCCTCGAAGAAAGTACAACCGATGCGTTCGATCTCCGGCATCATCTCCTTCGCATAAAAGGCAAGTCGCTCTTCGGAGATTGGCTTGCCATCTACACGCATTCGTTCGCGGAAATTGATGAGGTGTGGAGAAGAGTAGAGTCCAACGCGATGCCCCGCTTCGGAAAGAACCGAAGCAATCATCGCACAGACCGAGCCTTTGCCGTTGGTTCCTGCAACGTGAACAACACGAAGCTGCTTGTGAGGTCTCCCAAAAGCTTCAAGCAACAATCGTGTCGGTTCCAGTCCAAGTTTTACACCAAAGGTTTGGCGAGCAAACAATCGCTCAAGGATGTCGCGAAGTTCGGGATCGAGAATGTGTTCAGGCATGATTAATAGATTATCGTGGAGTGTTTGGTTCGTTTCTAATATAGCAAGGGAGAGTTTTTTCTGGAGAAAAGTTTGAAAGAGAATAAAGAAGGCCGATTGTCTGAGTGACAATCGGCCTTGCTACAAAACTGAAAAAAGCTACAATCCGAGCTATTTCTTCTTCGGTGCAGCCTTCTTTGCTGCTGCCTTCTTCGGTGCAGCTTTCTTTGCCGCTGCCTTCTTCGGCGCGGCCTTTGGTGCAGCCTTCTTTGCTGCTGCCTTCTTCGGTGCAGCCTTTGGTGCAGCCTTCTTTGCTGCTGCCTTCTTCGGTGCAGCCTTTGGTGCAGCCTTCTTTGCTGCTGCCTTCTTCGGTGCAGCCTTTGGTGCAGCCTTCTTTGCTGCTACTTTCTTTGTTGCAGGCTTCTTTGCTGCTGCCTTCTTTGCTGCCTTCTTCGGTGCGGCTTTCTTTGCTGCTGCCTTCTTTGGTGCGGCCTTTGGTGCAGCCTTCTTTGCTGCTGCCTTCTTCGGCGCGGCCTTTGCTGCTGCCTTCTTTGGTGCAGCCTTCGGTGCAGCTTTCTTTGCCGCTGCCTTCTTCGGTGCAGCTTTCTTTGCCGCTGCCTTCTTCGGTGCGGCTTTCTTTGCTGCTGCCTTCTTCGGTGCAGCTTTCTTCGCTGCAGCCTTCTTTGGTGCAGCTTTCTTCGCGGTTTTGGCCATACGCCTCTCCCTGTTTGTTATAGATGAACCGTTCTTCCTTCCGTGCTATCGAGGCTACGGAGGAGCTTTATCGATATATCCTGCTTCCTAATGGAATGCTTCGTCAATTAACTCTTCTGTTCTTTTGACTCATCGTATAGTTTTCGAAGTAACTGCACATCCTCCCATGTAGGGCGTTTCCACTGAGGATTGCGAAGAAGTGCAGCAGGGTGGTACGTGATAATCATTGGTATCCCATGCCAGCTATGCAGATTACCTCGTAGATCTTTCATCGCCTTGTTAGTACCTAACAGTGCTTTGGCAGCCGTTAACCCAACAGCAAGAATAAAGCGTGGCTTGATTAACTCAAGCTGTTTGTATAAGTACGGAATACATGCCTCAATTTCGTTTGGCTCAGGTCTGCGATTTCCCGGTGGTCGACTCTTCAGGATATTGCAGATGTAGACATCATCACGGCTGAAATTGATTGCCTCAAGTATCTTGGTGAGCAGTTTGCCGGCAGCACCAACAAACGGTTCTCCAAGCCGATCCTCATCTGCTCCTGGTGCTTCACCTATTACCACAACGTCAGCATTTGGGTTCCCCGTGCCGAAGACAAACTTATTCCGCCCTTCCCACAGCTGACACTTTCTGCAATTGCATATCATCTGCTGAAGCGCGTCAAGAGAATCAGCACTCGCCCACTCCTCTTTGATTCCCCGCAACTTCTCAGCAAACCACGAACTCTCACTTTCGTTTTCAAACAGCTCCATCTCATCCTCTGTTGTGAACGAACTCACATCTTCTTCTCCCTCAACTTTCGCCACTCTTCTTTTAAGGAAGACATCACCATACATCAGATGCTGTTGTTCAGCAAAACGGCTGGCTTTATCCTTGAGGGTTTCACTCATTCAGTTCTTCATCCCTATTTCATCTCCACCATTGTCGAGATCGGACTTTTTCTCTTCGATAAACTTCTTTTCTTGCCGCACTCGATCCACCACATCCAGAATTGCTACAGCACACTCTCGCTTGGTCATCACCGGTAGCTCCATCTCTCCATCAGCCTCAACTAACGTAATGCGATTCTCTTCCCCTCCGAACCCCACTCCCTCCTCACCAGCCGGGTTGGCCACTACCAGATCACACCCTTTCTCTATTAACTTCTGGCGCGCACTTTCCACAAGGTTTCTTGTCTCGAGTGCAAACCCAACAACAATCTGATTTGCACGCTTCGTCGCCCCCACTGACTTCAGAATATCTCGTGTTGGCACAAGTGGAATTGACATCTCATCTTCACTCATCTCCCGTCGCTTCATCTTCATCGAAGCAACATTGGCTGGAGTAAAGTCGGCAACAGCTGCTGCTGCAATCATCACCTCTGTCTCCTCACGGTAGACATCGATTGCCGACGCCATCTCTTCCGCGGTTGTCACTTTTACTGTGCGGACACCGGCTGGAATTTCAAGCGATGTTGGACCAGTCACCAACGTAACTTCGGCTCCCCGATCACGCGCTTCTTCTGCCAACGCATATCCCATCTTCCCTGAGGAGTGATTTGAGATATACCGAACTGGATCGATAGCCTCACGCGTTGGCCCTGCGGTAATCAACACTTTCGTTCCTCGCAACGATGTGCGCCGCGCATAGTGTGCTCTCAACACTTCAACAATCTCCTCAGGCTCGGCTAATCTCCCCTCACCTGAAAGACCACTGGCAAGTTCACCAGTTCCGGGAGGAATAATTTTTACGCCGAATGAACGGAGCGTCGCCAGATTTTTTTTCAGAGCCGGATAGTGGTACATGTCAACGTCCATCGCTGGAGCAACGAACAAGTCTCCACGAAGAGCCGTTGCGATTACTGTTAGCGCACTATCGCTAATACCGTTTGCCAGCTTCGCAATTGTTGACGCACTTGCTGGCGCGATAACCATCCCATCTCCCCACAACGCCCAATCGATATGCCACGAGCCGCTGGCTTCGCCTTCGGGATACATGCTTAACGCAACCGGATGTTTACTGAGAGATGCGAAGGTAAGAGGAGCTACAAAACGAGTTGCAGCGTCGGTCATCGTCACGCGAACGGTCGCTCCATGTCGCGACAACTCACGCGTAAGGTAGGCGGCTTTATACGCGGCTATACTGCCGGTAACACCGACGATTATCTTTTTGCCTTCAAGCACGCTCTTCAGAGGTTAAACGAACGATTATCGTCGGGATTAAAATTACGCAAAAAAGAAGCGAACGCAACAATACTCGTTGCAACAAACAAGTTTTTTCAGCAGAGAAAATTTACGTCACCACTCTGAAGAGTAGAACAGCTTCAACAGGTGCTCCGCAAGTGCGAACAACTCACACCATCTTTCTCACTGGAAGCTACGCGATCGTGCGCAACGTTGCTCTCTTCCCCAGTGAGGTTGAAGCAGGAGAGTTCACCCTCTTCTCTTTCACTCAAGAGAGAGGGAAGAGTTAACGACTAATCCTTTCACTTCAAGAGTGAGTGGGTGAAGAAGGGGTGCGATCTTTGCCTGACCTGAGAACTTTCCTTAGCAAGTGAGTGACGAAAAAAAATTCAACAAGAGCGAGAACTTTGTCCGACTCACCTGTTCTTCTCATGTACTTAATTGACAGCACAGGAATGAACGTGACTACACGCAATACCGAACTTGAAGAGCAAGAGCTTGCCGAACGCGCTGGGGCTGGAGATGAACCGGCGTTCCGGACTCTCTTCAATCGGTATGGTTCTAAGGTCTTTCGCTTCTCTCTTCTAATGGTAGGGGAAAAAGCTGCCGCGGAAGATATCTACCAGGACACGTTTATTGGGTTCTTGAAAGCTTGCCGCCAAGGGAAGAAGATGTATAGCGTGAGAGGCTATCTCTTCACGATTGCGCGAACCAGATGCCTGAACTACTTAGAGACTCAGCGAAGGCGTGCCGAGTTGGCTCCCGAATCTGAAACTCACTACGAGTTTGACTTAGCAGTAACCGATATTCAGGATCACGTACGCAAAGCTCTCATGAAACTCCCTGAACATTACCGAGAAGTTCTCGTCCTCTGCGAATACGACGGATACAGCTACGAAGAGATCGCAGAGACTCTGAATATCAGTCGGCACATCGTGAAGAACCGCATATATAGAGGGAAGCAGATGCTACGTGATATTCTACAACCGATCTTGAACGATGATGACTCTGAATCAATTCTATAAGGAACGATGAATACGAACGATAAAATAACCGCACTACTTCACGGAGAATTAACCGACGATACGCAACTGGGTGAACTGATGCACCTGCTTGCCGTCTCTCCTGAGAAGAGAAAGAACCTATTAGAACAGATTCGTCTCTCCCGACAACTGCTTCGCTCGGGAACAGCACTGCCAACACCAAGCGCAGGAGTCGAAGGGATATGGAATCAGGTTATGGTTCCCGATATATCGCCAACTCAGAATGTTGTGAGTGGTGGCGCAGCGATTGGCACTGGAGTAGATAGCGCAACTGCATCGGCTTCAATCACTGGAAGGAGTGAAGAGACGAAGCGTCGATATCTTCCCCTGATACTCACCCTGCTCCTCGGTATCGGTGGAGGGATGCTCTTAGGTTGGAATTTTTCATCCAGCAACAACAGCCTCAATGGAAACAGCTCGTCGATGGTATCGACAACTACGGAGCGTTCACCAACAACTTCCTCACACTCAATCTCTTCCACAGAACAACTCCCCTCTTCAAAACAGATAGTGAAAGAGGGAGTGCTGGTTAAGGAGAGTGAAGGGGAACCTGTCCCGAACTCACAGAAGAGTTTGAGCAGACTTGAGCAAAAGATTTCCACTCTACAGGAAGTGTTGAGTCGCGAGCAGTCACGTGCCTCAGCTCTTGAGGAAGAGAATGTGATGCTCCGTTCTGAAATCGCTGCGCTGGAAATGAAGAAGAATGCAAGCGATAGTTCTCCAGTAGAATCACTACCATATCTACCATCCAACATGCTGGAAGCCAAAACAACACTCCCTGCTATAGAGCTACGCGATGGGCTTGCACAAACTCTTATCGCAGTTCCGAGGATGCCTGACACGACGCCTGAAGAGAAGGAGAATCTTGTGCGGGTAGAAGCGCGACAGTTCTTTCGCACCTCACTCCCCAATGTGCAGGGGCTTGATGGCTCTGGTAGCTTAGTGCTCGACCGCGAAGTGGGAGCCAGTCTCAAGCTTGATGATTTCGGTCTACCGTCGCGAGTTGGTGTAGCAGCGGGCCAGACAATCTTCTCGCAAGTCTTCCACACAAATACTGGTGGCGCGGTGACCGACACGATCATTGAACAATCGCCAGCCCTGTTTTACGGTCGGGCATACCTTGCCCCACGCCTCTTCGGAACAGAAAAGATCGTCGGCTCGGCAGAGATTGGAGGAGGAGGAACTGAGTTGGGTCCGCTGGGGACAATCGGACTTGGAGTGGAGTACAATCTGAGCAAACGAGTTACGCTTGGAGGAGGAGTAACATCTTGGCTTCTCTGGACTTCCTTCAAGAACCAACTCCACACCAGCACAAATCTGACAGGACACATTGGAATCTACGTTAGCCCGTGAGGCATCAACACATGAAGACGCAACAGTATAGATATACCAACATGATCAGAACGATCTGCACAATTATCCTCAGCGGATATTTGATCGCCTCTTGCGGGAATCCCCTCGCGGTAGAGACTGATCGCAGAATTATACCAGTCAACATCGACTCGGTTCTACTGAGTGATGCATTCTTAGAGAAGACAACGGACACACTCTTCGCCAACGTAGACGGGCGTCCTGTAAACTTTACCAGCGAACTGATCCGACCAATTTTCTATAACAGGAATATCAGTGACGCTTGGTATGTAAGCGTGCAAGGGACAGCGTACGATCTTGCTGGGAACGCAGATGAAGCACTTGCCCTTCGCATGGATGAAATTCGATCTCCCGGAGTTTACCCAATCGCTGATCCCTATACTCTACCGAAGCGAGTAGACCCAACGCTCTCCTCACAGTATGGCGGTAGGTACATCCAACGCAAGGGAATAGTGAAAGAGGAATTCGTCACCTCACTAAATAATCAACGAGGAGAGATTCGCGTTCTCGCCCTTGACACAGAGCGTGGAGTTTTAGTCGGACGATTTCACTTCACGGCACACGACCCAGTATCGGGGAATAAGATCAGAATTGAAGATGGTGTTTTCAGACTCCACTTAGAGACCTACTGATTCTGATACTCACGATACCACCGGCAAAATTTTTGATCGTTCAATTTCTATCATCAATAACTATAATCACAAAAGGAGTGCAGTATGAAACGCTTTCTCTTAATCGCCAGCGGCGCGCTCTTGCTCTTAGCAATTGCCCCGAGCATGACAACAGCACAGAACAACATCTTCCAATCAAAGAAGAGCCTGGTTAGCAACGTTGAATTCTACACCTCGAACTACGGAATTTTCGGTCTGAACGTATTTGACCCAAAGCCTGACTTTACAGTCCCACGAGGTTCAAACAAGAACTACTTTTTCGGCAGTGGTCTTTGGGTTGGTGCAGAGAAGCGCGTATCAACCAACGGAGGAATTACCTTCGAGAACAAGAAGCTCAGCTTCATCACCTACAACCCGAATTCAGGACGAAGCTGGGCCTATCCCGGTCCATATCACGAAGTGGCTACTCCCACGATTGCAGAGCCAGTTCTCTACCACTCTGAGGAGTTCAATCGAACAACCGGAGAGGCGTTGAATCCATCAGTCACAGCAAAGTGGCCACTCTGGTTGGCTCCGGGAGAGGATATCTCCCCACTATATCCTGGAACTCCTTTTCTCTACGGCATTCCATCTCCAGGAGATCGTCCAGCCTTCATGAATGGTGTCGACGAACAGTTCTTCAGCTACTATCACGACAAGAGCCTCCAAAACTATGAGATTGGATTTCGGGAGGCGCAAGCACTCGGCTTTCCAATTGGCTTGCAGATCACGCAGAACGTATACGCCTGGAAGCCGGGGGATCTGCGTGAGAACGTTGTGGTGATTCAGTATGAAGTAGAAAACGTTTCGAACGAGACGCTGCGCGGCTGCTACCTCTCACAGGTTCTCGATCCAGATATTGGAAACGCAGCAAACGATCGCGTCAGCTTTTACGATGCAAACCCTCTGCTTCACGCCGGAATCATCTGGTCAGAAAATGAGGGAGTCGATTACGGAACACTCGCGATAATTATGCTGGAAGCTCCTGTAGTTGACGGGAACGGATTTGTCGACGAAAATAACCGGAGTCTCTTCCGCTCAAGCACCGATGTTAACTCGTTTATAAACTGGACAATTGATATTGACCCTACAACGCCAGAAGAGCGTTATGACTTTATGGCATCTGGACAGCTTGATTCGGATAATGGCCCTGGAGACAAACGAGTTCTGATGGGAACAAAACCGTTCAACATGGGTCCCGGCGACAAAGCACACTTCGCAATTGCCTTCGCGGTATTGGAAGGAGTAACTCCTGACGGAACTTTGGAGAAGAAAGGTCCTGGTGCACAGGCAACCACACTTCCCGAACTTGAAGCACTTGC
>JBFWSB010000158.1:0-9849 GCA_050248595.1 Kapaibacterium sp. (SeqCode)
CCCATTTGCCTGTTCTTCCTCACTGTCGTAGTGTCGCGAGACCAGTGTTGGGAATGCCATCTCGGGTTGTAGGTGGAGAGGGTTCTTATCGAGAGTCGTCTCGAACGTTATCCAGGGGTGTGTAATGATATTCCGGCCAACCAGATCGTGGTCGTTCCCAATTCCGTTTTCCCAGAATGAGGAGACAGATCGCAGCAAGAGCTTTGGTGACTCGACAGTACCCGACGCAATGATAACTGTCTGCGCTTCCACCGTAACGTATTCCCCGGTATTCTTATCGAGGTAGAGAACTCCCTTCGCCCGCGACTTCGAATCCATAATCACCTTCTCCACTACGGCGTTTGTCCGCACCGACAGGTTCGGGTAATTCTCGAGTGTCTGCATGTCATCCAGCGTGTTCGCTGCGTTGTACCGAGCACCGAACGGACAGTAGAGGCAGGTTCCTGTCGTCTGGCATGGGGCAGTAGGAGATGTAGTGTCGGTTATCCCATGTCGAGCGATAGGGAGATGTGAGTACTCAAGTCCAAGCGAATCAAATGCTTCAATTGCGAGCGTATCTTCTAAGATGTAGGGGAAGGGGTTGAACGGATAGCCGGTTGAACGTGGTACAGAAGGATCGTTCGAATCGCCGGAGACACCTAAGAATCCTTCCGCTTGACCGTAGTATGGCTCAAGATGGTCGTATGAGAAAGGCCAGTCGATACCCTGCCCCGTGTTCGTATAGAGGTGAAAGTCTTCCGGTTTGAAACGGAAGGAGTAACCATCCCAGTGGACAGTTGAGCCGCCATACATCATCAACCGCGATCCTTGCAGCGACATTTCCGTATTTCCCGTGAAGCGATTCTCCCCTTTGCAACCCCGTGTTGGAGGTGCTTCATCATAATACTCGTTATAGGGGAGGCCTCCAGTGGCGACGTAGTTCTGGTAGATTGAGAAATCTTTCATCTTCACTTTTCCACCAGCCTCAAGAACTAAGATGGAAGTGGTAGGTTTCGACTTCAGTATCCTATCTGCCACTGCCGCGGCTGCGACTCCGGAACCGACGATTACTATTTCTGCGTTCATTTTGGCTCCTTCGTATATGTTCTGTATGGAGTATCACCTTCGATGTTTGCACCACTGATATATCCGAGATAGTTCTTTGCTCCTCCGAAGGTCTTGAACCCACCTAATGCGAGTTGAAGTGCAACGAACTCATTGGAGACAAGCTGCCGTGCCCGAGCCAACCTCGTTGTAGGGGGGCTGATGTTGGCACTTGGGTCGGTAAACAATTTCTTGTACCCCTCAGCCTCACCCAGTTCGCTGATTAACTCGTCAATCACTTCCTCAGCATTCGCGTACTCGGCTACATATGTCGGATTGATGTGAATGCGATTCGACATGAAGACGACAAGGTTGGAATTCATCGCTGCGATGTCAGCGTCGATTTCCCAGAACTCTCCAATCGCTAAGAACAAACGCCACATGGCATCCATAGTTTGTTGCGTTGGAAGTTCTTCTTGGTATGGGTAGGCATGGTGGAGTGCCTCCATATCATACTTCGACTTGCGAGATGTGTTAGCAATCATAATAGACTCTCCTCCTAATGTATTCCTGGTGGAAATCGAACATTGCGATAAAGAATTCGGACCAGCCTCCGGTTCGGTTGCGAACTAAGTCATAACGCTCCGGGTATTCCATAGCTTGCTCGTAAGTGCTTGGGTCGGCACAGGTGATGGTCATCATGTTCGACCCAAGTTCGCTCTTCGCGAATGCTTCGATCAACTCGCAAAGTTTATCTTCTGGGAAGTTCTCCGCGATGTTCAGGTCGTTCGGTGCGCCGTTGGCAAGGCCGTGGCCTATCGACTGCATGTTCCAGTCGTTCAACGAGACGAAAGCGTTCGTGGTGCGAGCCTGAAACGGAAGGTCTGGCGGTTGTGGCATCGCAGTGAAGTCGGCAGCTATCGGCTGTGTGTTTCGCCTTCCGTTCGCCGTTGCGCCAAATCCAAGCCCAAGCCCCACGTTGTCCTCGAAGGTTCCGATGCCCGGCGTTATCGTGAACTCGAACGGACGTTCTGGTGTACCATACTTCTGCTTGAGCTTCTCATATCCAGCAGCAATCTCAGGCAGAGGATTCTTCAGAGTGTCGTGTACAATCTGAACGCACGTTGTTATCACCTCATCTGCTAACTCGCGCAGGGCAGGGTCAGAGTTGATTCCAAACTTCGGGAGAGCAAGTGCGGCTTCTCTCAACTGCTTGAAGAAATCGCTGTCGGCCTCGCGACGGGCTGCACCCTCGGTTGTGGTGTAGAATGGTGGCTTCATATCGTAGCCCCAATCGCACTGCAAGCTGAGGAGCAACTGTGGCAGACTGCATAGAGCCGACTCGTCGTCGAAGACTAACTTCTTAACGGCGTAAAGAGAATCGATAGCATCTCCGATGCCACAGAAGAGTGGCGCAACAATGTGATAGCGTGCTCCCCCGTTGGTCAAGTCCCGTCCGGTCTCCAGTGTGTCGGATAGGAATGCCGAGAAGAGGGGACTTGGAGAGTAGTTCACCAACGTTCCATAGTTGAGCATAAGGGAGTTGAAGAACCCACTGATTGCCCACTTCCAGTGTGTGTAAAATATCTCCATGAAGTGCTTGAAAGAGAGGATCGTCTCCGGTGGAGGAGAGTTCCACGATAACTTCAACCCTCTCAGGTTAATCGGCCCTGCACCTTGAACGTTGCACCCCTGGTTCATGCTGTATTCTACCATCGGCAGAATCGGAATGTAGCTGAATGCCCACTCAGTCTTGCCAACCAGAACCGCTTCGAAGCAGCCATCGCAGGTGTAGTCGCGGGCATCTTCCAACGAGACAGGACCGCAGTCTTGCAGCGCGGGAACCATCTTGTCGTCGTTCATCAGTACTGGGTGAGCACCACCACTCAACACAGCCTTTGCAGCCTCGGCGATAATCGTCTCGCTCATCTTCTTGTGCAGCCGGACCGACAAACATGGAGCGTTAAGTGGCAACCGTCGTGCCGACCGGAGGCACATAACCGTGATAGCGTTGGTAGCATCTTCTGGCTCTTCGGCGTCGTTTGCTTTGTATCCGCCAACGGTCACCTGCTGTACCCACTGGTTGATGGCTGCCCCCTGCGGGAAGTTGCCAGCCGAGTAGAAGACTGCCCCCGTGCCGTAGGTGAGGTAGTCGTTCAAGTGGTTGTAGTTGTAGAGAACCGTCTCGTCCATCTTCAGCCAGAAGGCGTCGATCATCTCTTGTGCGGAGTCGGCGGTAATCCGCCCAGCTTTTAGGTCTGCTTCGTACAGGTCGATCAGTTGTTGATCGAGTCGCCCAATGGAATGTGGCTCTCCTGTCTGGTGCAGCGAACAGTTGGTGATGAAGACCAGTTGGAGTGCTTCGTGGAAGTGCTCAGGCCTTTTGTGGGCAATCTTCCGCATTCGCTCTGCGATTGCTAACAGGTTCGCTTTCTCTTCGTCCCGATATTGGTCGTCGGCTGCCATCTCCTCAGTGAGCGTTGCATAGGCTTCAATGAAGGCAGAGAGTCCGTCGAGTGCCCAGACTACCGATTGGTAGAAATCCTTTGTCTCGTCCGATGCACTATTCAGCTTCTCTTGGTAGGCTGCGGAGATTGCGTCGATCCCTTTGGCAATCAGGAGTGGATAGTCAGGCGCGTTGTGACCGCTGGAGGAGTATTCGTTCAGAGTCGCGAAAAATCCTGTCAGTCTCTCATCATCGGTGAGATACTCCATCACCTGCGAGCCGATACCGAGCGAGAGTTGTGGCATATTCCCCACAACAATCTCAGCCGGATCAACCCGCATCAAGTTGGCTCTCTTTCTATACTCCGGGCTAATCAACACCTTCGAGAGGCTTAGCTGGATAGCTTTCCCCTTGCGCAGGGCAATTGAGGCTGTGAGGAGGTCCTGTTCATCGGCTGAGAGGTAATCTTTTAAGTGGCCGAGTGGTGGCGTCTCCCGCTTCCTGTACCAGGTGTCCTGCCACCGGGAGAACTCCTTATTGATTAGAAGCAGGATGCGATCACTGATTGGACAGTCTTCTACCAGTTTAGAACTCCGCACCTTGTGCTGATAGTCCCTTGCGTTGTAGAACATGTAGCCGTTAGCACTTCGCACGTTGAAGTACTCGTTCATCGTGATCTCTTCGTTCCCATCTCCCGGCTCGATGCCACACTCTTTCAAGTTCGGGACGTACCAGTATGACCCTTGCTCGCTTCGCGTGACGCTGAAAAGTTGATCTTGAATGAAGCCACTCTTGTCTCCAGCAATTCCGTGCAAGATGTGGTCGAAGGCCGTAGTCGACTGGGCGTAGCCAGCAAAGAAAATTCCCTTCTCGTTCGCTTTGTTGTGAGTAGCACGTCCGTAGGGGAGAGCCTGCCGCACGATACGATAGTTGATCCGCTCACCATCAAGTTGACGCACCCGCTTGATGTGGCTGGAATCATCTTCCATTGCTAAAATCCTATCCTTCTGATCGCGACCGATCATATTCTGCTTCTGCTGTTCGGTCATTGCGTTCAGCTTTGTCCAGTCGTGGACAAACTTTTGGGTGAGAAGGAACGCCCCTCCACGGTGGTCTGGGTCTTCATCGCCAACGATGACGCGGTTCGAAAGGTCCTCCGCATCAGCCGGATTCTCTAAGCCGTCGATAAATCGTCCCCCAAGGACTTTCCCTTTGTGCCGTTTCTCTGCAGGCACGATAAGGCTTCCCTCTGCCAAACTCCCTTTCAGGCGTCGTTCAATTAATTCGATGGCATTGCGAGCATCTTCGGCGGAGTCGGACTTGATGTGATACCAAAGGTCTCCCCCGGCATTTCCGAAGGCTTGCGAAAGTTCAGAGAGCACTTCCTTGCTCCCCATTCCCTTCGGCAGAGGAAGTCCTAATTCTTTGCTCCATGCTCCCCAGAGTTCAAATCCAACGCCGAGCATGACGACCGTTCGGTAGCCGGTTCCCATGCAGAACTTGTCGAGGTCTGTGGCAAGGCTTTGCCATAGATCGTGACTTGTTCGGTCGTGCTTCTGAAGAAAAAAGGTGGCGTAGATAGCGTAGTCGGGAAAGTAAGCCAATCCCGTTTGGCTGTGGAATATGTTCAGGTCTTTCACGGTTGTTCTCTATTAGGCTATTTGATGGGAATAGTTCTCGGTAATCAAGCTGACTTCTTTGCACTCTTGGCTTTATGTGGAGTTCTGTCCTCTTGCGAGAAGAAAGAGGAGTAGTTCATCTTGATATATTCAAGAAGATCATCCGCATCTTCCTTGGAGTTGCCAGTCATGTCCTCTAACACCGAAGCAATCACTCGGTGCAGGTCGTTTATGTGAGAATCACCAGCCTGAACATCCCACTCCAAAGGATTCACCTCAGGGATGTCGTCAGTTCGTGGCTCGGTCAAGGTGAGCAGACAGGAGAAATCTGGAGCCGCCTTATCCCTTGCGGTAAGGTTCCCCGTAAGCTGGAAGCAATTCTGTATAGTCTTGATAACCGACGTGTGGTCGAATGGAACGTACCCAGAAGGTCTGGCGATCAATCCCTTTTGGATGTATGGGTTAACCACCACGCAGGGAACGCGCACGCCGAAGCGGTTGAAGAGAAATCCATCTTGGCCTGGCAAGTTATCTGGGTCTGGATTCTTTGCCCCTCCCGGCGGCGGCACATGGTCGTAGCATCCACCATGTTCATCGTATGTGATGATAAACATGGTGTTCTCAAATGCCGGAGATGACTTCACCGCGTTGTAGATGTCGGCAATCAGTTGCTCGCCGGGACGGATGTCGGTTGGTGGATGTTGGTCGTTCTGGTCTGGTCCGCCGTAGTTCGGCTCCAAGAACGAATAACTTGGGAGTGTCCCACTCTGGCACATGCTCTCGAACTGCTTCAGTGTTCCGAAGTTATCGTCGAAGCGTGAGTCGTGTAGCTGCGTCATCATCAGTCGTGTGAGCGAAAAGCGATCCTTGCCAAATTCTCCCTCCTCATCCTTATCATCTGTCATTGGATTGTTGCTGAAGATTCCCCAGCTCAGATCCGTTCTCCCCCCGTCAATAGCATCCTGAATTTGGTTGTAGATAGTTCTTGCGTCGCACTGTGAGAGAGGACTGTTGTTCACGTAGCCAGTGGATGTTGCAGCGTGAATGAAATCGCGGTTCGGCAAGGTCTGGCTCGGTATCGAGCAGTGGTAGTGATCGCAGACCGCAAAGCCTTGTGCCAAGCCACTCAACACCGGTGTCTGCTCCTTTGTGTAGCACTTCATGATTGATCGTGGGTTCCCCGGCTCATCCCCAAAACTGTATGCTCCGTAAAGCATCGCGTTCTGGTAGTTCTGCACGAAGCCCATGTTTGTTGGGGCAGGAGGATACTCCAGGGCTACGTTGTACTTCTGGAACAACTGGTGGTTGGTATCCTTGTATCCTTCCCCCGGGTCCGGATTTGGGAGCGTGAAGTCTACTGGATTTGGAATGGGCTTACCATACGATTCCTTCTTCTGGCCATTTTGCTCAATCGGTACTTTCTCGATGAAGGGGATGCCGTCGGTGTCGATGTTATCCAGTGGATTCCAGAGGTTGTAGTTCAACCCTTCATAGTACTGACCGTATGGTGGTTTGTCGTCGGCATAGAGCCAACCTAACAGGTTATCGAAGGATCGGTTCTCAAGCATCAACACAACGATATGCTTGATTTTGTCTTGCAACTGCTGAACGTTCGGTTCCAAGTATTGGTTCATAATTAAGAGCCTTGATCTGTTCTAATTCTTGAGTCGGTTAGTTGGACTGTGGGAGTGCTGCGCATGGTATACTGACCGTAGTACTCCTCGTACAATGTGAATACAAAGCGAGATTGCCTTAGCTACGTTTCGCCTTCGTCGTCTTTGTTGTTCCCTTCTTCGTGGTACTCCTTTTTGTAGTTGACTTCTTGGCTGAAGTTTTCTTCGCCGTAGTCTTTTTCGCGGTTGCCTTCTTTGTTGAAGATTTCTTGGCAGCAGTTTTCTTTGCCGTTGCCTTCTTCGCAGTTGATTTCTCGGTAGCAGCTTTCTTGGCAGTAGTCCTCTTCTTCGTCAAAGACTGCGGTAGCCGTTCGTGTGTGGTCTTGTGGGTCTCCTTAATTAGCTTCTGCGCATCGACGCGTGAGTGCCCGGGAGGAGCCACAATCAGGTCTGTTTTCGACAAGGCTGTCCAGAGGTTCGCATCTTGGAATGCAATTGTTCCACCCCCACGTTTCTCCTGCGACACCATGCGGTTAATGTCACCAACGCAAACCCAATCGGAGTCGACAGTGATGCCCCACTTCGCGTGGTCGTGGGTTTCTGGCCAAGTCCACGGAATGCCGAGGGGGCTAAGGTCGATATACTTAACGTCGAATGTTTTGTGGATGCCGTCGCTGTCGAGTGTGGGGGGAATCATTCCCCGAATCCAGGTTTCGACATCCATGTCGGCTTGTAGCGTTGGGCCTACCAAATCGTTCCAGAAATCCTTTCCCCACTTCTTATTCTTGGCAATAACCTTGAAAGGCCAACCACCACGCGAGGTGCACTCGATCACGTCGGAGGCTCCGGTTGCGTTCGGGTTCAAGGTCTGCGTTAGCTGGTAGAGTGGATCATCCTTTGAGAGGGATGCGGGAATGCGGGGGAGGTAGACCTGTGGTTCCTGATGGTTCGCCATTTGCTGGGCAATTTTACTTGCAGTGGCGATGTCGAGCGATATGCAGAGGAATGTTTGCCCGTAGATTGGGGTCGGCATTTCGGAATCGTGAGGATCAGCAAACTTGGGCCAGGAGTGAAGCAACCAGAGTGCAGTTTTCGAGGCAGTGTCGAAGGCAAGCACCCCCTTCGTGTGGCCGAAGCTGCTGCTGTCGTCCCGCTTTGCCTCTGCTGGCATTTCGTCGTTGTAGAGTATCCAGCCGGTTGTTGCGTCGGCGTTATCGAACAGGGTGTTGAGCGTTAAGTCAAGCGCGCCACCATTATCGGTGAGCAAATTGGGAGACCTCGTTACGCTTCCAACCTTCGAATCGTAATAGAGATATTCGTATCCGATTGCCGAAGCAGTGCTCGCATCTTTGGCAAGTTTTGGAATCTTGTACGCAAACCACCAGTCAACCGGTTTACCACTCTCATCCAGTGCGCTCAGCGTCATAGGAACTCTCCTGTTGTTTGTCTGTTGTGAACTGCCTTTATCTCTTCTCCTCAGTTTCTGCCACGCAGCAGAAAGCCTTTAAGAGCCAATCTGTTTTGCAGGTGAACCTATTATCTAATCCCTAAGCTATCTCTACATTTTTCTAAGAGTGATTCTCAAGAGCATTCGGCAGTAGGGGAGCCATCACGTTGTATGGCGAGTAGAACAGAATCAGGTTGGCAAAGAGCCACATGCTCTATCACCCCTAACTCTGAAATTTCATACATACATACTACGGGATTTTTTCGCCACACCCCGTACTACATTAGTACTACTTTTGGAGAGAGTGGGGAGGATTCTATTGGATTTCGCCAACTCACCTCTTCACCATCAAAGTTTTTGTTGACTTCGGTGAAAGTCTGCCATAACTTCACGCTACAACTGGCTGGCAATGATGACCGACTTGCACGAGCATACGGGAACAAAATCTCCTGTGGAACTGACTCCTCATACTTCTCTTCTGCATAACCTCTCAACAAAGGTGTGGCTTGAAGACTCTACCATCTATCTGAGGAGATAGGTTGTACGATACAGTGGGAGTTCTCGAGACTTCTTCGGGGTTGTACCTACCTTCAACTGTCTGTCATCAACAATGCTGATTGTTGTATCGAAATCAATCTGTACGCGAGGTGTGTGCAGTAACTGAATAATCAATACAATCAGAGTGAGGTGCATTATGAGCAGTTTCGGAGAGAGAGTACAATTGTTTTGGGGTTCCATTGATGGTTCTGATGGCTCAGGAGGGGGTCCACGAGAAACCGATGGTTTCCTTACGGTAACCCTCAGTGGGACGGATGAAAGTTGGACATACGTGAATGCCAAGATTACCTCATCAGAGGGTGGGGGAAAAGAGCAATTAGCTCTACTTACCTGGGCATATTCGGCACAGCAGGATTTCACCAAGAGCATTTCCGTAACCGTTCCAGTTAAGAGGGGAGAGAGCTTTAACGTTGATTGGTCAGATAAACGTAAAGCGAACTGGATAACTGCCCGGCTGTTGTGGACTCCGTTGTTGCCGTAGGTGCAATTGGGTTGAGTGATACGATAGGGTTGTAAGAGAAACGCCTTGAGGTTACGTAGTGACTTTAAGGCGTTTTGTACTCCCAACGGGAACCCAGTTCCTCCAATTTTGATAAAAATAAGTACTTTTCAATAGCTTGGGGTAAGTTTGGGGGTAGGGAAAGGTTCTTTTGAAAACCTACGACTGAACTCACGGGTGTGATCAATCAAGTATTCATATTTTCATTGAGAATCTAAAAGAATGCTTCACCTCCTGTAGACTATCAGAAGGTTATTGAGGTCAAAGAGAAAGAGTACCAAGTATTTCAATCTGAATTGGAACAATACTGCAATGAGTTAGAACAATGGAAGCCACTGAATTTGTTAAATGATGGAGCGATAGCGGGAGACACTCAGTCCAACATAAACGATATTGACACTTTCAAACCTTTATTGTTGAATACCGGTTAAAATCAAATATCTGATTGTTTAAATGGATGAAATCCAGCTTAGTTGCCTATCAGATACTATCATAAAGAATGTAGTTAAGTTATGAATGGATTGTCGCAGAATTTGGTTCAAATATTGCAGTATTTGCTGCCTGGGTTTTTGTCTGCTTGGATTTTCTATGGTCTTACGGCATACCCAATTCCATCACAATTTGAACGTATTATACAAGCATTG
>JBFWSB010000159.1:0-9845 GCA_050248595.1 Kapaibacterium sp. (SeqCode)
CAAAAACTTTCGACTTGCAACTGTCACTTCCCAGTTAGATTCCTCTGTGATTACTTTCACGAGGCTCGATCCAAGTAGTCCTCCTCCTCCGACGATCATTATTTTCTTCATTTCAATCACTACTTCTGTAGCATGGGAAGTTCCACGTGGAACTTTAAATTCATTTCTTCGATGAAACTGTGCTGAGAAACCTCAACCAAAATGTTCTTGGTTTACATAATTGACACTACCAGTAAGATAGACTTGGATGAAGACAACGCAGATCGACTACTTAATATAAAGCATGAGAATTGAAAGGTCTGATCTACTGACTCCGCTGATTCGCGACGCTTGACCAAGAGATCGAGGTCGGAATTTGGTCAGTTTTTCTCGTCCCTCAGATGAGAGTGATTGGATTTTCCAATAATCAATCTCAGAAGGAATCAATCTTTCCTCTTGCTCTTTAAATTGGTTCACTTCCCGCAACTGTCTATCAATATAACCTTCATATAGTGAGGCTATCTCTAACTGCTCAAGTACCTCATGATCGTTGAGAATGCTATCTGGTAGATTTTCGCCATTAGCAAATCTCAGCGAGCGAAACTGCACGCCTGGACGCTTCAATAATGCCCATGCTTTGTCGGCCCCGATAGTACCGTCATCGCCAATACATTGAGCATTCAGCTTCCTCAACAACAATTCACCCTCACGAACCAAGTTTATTTTCTCTTTTACACGTTTCACATAGTCAGCTTCAACTAACCCAAGCTCACCACCAAGCTCAGTCAGGCGAATGTCAGCATTATCTCGCCGTAGCAGCAACCGGTACTCAGCACGTGATGTAAACATGCGATACGGCTCTGTAGTGCTGAGTAGTGATAAATCGTCCAGAAGGACGCCAATATAAGCCTGAGAACGATCGAGAATAACGGGATTCTCGCCCCGTAGACACATTACGGCGTTTATTCCAGCCATTAATCCCTGAGCCGCCGCCTCTTCATAGCCAGATGTCCCATTGATCTGTCCAGCCATAAAAAGCCCCTTAACCCGACGACTTTCGAGTGATGGAAGAAGTTGATGGGGCGGGAAATAGTCATATTCAACAGCATATCCTTTGCGGAGGATCTTGCATTCCTCTAAGCCAGGAATTGATTTAAGCCCCATAGCCTGAATATCTTCAGGCAACGAAGTCGAGAAACCATTAACGTAGACTGATTCTGTGTTTAAGCCTTCAGGCTCCAGGAAAAGCATGTGTCCACTTTTATCAGCAAAACGAAAGACTTTATCCTCAATCGAAGGACAATATCTTGGTCCTGATCCTGAAATGCGTCCAGTGAACATTGGAGAGCGATCGAAACCTCGCTCAAGAATTTGATGTGTTTCTGGGTTTGTCCAAGTGGTATAACAAACAATTTGATTCTGGACTTCTATACTCGAACGAGAAAAAGGCTGGGGGTTTTCATCTCCGAAGTCTTCCTCGCAGGAACTATAGTCGATAGAATCCCGGTGAATTCGAGGAGGGGTTCCGGTCTTTAGTCGCGCAGTCTCAAATCCAACGTTTCGCAAAGATCCGCTCAGATATTCGGCAGATTGTTCTTCAATTCTTCCACCAATAGTCTGATGCTCCCCTGTATACATTCGACCGCAAAGGAATGTACCAGCGCAAAGTATAACTGCATGGCAAGACAAGAATTCACCATTACCGAGACGAACTCCATTAACGACTCCCTTTTCAATCTGGATGTCTTCAACGGAGGCTTCAATCAAATCAAGACCTTCAATTTCACGCAATCGCTGTTGTGCATAAAAAGGATAGAGGTCTTTGTCGTTTTGCGACCTTGGCGACCACATCGCAGGTCCTTTCTTCGTTCCGAGTGTTTTAAACTGAATCCCTGACTTATCGGCAATCTTTGCCATTTCCCCCCCCAATGCATCAATCTCACAGACAAGTTGTCCCTTTGCCATTCCTCCAATTGCAGGATTGCACGAAAGCCTCCCTATCGTCTCAAGTTCAAGTGTAATCAGAGCAGTGAAGCATCCCATCCTGGCTGAAGCTGAAGCGGCTTCAATTCCAGCATGTCCTCCTCCTATTACGATTATATCGTGTTGCTGTCGATTCATATCAGCTTTCTTTGCCTTGTAATGTGTGCATCAATTGGCTGTGTCGTTCCACGTGGAACACCGAATAATTCGGATAAGAAAAGATGGTGTTTAGAAGCTATTTGCCAATGCAAAATCCAGAAAAAACAGCATCGAGAATGTCTTCGTTAGTGACAGCACCCGTCAACTCAGATAAGGGCAAGAGGATAGCTCTGAGATCAGTAGCAAGAAGTTCTGTAGGGATATCACTGAGAGTAGAAACTGAAGAAAGGATAGATTCGATGGCCAATAATTTCTGATGTTGACGTTGGGTGAGTAATACGAGAGTATCAGTTTTATGGGTTGAATATTGAGCAATCAGGGTATCGAGAAGCTGCTCGACAGAAACAGGATCGAATACAGAAACAGAATGGGCACTATCGAAAGAGACCCCAATATCTCGCTTAGAATAGACTTTAAGAAAGTGAGATTCGGGATACTTTTGAGAAAAAGAGGAGAAGTGATCTTCTTCAGTAGCAAGCATGGAACCAGAGAGTGAACTATCAATTAAGTATAGAACGTGATCGGCTAACGGAATTAAATTTGTAGCGAAAGAAACACCTTGTGCTTCGAGTTCATCGTCAGTTTCACGAAGTCCTGCGGAATCAAGGAAGTGCAGTACAACGCCTCGGTAAAAAACACGCTCCTCGACATAGTCACGAGTGGTTCCAGGTTGAGCACTGACGAGGGAACGGCTATATCCAAGAATTGCGTTGAACAGACTTGATTTGCCAGCATTGGGACGTCCAAGAAGAAGTATGCGGGGCCCACGTCGGATAAGATCACCATTACGATAGGATACAAGAAGCTCACGAACTTCAGATAGAAGAGTTTGCAATGTTGTTGAAAGCTTTTCGTAATCGAGCAACTCGTAGCCTTCTTGAACGAAATCAAGCTCAAGCTCAAGCAACGCAAGGAAATCAACAATTTCATGCCGGAAGTGTGCAAAGCGACGAGACAATTCTCCACCAAGTTGATGCTGAGCTAAGTCAAGGGCAATATCCGATTCAGCTCGGATAAGATCGGCAAGCCCTTCGGCTTGGGCAAGATCCATTTTGCCGTTGAGAAAAGCTCTTCGAGAGAATTCACCAGGTTCGGCAAGACGGCAACCTTTGCTAAGAAAAAGTTGAAGCGTAGCATCTACTATCAAGGGGTTCCCATGTAAATGAAGCTCAACCATATCCTCACCCGTATATGAACGAGGTGCAACAAATCGGACAGCAAGTGGACGATCGAGGGAACGATTCCTGTCAACCAAACGCCCAATACTCATTGTTCGTTCTGGAACTGTTGAGAATAAACCACCTCGATCAGGAAAAAAAAGCTGGTCAGTAATTTCAAAAACGCCAGATCCGCTAACCCGAACAATGGCAATAGCTCCTTCACCAAGTGGAGTAGCACGAGCAACAATGGGCTGTACAAAGGACATGTAGTGAAAAAAGAATGTAAGAAAGGAAATTGAGGCGATATAAATGAGCGCGAATGACGGTCAGCAATTACTCCAATTGTTGTGCAGCAAAGGAGAGAAAAGGCGTCGTGTCGTTAAAAGTCGTTTGAGTTTCAAGAGCTATACGAAGCAAAGAATCGTACTGATCTGAAGTTATCTCAGTTGCTCCTAAAGACTCCATATGAGGGTTAATGTACTGACAATCGAGAAGCTGAAACTGGCGTGCTTGAAGATGGCGAACGAGATAGACCAAACTTACTTTGGAGGCATCGGAGCGTAAATGAAACATGGACTCTCCAAAAAAGGCTCCATTTATCGATACACCATAAAGTCCACCGACCAACTTCTGATCGTGCCAGGCTTCTATGCTGTGAGCTAAACCAGACCGAAAAAGCTCCGTGTAAGCAGACTCGATCTCAGGAGAAATCCACGTTTCATCTCGTAGAACAGCACAGTGGTTAATCACTTCAGAAAAGGCTTGATTTACAGTAATCGTATATTGAGCAGACCGTACTACTTTTGCAAGAGAACGGGAAATGCGAATATCCTCAAAACGTAAAATAGCTCGCATTTTAGGTTTAAACCACCCTATCTCGCCAGTGCGATGTTCAGCCATGGGAAAATATCCCTGACAATATGCTGAGAGAAGAAGTTCAGGTGAAAGAGTAGAATCGTCCATATTGCAAACAGGGTAATCGAACAAATGAATGTGATGAAACGACTACGCAGAATAGTGCTCAGTATATTACTTCTTATCGCGAGCTTGTCAACAAACTCATGCTATGGACAGGCCGAGCCTGAAAATGCAGAGACAAGTATAGAAGATTCTACCAGCTCATCTGCAAAAATGCTTCCAACTTCTACTTCGGGCGTATCTCTGAGTATGTACGAATACGAAGTAGTTGATACGAGCGAATTTAACACGTTCAGACTATACGTCAGAAACACTACCGATAGCCTTGTAGTTCTTGACAGGGTAGAACCAAGTTGTGGCTGTATTTTAGCGACGATTCAAAAGTCCTATGCTCGAAAGGAAAAAGATGCAGAAATCTACATAGGGTTTTCAACAAAAAGAATGAGTGACACCCAACCATATACAGTTGATGTCTATACGTCGATGAACCCTGATAGCCCGATGCGGCTGTACATACGAAAGAAAATATCAAACAATCAAGACGAACCAAAAGAATCAAACTCAGAGAGATGAAGAGACGAGTCTATATCCCACTACTAATAATCATTAGCGTCACTCCACTAATGCTCGGCATGGTGAGCGTAGGATCACCTATTCCAACGTTCAGTATTGAGGATCAATACGAAAAAACGTGGAAAACTTCGAACTATAGCGGAAAGCCGGCTCTCTACGTCGTGTGTGACAGAGATGCTTATGACTACGTAGAGAACTGGACAAAGAAACTGGTGCCGAAATACAAAGAAAATATCCACTTTGTTCCCGTAGCTGATGTAACATCGGTGCCGGGTTTTCTGAAAGGTTATATCCGTGGAAGGTTCAAAGATGAGTTTAAATATCCAGTTCTCATGGACTGGGAAGGAATTTTGGTAAAGGGATTGAATATGAAAGCTGGGCACCCAACTCTTGTGCTCACCGATGGATCAGGCATTGTCAAATACCGGGCGTGGGGTAAGGGATCAACCGATGAGGTGACGAAGCTCGAAAAGAAAATAAAGGACTTAGTCGGTGAAAAATAAGAGAATCATAGCACAAAGCAAGTTGCGAGTAGCTATAGAGCTTGCCCTCATGCCAGCAATTTTCATTGGCATATCAAGTTGTGGAAAGCAGCTCAGTGACGAAAATGTCGATTCAATATCGACGCTTTATGCAGAGATTCTACTCGAAAAGTCGATAGGAAATGAGGATGACGGCAAAGTTGACAGTCTGCTGAAAGCAAACGGTTATGAAAACGTGGCCGACTTTCAACAAAGCATTAAGCAACTTGCACAAGAAGATCCTGAAGGCTTGCGGGCAGTTTTCGATAGCACTCAGAAACGCTTGGAGAAAATACGAGACAGGACCGAGAGTGAAGAAGTCGTGGTTGATGATGAGGAGCAGCCATAAACCGCATTACGGAATATCCTCAAGAACACCAGACTATCAACTTTTTAGTGAAGGAACAGCGACAGACGGACTACGGATAACTCAAGAAGCCATCCAAACATGCATGAGAACAATTCATATAAACCTCAAGTAAAGGGCAAGACATCGGCTAAGAGTGTCTGAAACAACTGCTTTGCAAAGTCCAATCCACTACAAACGACTAAGCAACACAGCCTCTGCATATGGTCGTCCGGCAACCTCTCTGAGTTCAAGGACCATTCTCACTACCTCCATCACCCTATCATATTCAAAGATCCCTCAAACTGTTGCCCACCTTTCCATTGGGAAAGGCATTTATCTTCTATGTTGCCATATAAACCCCACTTTACTCAAACTCAATCGTAGATGATGTTTGCCGAAATGAGGATAATGAGTGGTGATCACAATTCTTAGTAGCTATTGATCTGAACAATATATGACCATCGGTCATTTCTATAGCGTTAACCAGGGAAAAAATTGTCCTTCTAAAGTTATTGTTCAGCTTCAAGAACTTCTTGATAATTGACTATCGGTTGCTTATTCCCTTCTCAACTTAAGGAGAATCTAACATTCGAACACAGAACGAAAAGCGATCGTGTCGTTCTGTTTTTTTGACCCCAATCAGTGAGAATTTAAATGAGATTACGTGTCTTACAATAGCATCTGAATATTTCTACTTGCACTTGAATAAAACCCATGCACAGAAATGATGTTTGCCGCGTTTGCGGATATATTAACGATATCCCCATTTGGAATGACTTTGGCGATGTTATAATTGACGAAGATTGTCCCTGTTGTGGAGTACAGTGGGGCATTGAAGACATAACGCTGGAAAACATTCGAGAGCGACGAAGAACATGGCTTGATGGAGGGGGAAGATGGGTTTGGCCAGCAATCGAGCCAGAAAATTGGGATCCCACAGAACAATTGGTAAATATTGCCAAAGAGTTTCGATAGGTCGTCAGCTACACAGCCTTCACTATTAGTTCGAATTACCCTCCTCACACCCCATCAACCATCTAACGGCTATCGAGTATCAACAGAACTCCACTAAGCCGAATCTATTTGAGTAACCCGGAATATCATCTGAGTGTACTTTGCATCCACTCAACAAACACGTGGAGAAAAGCCCGGATGATTCTATTTGACTACGCTGCGCAGCCATACACAATCGGTGGCCTCGACAAACTGATCTGCTCTGAAATGGAGTGGGCAAACATCGTGGCACAAACCAGTGGGAAGAGTACTCCTGAACTAACAACACAAGGCACACTTTCAATAAAGTCGGTGTATGGAGGAGAAGAGAGTTATATCGTCGGCAGAGAAAAACACCGCCTCAAAGATGGTCGAGTGCTCGTTATCAACTGTGGCGAAGAATACCGAAGCAAAACAGAGAGTGCTGGCAATGTGGAGTCCTTCTGCCTTTTCTTTCACCCTAAGTTTGTGAGTGAAGGTCTTCGGGCACAGATTTCACCAACAGATCATCTTCTCGATAATCCATTTAGTGAGTTCGACCAACCTCTCCACTTCCTCAATGCTATTCAAGGTTCGGGCTCACCTCTCTCATCACAAATCAATCGTATAAGAAATCGACTACAGAGAGAAGGAAGGGATCGAGTGTCGGGGGAGACACTGCATGAGGAATTCCACCTTCTTTTAGAATGCTTGCTATACTCACACCGCGACGTTCTCAACAAGATCAAACAACTGGAGACTGTTCGGATTGGAACCCGATTGGAACTCTATCGGCGCATTGAGTGGGGACGAGAATTTATTGAGGACAATCTTTCATCGCAGCTACAATTATCCGATATAGCTATGGCGGCCTGTCTCTCCCCCCACTACCTTCTGCGTCTCTTCCGACAGATATATAAGGAAACACCCCACCAGTATCTAACGCGACGAAGAATTGAGAGAGCTTGTGAACTTCTGGCAACGACATCGACTTCGATTAGAGCAATCTGCTTTGATGTGGGGTTTGAGAGTCCCAGCACATTCAGCCTCCTCTTTAGAAAGTATCGAGGTGTTTCGCCACGGGCTTACCGCCAGTCGTTGCAACAATCGTAAGGTTCTCCATCAACTCTGCAAGATTCAATAAGTCTTTGCGATGAGAGGAGGGTAAGTTGAGAATACCTTCTGGGTTAAAAAGAAGGGATAAACACTCAACTAACCGGGATCTCAAAAATGATATCGATCAGAGACAGATACTTCGTCTACACACTTACGCTCATCCTCACTCTCTTTACATCCACATTGCTTAAAGGGCAACCAACCTATGATTTCAAACAGATCAACGAACCATACAAAATGCTCACAAAAGGCTCCACAACTGGGATGCTCCCTGGGCCACTAACCGTAGGGCTAAATCTGGAAGGTGACAGTCTCTCGTTTTATGGTGGAACCTACTACCCAAGTATCGACACTCCAATGGTGATTTACGGCAACGGACTCCTTCGAGTAGATAACAAGAAGTACACTGTCGCAATTGATGGACTTTTAATGGAGTTCGACTCACTCGATGAACGCTCAGGAGTCTTTTATCAGCTTGAGGAGATAAATGGAGAGACCGTTCTGCAGATAGAGTGGCGTTATGCAGCTATCGTGGATGTGAACAACGTTGCTGGCGATTATGTAAACATGCAGATATGGCTTTACATGAGATCGGGTATTGTGGAAATGCGGTACGGTCCTCACCAGCTTCAGGGGAATTATGGCACTATGATTGGTGACGGTCCCTTTATCGGCATCTTCCGTTCTACTCCGTGGTCAAGATTTCAAGTGCTACAACGGAACTGGTTGACAGGAAATGCCAGTACTCCAACATATAACACCGAGGGAATAGATCTTCCGCCAATATCGGGTATCCCACCCGAGGGTACAGTCTTCCGCTTTACTCCGAGAATCGCTTCAGGAGTTCAGGAAGAGGAAGATGTGGAGATGAAGGGGTATCGAATCTATCCAAACCCAGCTCGAAACGTTTTTACACTTCA
This sequence comes from Kapaibacterium sp. (SeqCode), assembly GCA_050248595.1. Taxonomy (GTDB): domain Bacteria; phylum Bacteroidota; class Ignavibacteria; order OLB7; family OLB7; genus JAGWAZ01. The sequence goes on from JBFWSB010000159.1 coordinate 8,651, forward strand.
ATCACTTGAGGAGTTAGAAGAGGTTGTGCAGGTGACAATCACTGATGCCCTCGGCAGAACGATAAGCACTCGTATGATCTCAGCAGGGGAACTGCCTCTGGAAATTGAATTGCCAAGAACTGGTTTCTACTTCTGTACAATCATTGGAAAGGATAGAACAGAACGATATCCTGTAATTAGCCAGTAGTCTCTATAGAAGCACTTTAGAGCATGAGAGCCTGATATGATTGAACCGGATTCGCATCAAAGCGAATCCGGTTTTCTTTTGAATTGACAGCTATTTCAATCTCTTAAGCTTCCCATTACCTTGATGTGCTTCGAGAGATCAGATAAACTCGTCTCCTTTTTTGTCGAAGACCTTCTGGGGATACAGTTGTGGCAACGTAACCTATACACTATCAACGTTTGAGATAAATGCCTATACACTATCAACGTTTGAGATAAATGCCAGTAGAGAATGATGGCGCAGAGAGCGTGTTTTGGCCGAAGAAGGCAGATGTCACACCTAAGGAGATACCAAGATTATTGGATAACCGCCACGCCCCTTCCAAACCGTAGGAAAGATAGCTCTGATTGTTTGCCGAAGCTCCACCCATCCCTCCTCTGACATTTGCGTCACCATTAATCAATGAGCCGACACCAACAAAACGTCCGATAGCAGTTACCTTTCCACCGAATGTATAACCGAACTCACCACCGTAGATAATCTCATCAGAGAACCCTTCTGTCCGGTTATTTAGACCTCCATGGAGTGATGCGTATGCCGGGAGAGGATAGAAAGAATAGCCCAAGCCCGCGCTCAATATTTGGTTGAACTCACCATCACCCGTCAGAAGTCCACTTTCCTGCTCACTCTCACCCAACGGGATTCCGAGCTTCAGCCCGGCTGTGATAACTGCCGGACCACTTCGTAGCAATCCTACTCGCAAACCTACTTCAGGGTCGGCTATTCCAGTAACACCATCTCCTTCACTGTACACGAAACCACTCGGTTGCCCAACCTGCCGATTCAACGTCAACCGTTTAACAAATGGTAGGTAGAGGATACCAGTGATTTCTTTCGTGATACCATACTCTCCATATAGACTTACAGTGTAATCAGAGAAAGTAGGGATCGTAATCACATTGCCGTCACCCTCGTAAAACTTGTCGGAACGAGTAAGATTCAGACCGAGTTTGTAGTAGCCTCCCCCCT
>JBFWSB010000160.1:0-9840 GCA_050248595.1 Kapaibacterium sp. (SeqCode)
CGAGCCAGCAACTGAGGGTTGATGGTGTAGTCGATGCGGTTGTTGGAAACACGCTTGCAGGGAATCCGACAGTGTGGGATGAGGTTGTTGATGGTGACTTGGTGGCGACGGGTATTATCAAGGCTGGAGGCTCGTTGTGGATCGACGGCGTGACACCAAACAACCATCGAATTGCCGCGAACGACGATTTGAACCTCGGTACAACGAACGCGAATGATGTGCGGTTATCAACCAACGGGACGACGGCAGTATCGATCGACGGGACGACGCAGCAAGTGAATGTTCAGAGTAGTCTGAACCTTGCTGGAGCAAACGTACCGCTACTGTTGAATGGAACGACAGGAGGAGCTGGAGAAGCGTTGCTGTCAGGAGGAGTTGGTACAACTCCGAGTTGGGGGAGAGTGAGTGCGAGCGGTTTGAACTTAAGCCAGAACGCGATGTTTGTGGGGGATGCAACGAACAGGGCATCGGAACTTCCCTCAGCGCCGAACCGATTCATGACAACGGATGCAAGTGGTGTGCCCGGATGGCGGAGCACGTTGCCGGCGGGGGTCACGATCGGGTTCGACCAGATCACCAGTGGGACGAACATCGTAGCGACAATGAATGTGGGAACGGGGGCAAGCTTGCAGCCAACAGGCTCGGGAACGGTGACGGCGAATCAGGTTGTCGGGACAGGCTCGACGACGGCGGCAGTAGATCTTGCAACCGGTGAAGTAGCTGGGACGCTCCCTATCAATCGAGGTGGAACCAACGGAACGGCGACGCCGACGGCGGGAGCTGTCGCCTATGGTACAGGGACAGCCTATGGGTTTAGCGCGGCAGGAACATCGGGAAATGTTCTTGTTTCTGGTGGAGTAGGAGCACCTGTCTGGCAGAATCCGAACGGTCTTTTCTGGGGTTTGACCGGCAACAGCGGAATAAACCCTGCAACAAACTTCCTCGGAACAACAGATGCTCAGCCATTGATCTTCCGAACCGATAACGTGGAGCGAATGCGGATTGCGCAGGATGGAAGAATCGGGATCGGAGTTACTATACCATCACAAACAATTGACGTGAGTGCAAACAATGGTGCTGGCGTAATGAGAATTGTGAACGCGGCCAGTAGTCCTGCACTTCTGTTAAGTTCATCTGGATTCAGCAACACTCTCACAATCGGTTCAAATGCGTTCATTGCCCGTTCGGATGGCTCGGTCTTCATGAACGGAACACAATTGATTTTTGACTTTCAGGGGAACTCCAACAATTCCCGATTCACATTGAGGAATGCCGACGTCGCTGGAGTGCAAGCTTTCTTCAGCGTGCAGGATTCGGGGCTGGTTGTCACTCGCGATCGTCGTGTTGGCATTGGCGTCCCGGTTCCTCTGGCTAAACTTCACGTTGTCTCTCCTGCCCTCGATCCGCTTCGGATTGAAGGACTTGCGACAAACAACGCCGCCTCAAACGTTCTCGTCTCCAACGGAGGTGGAATTGTCTACACGCGGACGGCATCAAACCTGATTGACTCGACTGCTTGGTCGCTGACTGGCAATGCTGGAACAAACGCTACCACGAACTTCCTCGGCACTCGCGACAACGTCTCTCTCAACTTCCGAGTGAATAACCAACGTGCGTTCCGCATCGAGCCGACGGCGTCCGATCCGAACATCATCGCCGGACCGACAACCAACACGGTGACGAGCGCAGCAGGAGCAGTGATTGGTGGAGGAAGCACGAACAGCATCACGGCAAACTATGCTGTTGTTACTGGTGGGCAGAACAACACTGCCTCGGGACTGAATGCCGTGATTGCGGGTGGACGCCAGAACAGTGCGACCGGTGGTTTAGCAGTAGTTGGTGGAGGTAGGCTGAACAATGCAACCGATACCAACACAACAATTGCCGGTGGATTGCAGAACCTTGCTTCAGCAGATTTCGCTTCAATAGGGGGTGGGCGATCCAATCAAGCTACAGCAGACTTCGCCCGGGTAGGGGGAGGAAACGTTAATACTGTGCAAGCGACCTATGCTACCATTGCGGGAGGGGAGTTGAACAACGTTGTTGGAAGTTGGGGATTCATTGGTGGAGGACATCGAAACTACGTTGGTGCGCCATATAGCATGGTTGGCGGTGGTCGGAATAATCAGGATAGTTCACAGTACACTTTCATCGGTGGTGGAGATGGAAACATCATCACGACAGGGGCAACCTACGGGACAATCGGAGGTGGCCAAATTAACACGGTGCAAGGGTTGAACGGAACGATTAGTGGTGGCTTGTCAAACATGGTTTCGGCAACGGGGGGGACAGTCGGTGGAGGAGAGATAAACCGGGCGATGGCTGCAAACAGTACCGTTGCAGGTGGGCGAGCCAACTTCTCCTACTCTACTGGTGGCTTTATTGGGAGTGGACGGAGGAATGTTGACAGCAGTGCCGAGTACAGTGTGATTGCTGGCGGAGATAGCGACACAATTTATGCGAATGCTTCCTGGGCTACCATCGGTGGTGGACAGACAAACAGAGTGCAAGGGGGAGGAATCTATGCAACAATTGCAGGTGGAAATTCAAACACCGCGGCTGCCCGAAGCACCACTATTGCCGGAGGTGAGGGGAACATCGTCTCCGCAAACTATGCCACAGTGGCGGGTGGTTTTCGTGACTCAGCACTTGCGATAGGAGCCACGGTTTCTGGTGGTTCGAACAATACTGCCGGGGGTAGTGGTGCAACAGTTGGTGGAGGATCAAGGAACAAGGCAACCGGAGCCAGCTCGACAATTGCAGGTGGTGTTGATAACGTTGCATCTGTTGGTAGCTCTACAGTTGCCGGTGGAGTGCGGAACACGGCAGCTGGTGGGAACAGTGTTGTAGGGGGTGGCGGAGATAATACAGTAAATGCAGGGAACGCAACGATTGCCGGAGGATCGAACAACACCGTCTCAGCAGATCAGGCTACAATTTCTGGAGGTACCGGAAACACTGCAACAGGCACGTGGAGTGTTGTCGCCGGTGGGCAATCTAATAGTACTCTTGGCTCATTCTCGGTTGTCTCTGGTGGCGATCAGAACAGAGCTTCATCAATTTATGGAGTTGTCGCTGGAGGCTTTACAAACCTCGACAGTGCACAGTATGGAACGATCTCCGGAGGGCGAACAAACATTATTCGCCCTACAGGAACAAATGGCGTCATCAGTGGTGGATTAAATAACATTCTCTCCGGTCTTTCAAGCGTGATTGTAGGGGGAGAGAATAACCTTGTGACCGGAACACGTTCTTCAGTTCTCGGCGGAAGGAACGATACAGTTACCGGATCGTTGTCGACTGTTGTTGGGGGGATGGACTTCCGTCTGGACGGCTCACGCAGCTTCGGATTCCACAGCAACAATGTTTCCGGAACGCGCCCGATGTCGATTGCCGCCAGCGATGTTGCCGTCTTCGGTAACTCCGATCTCTGGCTCGCAAATAACGATAGCAATGCAAGTCAGTTGCGATTCTACGAGCCATACAATCTTCCGGGAGCTTTCCCCGGCACAGCCAACTACACAGCCTTCCGTGCTCGGCCACAGAGTGCCGACATTACCTATCTCCTCCCCGACACTGCCGGAATTGTGGGGGATCAGTTAACGGTCAGTTCGGTCAGTGGAACAAACGTGACACTCGATTGGGGGCGGCTGCACGTCAGCGACAGCGCATGGTCGTTGGCAGGAAATGTGGGGACAAATCCTGCAACGAACTTCCTCGGAACAAGGGATGTGCAGCCCCTCGTTCTTCGAACAAACAACACCGAACGGATGCGTGTGACAGAAACCGGAGATGTCGGGATCGGCACAAGCGTGATTACGACCGGAGCGCGACTGAACGTTGTTGGTGGAGATATAATTGCTGAACAGCTTCCCGGAAGAAGGATCGGGTTCGGTGCTGGAAAGCATGGCATCATTCACCAGACGCACACAGGGGGAGCGAATACGCTTTACGTTGCGTCGCTCGCTAACCTTCACTTTGTTGCCGATGCGAACAACAGCATTGCTGACATCGGAAGCAACATTGGCGACAACACGTTTGTTTGGGGACTGAACAATACCCATGCGGACAGTGCCGCTTACGTCGAGCTTGCTCGCCTGAACGCTGTCGGCTTCCTCGGATTCGACGTGAATGGGGGTGCTCCTCCAACCCGAATCTACGCGAAGAACAATAACCGTTCCGAAGAGCACGATGACATTATGCTTCAGACATTCTCCGATACCTATACCCCCTCAACTGTGATGCAGCGTGCTCTCGGCACGGAGTCGACACCCGGCAACCTCGTTGCCGGAGATGTCGTTGGCACACACGTTTTTAGTCCTTACCTGACTGGCGGATCCTTCACGCCGGGAGCTGCCATCCGTGCCGTTGCCGACCTGAACCATTCGGCGACAAACGTTGACACCCGTCTCGAGTTCATGACAACGAATACGACAACGCTTGCGACGGCAATGACTATCGATCGACTTGGTCAGGTTGGCATCGGTACGACGACTCCTGCGCAGGCACTTCACGTGGTTGGAAATGCGGGGAAGACTGTTGGAGGAACGACGTGGGTAGTGATTTCAGACGAGAGGACTAAAAATGTTGAAGGAGAATATGAGAAAGGGTTGGATGAAATCCTCGCCCTTCGACCGGTGACATTTAAGTATAAAGAAGACAATCCTTGGAACGCACCGAGTGATATTCTCCAGTATGGATTTATCGCTCAGGAAGTTCAACCAATTTTTCCCGAGGCAATTGAAGAACAGAGCGATGGCTACCTTACGTTCAATATGCACCCGTTGCTTGTTGCCTACACAAATGCCATCAAGGGGTTGAACGAGAAAGTCGAAGATCTGCAGAGCGAGAACGCTGAGTTGAAAGCAGAACTCGAAACGGTGCAGACCGAAACGACAACTTCACTGGATGAGTTACGGAGTCGCATTGAACAGCTTGAGGCACTTCTCTCGGGAACGTCGAAAACAATTTCGAAAAATCAAGAGTCAGTTAAGTAATACTTGAGCGAAGGAAGCATCGAAAAGAGGCATCCTGAATAGATAGAATATCAACGGGGAGTAGTTGAGTATGCTCTACAACTCCTCTCCCTCATAACTAAAACATCTGGAGATTGTAATGAAGAAGAACCATGCTTTGCCTCTGATAACAGTCCTACTGCTTTTGGCAATCGTGATCCAGAGAACAAACGGACAGACGTCGGTTGACTACTACGTTTCGTCGGCAACTGGGAGCGACACTAATCCCGGCACAGCCGACCGTCCCTTCCGCACGTTGCAGAAGTGTGTGGATCAGTGGAACGGGACAGACCAAGCTACCTGCAACTGCTCTGGTACGTTCAACGAAGAGGTGGTTATTAAGAAGGGCGGGCCAAGCCCAAGCTATCGCAACAGGTTGATTGCTTGGGACACGGACGGAGACGGGAGGCGGGATGACGAGACATTCGTGCTGGACGGGCAGAATAGTCGGAACATCGCCATACAGGCGCAGGATGTTAGGCCGAAACCGGACAACGTAGAGATTGGTTGGATTGACTTCCGCAACTACACATCCGACGGAGGGTGTGGAAGTAAGGGGGAAGTCCACTTCATCAAGTTGAAATGTTTCGAGAGTGACGGTTGTGCTGATTGGTGGATACACCACAACACCTTCACCAACCTTGCGATGCCCTGCCAGGCTGAGGAGAGCCACATCGCAATTCGTCCAACCCACACACCCAACCTGTTGGTGGAGCGGAATCGGTTCGACTCGCTCGGGGGATATATCATGCGCTACGTTCACGGAAGTGATATCACCTTCAGGAGAAACTACGTTCACGTTCTCACCGCAGGGATCAAGGCTTGGGGAAATCCAGATCGGTTGAAAATTCTCAACAACGTTTTCGTTGGCGACGGAAACGGATTCAATCCGCCGAAGGATTCAGTTTGCGGTGCGCAGAATGTGATCAACTTCTCGAACAACGTTCAGGATGGTGTTATTCGGGGGAACGTCTTCATCGATTGTGGAACCTCAATTGCTATCGGAACAAGTGATGACTTTGGTCTGCGAGACAATGCTCACCACGTGATTGCGAAGAATGTGATCTACCGATCGGAGCGGATATGCAATCGGTACAATGCGCCGATTGTGATCGACGACCGGAGTTCGATCAACGATAACGGCGATACGATGAGGGTCTACGACATTCTGATTAAAAACAACGTAATCCTCTACGACGGCGATACCGACTGGAACCAGGGGGCCGGTATTGAACTGCAGGCCGGGCATCCCTATCCGTTCAACAGCGACATCCGCATCTACCACAACACGATTCTCGGTTTCCACTGGGGTGTCCGTGCCGATGAGTCATACGTTCCTGTTCGCAACGGTGCGCGCTACGCCTATCAGTTGAATAGCGTCGACCTGAAGAACAACATCTTCGCCGGTATTCGCAACGCGCAATATACGCTGGGGACAAGTGGAAGCTGGAGCAATGGAACCGAGCCGCAGAACTGGAGGTCGGACTATAATACGTTTTCTACTGTCGACAATTTCCGGTGGAACGGATCAAAGTCGCTTCTGAGCTGGAACAACACCGGTCGCGACAGCAATTCATTTATCTGTGCCCCTACTTTCGTTGCAGGAGATACTGTTTACCACCTTGCTACTACTGATCTCTGCGCCGTCGATCGTGGCATCTGGCTGAACGAGGCGAAGAAAGATATTGATGGAGACAGGCGAGTGCGTGGAACAGCAGTCGATATTGGTGCCGATGAGGTAGTGACTGGACTGTTGAAATTTGGTGGAAGTGGGGATGATGATGACGATGAGCGTGAGAATGAAAGTGAAAGTGGAGAGTATCCAGAAATATACTTCACGGCAAGTCCGAACCCTGTGCGCGGAAGTGCCCTGATCGAGTTTGATCTTCCACAAACGGGTGTGGTCTCCCTCTCCCTCTACGACATTACCGGACGCCATGCCGCCACACTTCTGAGCGAAGAAGTTATGGAGCATGGAAGGCAATCACTTCCGCTATCGACAGCCGACTTTGAGCCGGGCATCTACACGTTGCAGCTTGAGGTTGGTGGGGAGACCTATGAGCAGAGTGTGGTTGTGTTGAAGTAGATGGTGAATCTCTGCGCATGTGTGATAACCAGACCTAATGTATCGTGAACGTATTGATGTATAAAGGCTAAGTCAAACGGATACTATGACATTGAAAATATTGAGTGTGAGAACATTCTTCTGCCTCCTATTCCTGACTCTTCCCTATAGTGCTGAGGCACAAGAACCCTTCTGGAAACCAATGGGAGGATGGGCTGTAGCAGAAGTGAAAACTGTTACGGCTGACTTAGATGGGTATGTCTATGCGGCGGCAGACTTTGAATCACAGACGGGTCAAGGGGGAGTTTGGCGATTTGATCTCGTTGGATCGAACTCAGCAAGAGTGGCTGAGAAGTTAGGTGGGAAAAATGCTACCGTTCTTGTTGCTGCCGACAATGGCTTCCTCTTCGCCGGGACAGCCGGAGCCGGAGTTTTTCGTTCGTCGGACAAGGGGGATTCGTGGGAGCCAGTGGGTGATAACGGCTCGCTCTGGATAGCAACAATGATTTCGACAGAGAACGGGACACTCTATATGGGTACGAACAGTCTTCCTGGCCATCTCTATCGATCAACTAATAATGGAGAGGAGTGGGAGCTGCTCTTTTCCGAGGCTACTGGAGAAATATCTGCGGTAGCTGTCGGACAGTCGGGAACCATTTTTGCCGGAGGTGTGGGTGGACTGTATCGCTCTACGAACAACGGTGAAGAGTGGGAAAAGATCAACAGTGAAGGTGTGATGGGGCTGGCAGTTACCGAAAACGGCAACGTTTTAGTTGGAAGACTTCTGGGCGTTTCTGGACAATTCTTTGCCGGAGTTCTTCGCTCTACAGATAACGGCACAAGCTGGGAGGGAGTTGTGGCAGCTCAACCAAAAGTAGGGAATGCAGCTTTCCTCCGTCAAATTCTTCCTCTTCCTAACGGCCACGTCTATGCTGCTGCCAGCAACTACGGAGTTCTTCACTCAACGGATAATGGGTTAACGTGGAATCCGTTAGAGTTCGAGTTCGATCCGAATAATCCTTCGGAGTCAGGAGCCTATGATATCCGTTCAATAGCCTACAGTCCAGTTACTAAACAGCTATTCCTTGCCGTTCACTACCAACTTCTCAAGTCCCAAACTCTTAACATCAGCGTAGTAGAAGAGTCGAGTCAGATAAGGCTGCAAACATATAGTGTGAAGGTTTATCCGAGCATCGTTCATCAGCAAGAGATGCTCAAGATAGCGTTTGTGATTCCAGAGTCACAGCACCTAAGGCTTTGCTTGTATAATACTCAAGGAGAGCAAGTTGCGGTAATGGATAATCGGCTCTACAGTGAGGGCAATCATACGCTTACGTGGAGTGTAGAAGGTGTTCAAAGTGGAATGTACTACTGTCAGCTGGAGGATGAGTTCGGAAGAGGAAGGGGAGAGTGTGTAGTGCTCGTACAGTAAATAAAGCAATTCAAAGAGAGACTGAAAAATAATGTGCAAATAAAGTTCTACACTTCGATCTCTCTCTGCTTATATCCCCTATTGCTGATGGAGTTGGTAGAGCTATTTAAAAGCTGGAAAAATAAAGGAAACGTAATTCAATAATTGATTCGTTGAGTTAGGAGTGCTTCCCTTGAACTTTGGTGGTTGTAGAGGGAGGCTCAGGCGGGAGTACGTGTGCATGGGGCACGTGCTCCCGCTTCCTGTTTTGTAAAGGACATTCGCGGAGTTGCTGATCTTTCCTACCCTCTTGCCTGTCTTGCATTGCCGACCGCTATACAACTTTTAAATGCAAATGATGTATGGCGAGCCGGCTATGTTATCACGAAAAGAGTTGTCATGCAGATCCGCCACGGCGGACGAAGCATCTCGCCGGTTTAATAGACCAATCACTTGATGCTCTACACCACGTGCAAGACTCTTAATTCCGCTTCGCTTCATTCTGAGTGGCAGTCTTGAACGGGGAGATATACCTTATACTCAATTGAATTTGGTATTGAGTTACCACACCGGGAGTTCTTCACTTGCCACTGTAAGGTTTCACCTCTCTCATGTGTTAAAACACTAACACAGAGTCCCCACATATCTCATTAATCAATTCAGTATTACAACGCTATGCAAAGTTCTGCGTAGCTGCTCGGCTGTGCAGTTTTTTCCCGCCTGTACGGTCAGGCTGTTATTTATATGCGGGGAGAACACCTTCATTAATTTTTGAGGTAGAAGTATGAAACGATTCAAGTGGACAACGTTGCTGCTTACGACGCTCTGTGTGGTAGTCTTTGCAGCAGGGATTCAGTCGTGTGATGAGGAGCAACCGGGGGGGACAATTGCGCCGGTAGTAGAAACGGGGAGGTCAGCGTCCGTGACGACGCCGGAGACTCCAGATAATCCGATAGCAGGCAAGAGTATGGTGCTGGTTCGCGCGTTCGATGCGAAGAACAATGTGAGCTATACGTTCGATCCGCAGAACATAGAAGACAGATTCTTGTTGGTTCCGGGGTTCAAGCAAAGTGGTCACATGTTACAGGCATCGGAGCAGAAGGTAAAGACTGCTGGTCGGGAGTTTATTGAGGAGTTCTATCACAGTCATCCTGACTATGATGCTGACCTGAACAGTCAGGGGGAGTTTGTGGCGAGGAATGGTGAGGGGGATATGCTGGTGTTTGAGGAGTGGGATGGCGATCCGTTGTTTACCGAGAGCGATCTGGTAAGGCCAGAGAAGGGAACATCAGTAGCCAGTACGCAAATCATTTGCTGGACAGATTGGGAATGTACTTGGTCCTGCGGTG
>JBFWSB010000161.1:0-9820 GCA_050248595.1 Kapaibacterium sp. (SeqCode)
TGCTTCGGAAGACCTCTGCAGGACAGAATGGAAAATCAGTACATTATCCTCTTCTATGACTCAATCTGTCACTCTGAACGAAGCAACGCGAAGTGAAGACCGCCGTAGGCAGCACCGCAGGTAATCTCGCAAGACTTGTAGAGAAAAACTCTCGTGCTGTACACATTCTGCAAGATGCTTCAGAAGACCTCTGCAGGACAGAATGGGAAATCAGTACATTATCCTCTTCTATGACTCAATCTGTCACTCTGAACGAAGCAACGCGAAGTGAAGAGTCTCGCAGGACTTGTAGAGAAAAACTCTCGTGCAGTACACATCCCGCAAGATGCTTCAGAAGCCTCTGCATGACAGAAACGATCAAACATCTAACCATTCACAAACAGATGATGGCCAACAACATAGAGTGCGTTCTCTTCGATTTAGGTGGCGTTGTGGTTGAACTGACCGGAGTTGAGACAATGATTGCCTGGAGTGGTGGAGACATCACCGAAGAGGATGTCTGGCATCGCTGGCTCCACTCCGAAGCAGTCCGCTCGTTTGAGTCAGGACAGATTGAGATTGCACAGTTCGGAGTGGAACTGGTTGAGGAGCTAAAGTTAACTGTCACGCCGGAAGAGTTCCTGCGCGGCTTTGGCTCTTGGCTTGGTGGAACCTACCGGGGAACAGAGCAGATTATCCCATTGCTTCGGAAATCAGTAGCTGTTGGATGCCTTTCAAACACCAATCCGCTTCACTGGGAGATCATGACCAGCCAGTTCACTCTGCACGAACTTTTCGACCACCACTTTCTCTCGTTCGAGATCGGCATGATGAAGCCTGATCGGGAGATCTTCGAGCATGTTGTAGAAAAAATTGGCATCCCGCCGAGACAGATTCTCTACTTCGACGATAACAAGCTCAACGTCGAGGGAGCTAAAAGTGTGGGGATGGTAAGTAGACATGCGAAGGGGATGGAAGACGTAGCAAAGATTTTGAGAGAAGAGGGGATGGTGGATTGAGAATTTTTGATTGCGGGTTGCGAATTGATTGAACCAATTGAACAGGTTGATTCTTCCTCGGTGCTTCTCTCATTTGGTGGGATGTTCTCAACTCTTCATCCGGCCAACCTCTATCGACCTCGGCGTGGCCAAAGAGTCGCGGCTATCGTGAGGTTAATCGCTTTGACTCTCGGCTCTCGACTCTTCAATGCTCAACTCTTCAACTTTTTGTCTTGCACCTATCTGAACAATCTCCCGCAAGGTCTCAAAGCCGACTATATCGCTGTCAATTGTGATTGTAGTAGTCTTTCCCGGACGGTACTTCGTTTCTCCCTGCACCTTCAGCACAAAAAAGGATTTCGACTTCCTAACTGGAATTTCTCTCTCGTCGACATCACTCACATCTTCCCAATATAGCTCCCTCCCACGCTGTGCAATGTTCCTGACGCGGATACCTCGATTGTCCACCTGCACCCACCGCGTTACCCAAACTTGCCGGAGCGATACCAAGGCAACAACAGTCCAAAGCCAGAATGCAGCACTCCAAGCATCGGCGACAATCATGCCGAAGACCCCGAAACCAAGCGTGATGATCCAGACAACCAGAAAAGACATTTTTGGCGGGAAGGTCTGCGGTTCCTCAAGAATAACCAGCGACATGAGATGTGATGTGTGTCTGTTGTTCGTGAATAGATTTGAAGCGCGAAGATACGAAGGGAAGCCTAATCGCTACGATTATCGAACCAAGAGAAATGACCCGGTGCTACTCTCTCCGGCTTTCCAGAAGTAGACACCCTCCGACAATCCTTCCAATTTGATTCTTCGGTTTCCACGATTTCCATCCAAGGTGTAGCGTCCCCACTCTTTGCCGAGAATATCCACAACAACCACTTCTACGCCTTCCTCTACAACCCCACTCCAATCCACGACCACCTCTCCAGTAGAGGGTGAAAGTGTAAGGCTGATCGACTGTGTTGAGGGAAGAAGCTGATGCCGATCTACTGAAGATGTTCCACTGCTATCGGCAAGGGCTATGAGACCACCGGGACGCGTTCCGATAAGAAGAAAATTTCCCTCCAACAACCTTAGGTAGAGAGGAACGGGATTGCGGGCAACAGCCATTGGGGGCCACTTGCTCTCCTCGCGAAATAGACCTTCAACATTTACCCAGAACCTGACCGTATCGTAGTCGAGCGTCTCACTCTGGCGACTTCCGACGATGAGGTCCAGATCGTTGTCGCCGTCGATGTCAGCAAATCGGGGGACTGCGTCGGCTCCTAAATCGAGCGTATCAAACGGGGGTGGAGGTGGCTGAACTTCAAAGATTGGAGTTGTGGACGAACCGATATTTCTGAAGAGGTAGAAGCGTCCGTTTCGTGCACCGACAAAGAGGTCGAGGTCACCGTCGTTGTCGATATCTCCCAACGTAGGGGAGGCACTGCTTCGGGCAATGTTGAATGTTGTGTCCAGTTGCCAGGGAGTTCGCAGCAAATCATCCCCTTCGAACCTATAGAGTTGTAGTGTGGTTCCGTCGAGCGCATCCCCCTTGCCGACGACAACTTCCCATTTTCCGTCGTTGTCGAGATCACCGGCAGCCAGTGCCGAGAGGGTCACGCCGTTGAGAACAAAGCGGCGGGAAAGGTTCATTCTGGTCCTCCCTCCACTCTCATCAATTTCATACCAAGTAACGGAACCATCCTCTGAGCCAACCAACAGACCGTGGTGCTCACTATCCTTGAAGAAGACTGGAGAGGAGAAGCGCCCAACATCTATCTCACTTGTTGGATTTGCCGACCTACGGCGCATCTGTGGTGCAGTTGGCGTCCCCTCGTTAATGTAGAGTTCCACAGGACGATCCGAAGCTGACGCGAGAAGCGAAGAGACGAAGACATCAAAATCGGAATCCTTATCAATATCGCCGGAGACAGCTTGATTGAAGCCGACACTCACAACCACATCTCCACTCGGTGCAAAGGCTGAATCGACCCAGAGGGTATCGAAGTCGGGTACAAATTGGGTTCCACGATTCTCGAAGTGAAGCAATTTCTTGGTGAAAAAATCACCGAACAGAATGTCGAGATCGAGATCACCATCGAGGTCGACAAAGTCGAGAACGCTCGCTCCGTGGCTGGCACTTGCCGTAGAGCGATCCTCCTTCTCACGCACGGTTCCAGCCGGAGAGAGAACAAGTAACCCTTCGTACTTACGGGAGCGAAAGAGGAAATCGGCAACTTCTCTCGACCCAACATTTTCGTAGTAGGTGATTGTTCCGTCAACATTCCCACTGAAGAGGTCGAGGTCACCATCGGTGTCAATGTCGGCAAAGGTCGGCACGGTTAACTGTTCGGTGTAGATTACCGTCCCATCACTCTGGCGAACTGTATCTCCTTCAGCAAGGAGAGGAGAGAGATTCGAACCATTGTTTCGGAGCAGGAGCAATTCAGAACGTTCTCCAGATGTGAAAAGGTCGGCATCGCCGTCGCCGTCGATGTCGCTCAGGCGGAACCAGCTTCTGAGAGGAGCAGACTCCCACCCAGTCAGCACCTCTCGCCGGAACAGAGTTCCCCCCTCGTTCCGGTAGAAACGAAGGCGTTCGCTTATGTTCATCGCGAAGAGGTCCGGATCGCCATCTCCGTCAATATCCATCAAACCAATGCGAGTAAGGTCCAGACCACCAGCAAATGGGTTGAGGAGAAGATCACCTGACGACTCAGCTACCTCGAATGGATTGATCTCAGAACGAAAAGGCTGAGTCTGTAGAGTAAGAGTAGAAGAGAAGAACAACGTAGCCAGAACGCCTAACAGGAAGAATCTCTGTAAATGATATGCTGTAATGTTCTTCAATGGTATTCGAGATAGAAAACAGATTATATGAATTGTCCTCCCGACCAAATGAATCGAGGTAACCTCAGCCTCAGATTAACACCCCGATTCATCGGGGTGTTAAGGAAGGTCAGCAGAGGGGGAAACAGCTTGAAGCCGTTTTTACCCACTTTTGATTTCATTCCCCCCGACTAAAAACACCTTACCGGTCGACTGTGATCTCGATAGCAGGCAACCCCGGCGCAAGAGTCATCGGCTGCGTCTCCATTGGATCCAGGTCTTTTGGAATTGGCGGCCCCTGCAACAGGGGGTAGAAGGGACGATTCAAGACAATCCCTGTCGGCTGAAGTGAGACGATAACGTCGTACGTTCCATCGTTCAACAGGCGAATATCTCCCTGCACAAAATCTTCACCCGGAGCACTCAAGAGAATGGGATCGGATCCAGCGTTTGGCCCAGCACCATCCACGTCGAGCGTATCTGCTTGCCCAAATTTGCCGAGCGAGATGTACTCAGTGG
The DNA here is from genome assembly GCA_050248595.1 of Kapaibacterium sp. (SeqCode). GTDB lineage: Bacteria > Bacteroidota > Ignavibacteria > OLB7 > OLB7 > JAGWAZ01. Next base: position 4,320 of record JBFWSB010000161.1, read on the forward strand.
TTCCCCCCACAGTACGAACAAGCCACGACTCGTAAGCCCAGTTCGGATTATCTCTGCTGGTAGGCATATCGGGGAGTTTCAAGGTGGCACGTCCAATCAAATCAACAAACCAGATGCCCTGCACATCATCATTGGTTGCAGTTGTGCTGAGAGAAATCAATCGGTAGACACCGGAGAGATTTAGTGTGTCGAAGGCATTACCGAAGGCGTCGTTTCCATTGGTTTTCAGCACCGCCTCCCCTTGCTCTGATGTCCCAGCAAAGTTTCCACTGAGGAAACGTCCAGAAGGAGTGTCGTCGCTATCATTAGGGGCTTCAATCGTCAGAATTGCGTCGTTGAGAAGCGAAGGATTATATCCTTCAGGAATCGTGAAGGAAGGACTTCCTCCGTCGAGTCCACGCACAGTTCCATCCTGATCGACGACAAATTTTCCGAAGCTAACGTAGAGTGCATCCCCATGCTGAACGGCTGTCGGCTTTCCGGAGACGGGATCGTCTGGATAGCTGAACCAGAGTTCATAGTGCCCTTCCGAAGGGTCAAGTGGTGGAAGATCGAACGTCCGAACATCCACACCAAGTTCAGAATATGTTGGATCGGTGGTGCAGGAGGTGAGGAGAAGAGCTGACGCGAAGAGCGTGGATGCAAGCATCACAAATGATTTGTCGACGATGGAACGCATAGAAAAGAATCAGTTGAACCGTATCGATTGTTGTAAATGAAGCCGGATAGCACGACGAACAGAAGCGTTCAAACGTTTCCGACCGAACAAATTTCTGGTAAAAACATGCCCGCCTAACCTTGACGATTAGGCGGGCTATAGCGCATTGTACAGGCAAGTTACACGTGGGAAGGTTCGGAGTTACCTCGCCACCGAAACCTTCCGTGCCCGCAACTCACCAACTGTTGAAACTCGCACGTAGTAAACACCCGACGGCCAGTCCTTCGTGTCAACGTGCCAAACGTCTCCCGCATCTGTACGGAACTGTCCTACCTGACGCCAAACTTCACGTCCGTTCAGGTCCAGCAGACTTGCGATAAAGATGTCACCAACTTCCCCTTCGCGTGGTGCGAGGTAGAAGGAGACATCACTTCCGGTTGTCGGGTTTTGCGTTACGTAGAAGTAGTCGTCTGGCTCGATGTTATCTGGAACCGAGCTTTGTGCGACAACGTTGCCGACAAGATAGATCGTATCGTTGCTTACCTCGAACGTTCCCTCCGAATCGTCGGAAATCACGATGAAGTTCGCTCGCTTCAGGCCAAGGGTATGTTCTGGCTTCACGAAGAAGGAGAAGTCGAGCGGATCTGATTGTCCCGGCTCAAGTTCGTTCGAAATGGTACTCGCCGTAAAGACATCTGTCTCACCTTCAATAACTTTCAACCCTGTCACGTACACCAATGCAGCCTGCCCAGCATTCCGGAAGAAGCTCGGGAAGAGAGTGTCAACTCGTGGACTCCCCTTCTGCACATCGCCGAAGTCGATGATAAGGTCGGGAACAGCAAGCTGCATGATCGGACCTTCTTTGGACTCACCTGTCAGGAGCAGACTGTCGATTGTTCCGGGAACACCGTTTGAATTACTCTTCACGTAGAAGGTTGCCTCTTTTTCTCCCGGAGTTCTCGGGGCAAACCTGAAGGCGGCGGTTGCTCTCTCAAGCCCCCCTAACTGTATCGGCGCACTCCCCTCAAGCAATTGGAAGTCAAGTTTGTCGCGACCGTCAATCCACGTTTCTGTGATGTAGAGCGTTGCGGTTTGATTCGGATTTATTCCATCAACCCCTAAGTTGAGGTAGAGACCATCCTGCAAGGTATCGTTCACACTACCGGAAAAGCGTATTCCCCAGTCGATATGCTCAAAGTCGTTTTGCAGTGCAAGGATTGGCCGAATGTCACTGGCATATCCCTCAAAGATAACTTCCACTGGTGGGTTCAGGCCGTTATGTGAGTAGAGGAGGTGCATCTCTGCCCCCTCGGTAATACCAGCTTTGAAGCGAACCTTAATTGTTTTGGTCTCGTTCGGCTGCAACGTGAATGGAGGTATCCCCTCAAGAATTTCGAACTGGTCGTTGTTGTCGCCAGAGCGGGCAACGTCAGTTACTTCGATTGCCTCGAACTGCCCAGTGTTGGTGAAGAATGCTTCCAACACACTATCTCGCGGCACACCTTGCACTTCGTTCGCAAAGATGACAAGTGCTGGCTCAACCAACAACTTCTTCGCCGCAATCAAACATTTTGCGTTCACAATTTGCTCTTTCAACTTGGCGATTACCAACGGGTGGAACTTCAACTCAGTCTGCGAGCAGTAGCTCATGATTGTCCCTACCTGCTGTTCGGTTGTGCTGAAGCAGGAGCCACCCTCAGCCGGAGCACACTTGTCGATTGCCCCAGGACCACCCGGAATTGGCCAGCCGCAGTGGTGTGTGTGGTTTGCGCCGACGTTGTGCCCAACCTCGTGGGCAACCACGCGACGGTCACGAGCTGAGTTTGTGCGAGTGATGGCACTGTACGATCCCTGCGGTTCTGTCCGGTTGTTCAGAAGTTCAGGGCAGAGAACGTCGAGGAAGGCAATGCCGATAGGATTTACCCAAGCCTTTCCACTCATCGTATGGGAAATGGCGTGTGGAATCTTCTTGTTGTCCGGCTGATTCCAGTAGTCACGAACTTGGCGGAGAGCAACGGACATTACCGATGCCTCAGTGTATGGATAACCGGCTGCCCCTGCACTGGTCCAGATTTTCATGTGGGAGATTGTCAACTGTGTCTGCAAGTCGCGCTCGTAGATTGCGCTTACCTCGCCAATCAACTGCACCATATAGTCGGCAGCCTCTTGGTCGCTGCTAAAAAGCTGACGATACTCAACATCACCTTCCCAGGCTCCCGGAATTGCATACTCCACAGCACCGGCTGTTCGCACCTCATTTTGTTGAAGCGCACTATACTTCTCGTAGTCGTAGTCTACCCACCTTCCGCCGAGAAGGTCGCGAAGATTTTCTTCGGTAACGCCACAATTGACCATCGCGTTTGGAAGTGCATCGGTTGGGTAGGAGACGGCTGGCAACAGATCACTATCCCGCTTCGCGTCGAAGTCTGTGGAGATCTCGTAGCTCTTGTCGTAGGTCCTAACGTGCCCAAGGATAGTTCCGTCAGCAAAGGAGAGGAAGACATCACTCTCTTTCTCCCCTTTCACTTTGCCCCGGTACATGCGAGTTCCAACTGTAATTGGTCGCTCACCATTTTCTGTCCCGAAAACAAGGTGTGCTCCCGGCTCAATGATCTTCCACTCTTTCAACTCTAAGTCGACTGTCAATCCCGGAGCTAATGGAACGGATGTGATTGTCATCTCTGGTGCAGCCGCCCTCTTGAAGGCTGCGATGTTGACATCGAGAGACATTGCACGGTTGGTGCTTGCAAGCTGGAAGGCTCCTTTGTTCACCGCACGCTGCGATGGCGAGAAAATGCGTTGGCTTCCACTTGTCTGTCCCCAAGCTGTGCTGGAGACGAAGAGAAGCGCAAGCAACGCAACGCTCCAATGTGTCCAGCCTGTAGTGGGTTGATGTTGTGCCATAGTTGTTGTTCGAGCTAATTATGGTTGGATATAATGAAGAAATAGATAATAGAAGAATCAGCTTTGATTGTCGACACCTCACAGTATCGATGGCATCAGGAATTTTGAAGGGCGTAAGATACGACCTTCACATCCCATTGCAATCAGGAGAAAGACACCCTAACCCAGAAAATCGTTACGCTTTTGAAGGGAGTTTGAAGATAACAGTTCACAGAGAGGAGATAGCATTTTGGCAAAAGAGTCTATCTTTCACTCTCTATGTTCTGCTAACTACTTTCTGCTAACAACAGTCTCTCTATGAAATCTCATCGCAAAGAACTTTGGTTCAATATCCCCGACCGGGTCGGATTTGTTCGAATAACCGATCAAGTACGGGAAGTGATTCGCGAATCACAGGTTCGTGAAGGTTTGGTGTTGGTGAATGCCATGCACATCACTGCGAGTGTTTTCATCAACGATAACGAGTCAGGACTCTGGAGCGATTTTCAGAGGTGGTTAGAAGAACTTGCCCCCCACGCTCCAATCAGTCAATACCGGCACAATAACACCGGTGAAGATAATGCCGACGCCCACTTAAAGCGGACAGTGATGGGGCGTGAAGTGGTGGTAGCGATTACCGACGGAGAACTCGACTTCGGACCTTGGGAAGAAATTTTCTACGGTGAATTTGATGGCCGACGACGGAAGAGAGTGTTGGTAAAAGTGATTGGCGAATGAGATCTGAACGGCTCAGTTTGCCCGATACGGTTTGCCTTCACCTCACTGAACCATCTGCTCAATACCCCACAATTTTCAAACTACTATCCACTACCTGTTATAGAATCGACGGTTCAGATATGATATGCTCGAATTGGTGTTGACCGGAAGAGAATCACCACAAAGAACACGAAGAAACACCAAGGGGATGTCATACTTTACTCTTTGCCTCTATATCTGCTATCCATTTCCTCTCATTCCCTCTTGCATTACTGACTATTAGTCAACTATATTTGCCGACCAACAACTAAGCATTAACCCTACAGAGAACGATGGCAAAACGAACCCGCGCAGTCAACGATGAGCAAAAGAGCCAGCGACGCGAGGCAATCCTCGGGGCAGCACTCGAGCTATTCCGAAGTGGTTCTTTTGCCGACATTAATGTTGCCAGTGTTGCAACGAAGGCTGGCATTGCGAAGGGGACAGTCTACCTCTACTTCCAGACAAAAGAAGAGATATTCTTAGCACTTCATCGCCGAGCTTACGCAGAATGGTTCAGTGCCTTGGAGTCAGGATTATCTTTGGAGTCAGGACGACGATCAATTCCGAAAGTGGTGGCACTCTTTGTTGAAACGTTGGGGAGCAACCCTGACTTTACCCGCTTGGTTGCGATTCTCCACACAACACTCGAGCAGAACATTCCTCTTGAGATCGCCTTAGAGTTCAAGCGAGAGTTGCGGGATGGCGCTCTCCGCATTGGTAGTCTGCTTGAACAGAACCTCGACTTCCTGAAACCGGGAGAAGGGACAACGCTTTTTATCCGAACGCAAGGGTTGATTATCGGACTTCAACATATAGCAAATCCATCTAACGTTGTTGCCGAAGCACTCGACCGCGAAGACCTCACACTCTTCGACGTTAACTTTGCAGCGGCACTCACAGAGACCTTATCCATTCTCTTGATTGGATTGAAGTCGATACCTCGGGGATAATCGAAGGCAATTCTGGTGAACGATCTAAGGCTGGACTTTACCCAAGAGATTGGAGACCATTGCCAAATCATCGAACTCCTGCTGGAGAAAAGTCCAGCCTAAAAAAAACAGAGGCGCGCTCCCCATGCGTGCGCACCTCCGTCTTGTTCCCCATATTGTACAACCACCGAAGACAAGGGGAACTACGATCTTCTCTGGCTTAATGAGTATAGGCTGTGGTACTCAACCTTCCGGAAAAGGCACATCATTTT
>JBFWSB010000162.1:0-9781 GCA_050248595.1 Kapaibacterium sp. (SeqCode)
TAGACCACTTCTCAAACACATTTTTCACTTGCTTTTGTCATAGACTTCAGAGTGACAGAGGGGAATGGTGATTTCGGAACTCGGATTTTCGATTTCGGAATTCGGATTGCGAATTTTAGATTTTTAATTTTGGATTGAGAAAAGTTTGTGAAGCCTGGTGCTTGACATCAGGCTCAAACCAGCACATTTTCCTCATTCCTCATTCCTCATTCCTCGCTCGCCAAGTATTGATAGTCGTTCATGATTGTCTTCAGAAAAATCTCAGTAGCTCCGATCTTCGAACGTTCAATCTCCAATACGTCGGCTACTTTGTAGGCAATCTTCGAAAGGATTTCAGGTTCAGCTCCCTTCTCGACAGCTTCAAAGCCTTGCCGAATTATCCCTATGTCTCGATCATTCAACATCACTACCTGCGGCCAAGCTGGACGGTAGTCTGCACTAAGTGGTTGGAAGAGGACATCGGTCACATCCGTTTCCGTTGTCATCCGAACCACCGTAGTGCCTGCGGCAAGGTCACCGATACGCTGTCCATACTTTGTTGTCACAATCGAGACGACAGCAATACTGCCAAGCCCACCAAGTGCCGTGATTGGATTCGCCTCAATGATCCAGAAGAGCCAACGCAATAAATAGGAGCTAACTGTTGGTTGTGAACCATCTGTTCGAACAACTTTCAGCTTCATGGCGCGCTTTCCTACCGTTTGCCCTTCGAGGAAGATTTCACAGACGAGAGGGTAGAAGAGGATTGGGAGGGGAGGAGCTAAAAAGATATAGATAAACCAATCTGGAAGGTTGAAGCCACTGGTTAATAACACGATTATAAAAAAAGCATAGTATCCAGCGAAGATGGCGAGGTCGATCAACGCAGCGATGAAGCGGTAGCCAATGCCGGCAACTTCATACTCGAGTTCAACATTTTGGGTCGTCTGAATGCGAATTTTCATGCGTGGTATGTTATAGTGAATGATCGGAATGAGCCTGCATGACAGCTTAGATTAATAGAAAAATGATATAGGGCAATCAGCTATCGGCAATCAGTAGTGGGTCTTGAGTTGTTGGCATTGCGAGAGGAGTCCGATGCCCTGATTCTACTAATCTGTCAAAACATTTTGAACTGCAAAGAGAATTGCTTTCTTCCCTTAACCCCTCAATACTAACACTCTACGAACTCTACCCACTTTTTCCAAAATCTCTATCTTGGGGAGCAAATTTCGCTGTTGGAGGATGAACTTCCAAACAATAACGATCACCAGATGAAAGAGAGCCTCTTCGTAAAACGAAATGCGGATCGATGGAGGGAGTTCGAGTTGATGCTTGAACAGAGGAATCGAGATCGCAATCCAGATAAACTGGCGACACTGTTCGTGCAGTTAACAGATGATCTTTCCTACGCCCGCACGTTCTATCCCGGAACCAAGACCACCGCTTATCTAAACTCTCTAACTACGAAAGCCCACCAAGCAATCTACAAGAGAAAGCGGGAGCGAGGGGAGCGCTTCAAAGAGTTTTGGATGCAAGAGATTCCGTTGGTGATCTATAGTGCGCGGAAAGAACTCCTACTGGCATTTATTGTTTTTGTCGTTGCTATTCTGATTGGCATTGTCTCTACGGCAAATGACCCCTCGTTCCCAAACTCAATTCTTGGGAATGCCTATGTCGACATGACGATGGATAACATTGCCAATGGAGACCCGATGGAGGTTTATAAGAGTGATTCTCAGATAAACATGTTCCTGCATATTACTTGGAACAACATTAAAGTCTCTTTCGCAGCGTTTGTTCTTGGAGCTTTCTTTTCATTCGGTACAATTATGGTGCTGGTTCAAAATGGTTTGATGATAGGAGTTTTTCACACGTTCTTGCACGAACAAGGAGCTTTGCTCGCATCTCTTTTAGCTGTATACATTCACGGGACTATCGAGATATCTTCAATTGTAGTTGCAGGTGCAGCAGGACTTGTCATGGGGAACAGCCTTCTCTTCCCCGGCACATTCTCTCGAAAAGTTGCCTTCGTTAAGGGAGCAATACGAGGACTGAAGATTGTGATTGGCCTTGTCCCATTCTTTATCGTTGCCGGTTTTCTCGAGTCGTTTGTTACGCGCTACACAAACATGCCCCTTGTGGTGAACCTCGGCATTATCGGTCTCTCGCTGGCCTTGATTATCGGCTACTTCGTTGTTTGGCCCTGGGTGGTGGCGAAAAGAGTTGGGGAGAGTGTATAGAGTTGAGAGGCAAGTTTTTTTCTTTTGATAGTTGATAGTAGAAAACCCGGTGTCAGAAAAGTCTGACACCGGGTTTCTTCTATTCTCTCAATTCTAAACAATGATTTTACTTCACAACATCCATCTTCTTCGAGAAGACCTGCTCACCATTTGCTGTCTGCACAGTTAGATGGTAGAGATAGGTTCCCGCTGGAAGATTTGAGATGTCAAGCTGTGCTGTGTGATCACCTGTTCCGACTGAGCCAAGGTCGAGCCGTTGCACTTCGCTCCCCTTTGCGTTGAACAGCCGTAGCGTTGTCTCGGAACTCTGGCTCCCTTCAGGGAGTGTAAAGGCAATCGTTACCTTGTCGCTAGCTGGGTTTGGATAGCTCTGCTTCAACGTAGAGTTCGCGTCGAGTGAGATGCCGGCAACTGGTTCAGCAATTGTGCTTGTCAGCACTGGGTTGATGTCCGAACCGTTGTAGAGAAGGATCATCGGTTCGAAGACAACGTTGTAGAGCGGTTCAATCGACTGTACGAATTCATCTGACTCGAAGAGAGTACCTGCATGTTCCGACTTCTCGGTCAGTGAGGCATAGGCTTCTGCGGAGAGTTCGGAACGATGTGTTTCGGCATAGTTCGCGATTTCCTGCTCCATCGCCTCGGCAAACTCTTTCATGTCAGCTTTGATCTGCCCCTTCAACGCATCTAACTCCACCCGATTCCGATCTGCAATGTCCCACGTAGATGATAGGATCTGCGACGACTCACTCTTGTCGGCACGGATCATGTTCTTGATGAAGCCTACCATTGAGCCGGAGTTCTCAAGGAGTCCGTCCACATCTGGCCCACTGTTGGTCAGCCGTAGTTTGCGCACGACCTGCTTTGTGTCTCCATCCTTATCGGTCTCGTTTTCCATGGTGAGGTTAAACTCGTCAGCCGTGACTGTTATCGGCTCTCCATCTCGCACCTTGAAGATATCGCCATCAACACTTACGCTCATTGCAACGCTTTTAGCACCGTCGACATTGGCTTGAGCCTTCTGAATAATTTCCCGAAGATCGTCGTCGAGATCCATTGCATCTAAGTCAACGGCGTCGCTGAACGTAATTGTATCTCCTTCGCCATCTCGCACGATAATGATTTGCTTCTCTCCTGTTCCATCGTTGGCAATTTCATCAATGTCAATGTCCTTTTCAATTTGGATAATCCGAGTATTCTTATTGCTCAGACCCTCTCCGTTCACATCAATCATATTCAGGTCAACATCTCCACCACCATTCTGGATGAAAATTTTCGCCGTGCGTGAAGTCTCATTCTGATTAAGAACATCAACTTCCTTGTTCAGGAGATCGCTCTTGTCCAGCTTCACCTCATCAGTGCTCTGAAGAATCGTTGTGGTCGGTTTTCCTCCATTCTTATCGATATTTACTCCGATAGCCATATTGCTATTATTGGCATTGCCCGACTGCATTCCCAAACTCATTCCGTAGTTCAATCCTGACGATTCTTCTTTCTCGGTCAGTCCCCATCGAACCCGGAGTCTGTCCAACTCTGCCCGATCTGTCGGAGCTATCATCCGGTCAATCGTCCGCTTATAGCCGTTGATCTTATCTACCCAATAGCTCTCAATCATTTTCTGAAGCTCTTCGGTCAGCTTCTGTTCAACTTCTCCATTCCCTTCTTCCTGTCCCTCTTTTGGATCGTCGTCTCTTCCTGCTATCGAAACCTTCTCATTCTTCTTCGTTGGGATCGCGAGGTCTCTGCCCGCTATCGTTCTACTCTCTGCGATGCCTTCTGTTCCTTCAATTGGCAAGCCTGCTGAAGGGGCAAGTTGTTGTGCTGTCGGTTTCGACAGCTGCGGTTGAATGTTTGCTGTCGTCTCAGTGCTGCTCTCTGGATTCATGAGGAACATTCCTGCCCCAATAAATCCACTTATGATTAGAATTGCTATGCTTCCCATAATGGTATTTCTTCCTCTTCTTAGTCGTTGGTTTGAATTCTTCTCCTCAGCCCCGAGTGCTTGCTGGCCATGCAAGTCAACTTGGTCGAGAAGTGCGTTGATCTCACCCTCCGAAACTACCGGAGGTTCACGTCGCGCTGTAGCGAACATGTCGTTGAGATATGGTTTCTGTGTTCCCATAGATCTATGCGGCATTCATGTATAAAAGATTCTTTGGCGATTCCTCGGCTGATGTTTCTGGAGAAGCAGATTCTTCTATCCCTTCATCAATTGCTCCCAAGAGTTCTGCCAGCTTTCGGCGACCTCGCGTAACGCGGGACTTTACACCGGAGAGTGTTGTCCCCTGAATTGCGCTGATTTCCTTCAGCGGAATGTCCGCGATTTCGAAGAGCGTCACGGCTTCGCGCTGTTCTGGCGGAAGTTTCTCTAAAGCGGCGTAGAGGAGAGCAACGTCGGCGGATGCTTCTGGTGACGTTCCCGAGTCGGGCATCCGCCGGACTTGCTCTTCATGATATTCGCCGTGGTACTTGTCACGGATTCCACGTTTACGGTAGAGGCGGCTGGCAATAGTAAAAAGCCAAGAGAGGAAGGCGCGCTCGTCCCGCAGGGTGTTGAACTGTTCGTATGCGGCCAACGTAGTTTCGGCAACAAGATCGCGGGCATCCTCCCGGTCGTTCGTCATCGCTGCGGCAAAGCGAGCCAGTCGTGGACGTAGTGGCTCATACAGGCGCATGAATCGTTCTCTCTGCTTCTCTTTATTCGCCTCGTTCGGCATATCGTTGAGTAAATCTGTCAACTTTGTTTGATCTGTTCTTGCGGGTAAGTTCCGTATGCTCAGCAAAAAGTTGCACGATGTTTGAGAATAGGTAGACGAGAGGGGGTAGAGTGTGTGCTGCGGGTGGGGAGAGATTTATGACCTGTGTAGTTCCCTGCCTCAAAAACCGAGTTCTTCACGAGCTTTTCGTGGAAGGGAGGAGACTACGAGATCGTACGAGTGATCGATCAGTTCGCGAGCAAGATCGTCCGGTAGACTCCCGTCGAAGATCACCGTGTTCCAGTGCTTTTTATTCATGTGGTATCCTGGAAGGACTGAAGGATATTCTTCCCGCAGTGCAATAGCTCGTTCTGGATCACACTTCAGATTCATGCGAGGAGGAATCGTCTCGAAACCGCTGAGGGCAAACATCTTCCCCCCAACTTTGAAGACAAGCGTATCCTCACCGAAGGGATAGGTCTCAGTTGCCCCCGGCTTCCCGAGGCAATAGTCGTAGAGTTGTGCGAAGGTTGTCATGGTGTTGGTTGTGCAGAATTAATAATGTCTCAGTAAGGGGAAAATCCTTCTGTGTACTTCTGTTGCAAAGTGAGATTTTTGTCTAACTTATGTGCCTTTTCAAACAATGGAGCTTTCAGTGATTATCTTCACTATCAATCAATAATTGATAATACTATGGCTAAATCTATGCGAATATACGGTGCTGGAACACTGTTCGCGGTTATCTTTTCAATGCTGTTTCTGATCTCTTGTGGTGATGATTCTACGACAGATCCTATAACGGATCCTACCACTGGAGAAATTCAAGGCACAGTAACTGAGGCGATTACAGGTGCTCCTGTTGCAGGAGTAACAGTAGTGACCGATCCTCCATCTCAGGTTGTCACTACAGATGCTGAAGGGAAGTTTAGCATCGGCAGCGCCCTTCCTAACCAGTATAGAGTAATTGCAAGCAAGACAGGATATCTACCTAACTCAGTTGATATTCAAGTGATTGCAGGTACAGTCGCAACAGCCAACATTATGATTCGGGGTGATGGGAAGACAGATGCGTTGGAGTTTGATGGGCAAGATGATATGGTTGTCGTACCAGATTCACCAGAGTTAGATCTTAGTGACTCTGGTTTCACCCTTGAATTCTATGCATTTGCTCACTCCTTTAGAACTGGTGCTGGAGATCGGTGGAACTCAGTTCTGGGTCATGGTCCTGACAATAGTGAACTTGATTTCCTTCTCGGTTTCGAGAATGCAAAGCCTATGTTCTATGTCCGTTCATACGGTTCCGGTATGGTTGGCAAGACTGTCCTTCAGACCGAAAAGTGGTATCACATCGCCGCAGTTCAGGATATTTCTACCAATAAATTGCTCATCTATGTAGATGGGGTTCTTGACTCGGAATCTCCATTAAAGGGAACTCCGGTCACTACGAGCGCAGACCTTTTTATTGGTGCTCGTGAGGCGTCTGGTACTGGCAATGGCGCACACTTTTTTGATGGCATCCTTTACGAGGTGCGCGTCTGGAATCGTGCCCGCTCTGCGAGTGAGATTAAAGAGACAATGAAACAGCCACTATTGGGAAATGAAGACAACTTAGTGGGATACTGGCCAATGAGTGATGGAGCTGGAGGAGGAGTATCAGATAAAACCAGTAGTGGAAATGCCGGTGTTTTAAAGGGAGGAGGACTGTGGGTTGAAGTAGATAGTCCCTTCCAGTAGAAGACTCATCGTTCATGGAAATACGAAAGGGCTGGATAAATTCCTATCGGAGATTATCCAGCCCTCTGCTATTCAATATCCTCACAACCTCCAAATCTTCCCGCGCAATGTTGATCTCTCCACTCTTTCCAATAAAGCGTTCTGCACTATCTGCTGGAAAGTTTAGTAGATCGAATGGTACGGTACGCTTGTGTTTCGCCACGATCTTTTCAACAATCTCAACGTATGGTGTAAGGCGCGTCGACCATTTTGCGATAGCAATGTGTGTTTGGGGATAGCGGCGCACAAGAGATTCAATCTTTCCTTTGTTTACCTTCCCTGCCTCTCCCCAAAAACGAGGCTTACCAGTTTCATCAAGTGATACCAGGTCGGGCTTGTAGCGGTCTCCAATGTTGTACTCCACGATGATGTTCTCGTACTCTGGAAGGTAGAGTGCCCAGAGAAATGCTTTCATCAGGACGTGTTCAATCCCTTCAATCGATCTCTTTTGGAGTACAAGTTTCCGGTCGCCAAGTCGAAACGTTAATTTGCGCCGCAGCTGAAGATCAGTGCTCATCCCGTTTTCCAAAGCCGTATATTTCACACTCCTTCAAATCCTGTCAAACATACGAGATGTCTTTTATGCGCCGAATGTTCTCAGGGCTTCTTTTTCTTTCGCTTAGCTTCTTAGCCTCAACGTTCTCTCTCTCTGCGCAAAATCCCACTGCTGAACCGTCGCAGGAGGTTCTGATTGTTGGGACGAAAGATGCCCCACCCTTTTCGATGAAACGGGCCAACGGTGAGTGGGAGGGGATCAGCATAGACCTCTGGAAGGATGTCGCTGAGGAAATCAACCTTAGGTACGAGCTGCGCGAGACTGACCTACACGGGTTGATCCAAGGGGTTGCCGACGATAGTCTCGACGTGGGAATTGCTGCACTTACTATTACGGCAGAGCGGGAAAAAATGCTGGACTTCAGCCATCCCTACTACCAGACCGGACTCGGCATCGCTGTTCGTGCTGGTGGGGGGGGCGGAATCTTTGTTGTGCTGAAACGGCTGATCTCGCTCGACTTTCTTTCAGTGATTGGAGGTCTCCTTCTGGTTCTTCTTCTGGTCGGTTTCTTTATCTGGCTTGTGGAACGGAAGAAAAATCCTGAGCAGTTCGGTGGGGGTGTAGCTAAGGGAATCGGCTCCGGCTTCTGGTGGTCAGCCGTAACGATGACAACAGTCGGTTACGGTGATAAAGCTCCGGTGACCTTTGTTGGACGAATGATCGGTTTGATCTGGATGTTCGTTGCAATCATCATCATCTCCAGTTTTACTGCTGCCATCGCTGCCTCCCTGACAGTATCAGAACTTGAGACCGACGTGAAGGGAGTCGGAGATCTCCCTCGGGTTCGTGTGGGGGGAGTAAGTGAATCGATCGGAGCGGAGTACCTGCTCGAACAGAACATTTCCTTCCATCCATTCGCAACTGTAGAGGAGGGGATGGAAGCCTTAGGTGAGAAAAAAATTGATGCTTTCGTCCACGATGCTCCTCTGCTGAGATACCTCTCAAGTTCCGATCCTGACGGAGTAGTGCAAGTGCTCCCGGAGACGTTCCACAAACAATTCTACGCGATTGCTCTTCCGAACGGAAGCCCGTGGCGGGAGGCAATCAATCGAGCACTTCTGAAAAAGATGCACGACCCGAGGTGGACAGCAATTCTTACGCAGTATTTAGGTGAGGATTAGGTAGAGAGATGGTTGGTCATCTCTCTACCTATCACGTCAATCAGGTGCTCACATATCTTTTAGTCGTTCCTTCTCTTCCTCGCTCAACTCAATGTTGAGTGCCTGCATGTTTTCTGCTAAGTGCTCAAACTTCCGTGTTCCCGGAATTGGGAGCATTATCAGAGAGCGGTTCAGCAGCCAACTGAGGGCAATGGTGTGTGGTGCTACACCGTGAGCAGAGGCAATCTCTCCGAGCGTCTCGAAGAGGCTGCCAATCTCTGGTGCGTTACCACGACCTCCAATCGGATTCCAAGGAATGTAGATGATCTCGTTCTCCTCGCAGAAATCAATCAGCTCATCTTGTGCCCTCGTGCTCATTACTGAGTACTGATTCTGAAGTGAGACGATATCGGCTTCTTTCATCCCTCGCTTCAGTTGGTCGAGCGTGAAGTTGGAGAGGCCAATGTGCCGAATCTTTCCCTCCTCTTGTAATGTCCGCAATGTTCCGACACTCTCTTCCACCGGAACATTTGGATCGGGAGCGTGTAGCTGATAAAGGTCGATATTATCCGTTTCTAAGGCTTTTAGGCTTGCTTCGCAGGCAGAACGGAGATATTCTGGCCTTCCATCCCGCTCCCAACGACCTTCGGGACGAATGCAGCCTCCCTTTGTCGCCACTACTACCCGGTTGCGACGTTCACCTTCTAATGCCTGAGCAATCAATCGTTCGTTGTGCCCTTTTTCACTTTCGTCGAGACAGTAGGCATCGGCTGTGTCGATAAAATCTATTCCCAACTCATCAACGGCGCGGCGGATGAGGGTAATGGACTCTTCGTCGGTTGGCCGCTTTTCTCGATCTATCGAAAGGTGCATAGCCCCGTAACCGAGGCGGTTAATCTCAAAATCTATTCTGCCTAATCTTTGTTTGCTCATTTTTCCCTCAATTGTTCTAATTCCGTGAAAAAAAGAGAAGATACGGATGCTCTCAATTCCAAGTGGTCGTCACGTATCGTTTCGTCAGGATTCTTCTCATGTCTTGCCCATCCCGCCTCTCTTGCATAATTTCGCGTTTCTATTCACGTTCTGCCAGTTCTTTACCACTGCACGGAAATACATTATTCATGTCACACACAAAAGTGATAGGAGAAGGTCTCACATACGACGACGTTCTTCTCGTGCCCCGCTACAGCGAAGTCTTGCCAAGAGAGGCGGACATGTCCACGCAGCTTACGAAACGAATTCGCTTGAACATTCCGCTCCTCTCAGCGGCAATGGATACGGTTACCGAAGCTGCGATGGCCATTGCAATCGCACGGGAGGGAGGAATGGGGATCCTCCACAAAAATCTGACAATCGAACAACAGGCCGAACAGGTTCGCCGAGTGAAGCGTTCGGAGAGTGGAATGATCCTCGATCCGATTACTCTCGGTCTGG
>JBFWSB010000163.1:0-9699 GCA_050248595.1 Kapaibacterium sp. (SeqCode)
TGCAGCATCCAACTCAAGAGTTTCATCTCGAGAAACTGGCTGACAACACCCGCACCAATAATCAGAGCTAAACCGACAAAAATCTGCGCGGCGATTGTCCCCCGCATTGAAGCGTAGAGTCGATACAGAACAAAGGCAACGATCCCGATATCTATCAGGTCGACAACTCTGATTACTAAGAAGTCGATGCGGAAGAGTTCCACTACACCACCATTGATCGTTCAATCTCTGATACTCTATCAGAAGTATTCGACGATAGCTCCAGACCGTCAGATGCTCATCGAGTTGAGGGCACTACTCTATCGGAAAGAGGATCAAACACCCCCTGAAACGCCATGCTCTTCGTATGCCCGGATAATTTCCTTGACAAGTTTATGGCGCACCACGTCTCCTTTCTCGAAGTATATAAAACCGATGCCCTCAATTCCCTTAAGAATAGACTCGGCTTGCACGAGACCACTCTCAACATTTTTGGGGAGATCGACCTGAGTAAGGTCGCCAGTAATAATTGCTCGGCTATTTGGTCCAAGCCGAGTGAGGAACATTTTCATCTGCAAAGCCGTCGTGTTCTGTGCTTCATCCAAAATCACGAAAGCATTATTCAACGTTCTACCCCTCATAAAGGCAAGTGGAGCAACTTCGATTGCACGCCTCTCAGCCATCGACTTCAACTTTTCTGGTGGGATCATATCGTCCAGTGCGTCGTAGAGCGGACGCAAATAGGGGTCGATCTTCTCTTGAAGATCTCCCGGCAGAAATCCCAAATTCTCTCCAGCTTCAACTGCTGGGCGCGTAAGGATAATGCGAGTCACATCTCGATTCCGATAGGCGTTCACAGCCATAGCGACGGCAAGATAGGTCTTCCCGGTTCCGGCTGGACCGATCGAGAAAACGATGTCATTTTCCCGCACCTTCTGCACATATTCAAGCTGACGCTCGCCCCGAGCTTTGATCACGCTTTTGTTTGCGAAGAGAATCACGTCGTCAAGCTCTTCCCCTTTCAGAGGACCACTTGAGGGAAGATCTCCTCCGGCAACAACATCGATGATCGTCTCCACATCGGTCTGCATCAGCGATCCGTTGCGCCTGACCATATAGATCATCTCGTTGATAACTCGAGTGAGGAGTTCAACGTCTTCACTCTCGCCACGAATAATCACCGCATCGCCACGCACCACTGGCACGGCATTGAAGCGAGATTCGAGTATCGAGAGGTTAGCGTCGTTAAAGCCGAGAAAGGCAAGTTGATCGACACCAACCAAAGAAATTATCTGTTCAGTAGTAGCCATTCGCCTGAAAATAGCAAATGTTGAGATTGATAGTTAGAAGGTCGAACCTTTGACTTAGATCCACCCATAAAAAACTCTCCGCAGAAACGTTTCTGCGGAGAGTTCTACATTACAACGAATCGCGATGTAGCGTGCCGATCCTCATCATAATAAATATGGGATCAGTTACCGCTTCCTGCATCGTTCGACTCCACTTGACGTGCGCGACGTGAAGCTGCTGCGCGTTGCGCTGCTTCGCGTTTCTGCCGGTAGTAGAGACGCTCAGCGCGCAACTCTTCATCTGTCTTCGGTCCTGGAGGTGGGATTCGAAGAACTTGTCCCGGCATAATCAGGTCGGGATTCCGAATCTGATCGGTATTTGCCTGCCAAATCTTTGGCCACATAAATGGGTCGTTGTAGATCTCATCCTTCTTCGCAATGTTCCAGAGACAGTCGCGATCTTTCTTCCAAGTTCCTACCGTATAGGTATTGCCTCGGAAATTACGCGCACGCTCATAGAGCTGCTTGATATCGCGAGCAAGCCCAACGATCTTATCGTAGAACTCTGGAAGTGCTGCAATTTTGTTCTTGCGCAACTCGTTCAAGTCTGCCCAAAGTTTGTCAATCTCGCTAATGCGCTTCGAAAGTTCTTCATCGCTCATCCGCTGCATTTCGCGGACTCGAGCTTCAATCTTCCCAAGGCGTTCGCGGAAGGCATTAACGTCAGCTTCTGTTGCGCCGATCAAGGCATAGATTGCCTTGTTGCAATCAGCAAGCTCGTTTGTTAGTGCGGTCAACCTTGAATTTTGGTCGTTAACCTGTGTTGTCAGTGCATCAAGCTCTGATTTTAGGTTAGCAACGCGATTGCGGTATTCCTCAATGCGAATCTCGGCCTCATCTTTCTTCAACAGGCTATCCGGCTTATTCGGATCAACCCTCATCTGAGAAAAAGCCGGAGTCGCCAGAAGACCAAATGCCAGTAATGCCAGCAACGTTCTCATGGTAAAGTTATCTCCTGATAGTTTTGAAATGCTGTTCAATAAAGTCAAAGTGATGCTACGCCTTAATTATCTGGGAAGAGACCTGCAGGCCATGCGTTCGGCCACTGTGCGAGCTTGCTCTGCACAAACTGCCGACGAGTATTGCAGTTGTCTACTTCTTTCTGGCGCGCATCGACTTCGCTCTTCAGGCGACTCAATTCGCTCTTCTTTGACTCAATGTCCTTCTTCAATTGCGCTTCCTGAGCGCGAAGTTGGCGCAATGTCGCAAGCTGCTCCGCCGTGATTTTCGACGAACAACTTGCAAGGAATGACGATCCCGCAATCGCGAGAGCAATCATTCCGGTTTTGAATTTTGCGTTCATACGTGAAACCTCCTGCTTAGGGTTCCAATAACTGTGAAACTGGGAACTTGTGCCTTTTTATCGATTAACGAATCCCGGCTTTATACTTCTGAGACGGTCAGAACCGGTCACGATTCGCCAAAATCCGCCACAATCTAACCATTATACGGGGAAGTACAATAGATCGTGAGGATAAGATGCGAAAAAGTCAAACCGCATTCCACACCACAACGAAGTTAGTCTGCAAAGAGTTAGCTGATAAAAAAAGTGAGAACAGAAAGCCTGTCAGATTATCAACGTGGAGATCATTACAGAGAGAAGCTACGCAAGTTCAAGAGATGGAGAGGTTTCGATGCACACAACGAGCAGTTATCCCTACCTCAACTTTCTTTGCCTTACTCATATCGTAAGGCCTCAATTGGATCAAGCCGTGCGGCTTGCCAAGCAGGATAGGCTCCGAAGAGAATACCAATCAGGAAACAAACAGCGGTTGAGACCAAGATACTTGACCATGGGAATGCTGGAGGAACCCCCAAAGCCAACCCAAGAAGTGAGCCTACACCAACTCCGGTAAGAATGCCGAGCCAAGCACCTACTTGGCAGATGGTGACCGCTTCAATAATAAACTGAGTAAGAATATCCTGTCTCTTCGCTCCGATTGCTTTGCGAACTCCAATCTCTTTGGTTCTCTCTTTGACTGAAACAAGCATGATATTCATGATACCAACCCCTGCGGCGAGCAGAGCAATTATCCCACAGAACATTCCAAAGAAGGTGATGTACTTCGTAAACCCACTTATAGTCTCAACAACTTCAGCCTGCGAAACTACCTCGAAGTTATTCTCCTGCGTCACTTGCAATCGACGAATTGCTCGCATGATGCCGATGGCCTCATCCATCGTCTCCTCAAGCTGTTGGGGGCTTCGAGCACGGACGATAATGTTTACCGACGCTTCCCACTCGCTAAAAAAATATTTTGAAGCACTCGAAATCGGCACAACTATCAGCTTGTCTTGGCTCTGACCCATCACTGAACCTTTGGAAGCAAGGATACCGACAACGATGTAGCGATGCCCATCTATCCGAACAGCACTTCCCAAATCTTCTTCATCAAAGTTGAGGTCTGCGGCTACATCTGCCCCAATTAGCACAACGTCACGGCCAAGGCGAACTTCTTCTGGATCAAGTTCCCGACCTGACTCGACTGTATATCCAACAAAGGTTGTAAAGAGTTCATCGGAACCGTAGAGTGTGATATTTGGGTTTGTCGCCTCATCGTTGAACTTCACCACCTTTCCTGCCATCTGGTTGAAGAGACTCACCTTTTCAGCCATGTCGAGCCGTTTCTTGAACTCAACTCCTTGCCGCACAGTAATGTCAGGACGACTTTGACGCCCTCTTCCATCCCCCATCTGAACTGGCGGATCCTTCTGCACGATAAAATCGTTTCTCCCAAGCGTTACCAGTTGTTCGTTCACCGTGTTGTCGAGTACCCCTACGGCCGCAGCGATTCCAACAATGGCGAAGACCCCAATAGCCATCGACAGCAGGGTAAGCCCGGCGCGGAGCTTATTGCTTCGCAACGAGTTAAAGGCCATCCGTATCGACTCGAACCAGTTCACAATCTCACTATTATTAGATTCTTCAATTAAATTCCTGCGACAGTTGAACAGCTCAACATATCGGACACATTAGCATCACTCTGCTCGCAACGCCTCAACAGGGTTGAGGCGGGCAGCCCTAAACGCGGGAATGATACCGGCCAGAATGCCAACAACAACTGCCACCACAACTGCCACCACAACTTGGGTTAGTGGAATTGTTGATGAGAGAAACGAGAGATTCACTGTTGTATCTCCCTCTACAATTCCAAGCAGAGATAACAGAGAAATCACACCACTCACAAGCTGATCCTTAAAAGCAGCAATTGTCGAGGTGAGAATCAGTCCGATCGCTGCACCAATCAAACTGAGAATTATTGACTCGAACAGAAACTGTAGAAGGATACGACCTTGCGTTGCTCCAACGGCTTTTCTCACACCAATTTCTCTCGTCCGTTCGGCAACTGAAACGAACATGATATTCATAATGCCGATTGAGCCAACAAGGAACGCAAGTCCAGTCATGAAGAGACCGATGCCCCAAACAACTCCTCTGGTGATGTCAATAAACTGACTGAACATCTCCTGCGAATTTATTCCGAAGTTATCGTCATCATCAGGCTTCAGAGATCGAACCGAACGCATTACACCGATAGCCTCATACTTCACGTCGTCGAGCCTTTCTTTCCCCCCTGCTTTCACATTGATTGTGAGACTTGATCGAGAGCCATAGAGACTAAAGAAACGTTTGATTGGAATCAACGACATGTTGTCGATAAAGTCGATAAGCATTGTCCCCCGCTTTGGAAGCACGCCAATCACAGTAAATGGTTGCCCATCGATTTTAACGACTTTGCCGAGTGCATCTCCTTGCGGGAAGAGGTTCTCGTTTACTTTTTGCCCAAGTACAACTACATTCGCCCCAAGCTCTGCCTCGGTTTCAGTAAAGAAGCGTCCCTCAGCAGTAATACCAGAGTACATGTCGATGTACTCGGCGGTAGTGCCGAAGACCATACTCCCCTGTAACTGCAAGTTTTCGTGGCGAACATTGGTGGAGAAACGATCAATAGTCGGCACAACGAACTCAGCACCTCTCATCCTCTCCTTGAACAGTTCATACTGTCTGGAGTCGATCTTCGGTCGATTTCGCTGCGCATACCAATCTTCCCCTCCACTCCAATCGAACTTATCGATGTAGAGAATATCGTCACCGAAGAAGGCGAATGATTGTGTGAATGCAGTGTCGAGACCGTTGAGAACCCACCCCATCAAGAGAACGAAGAAGATGCCGATCACAACACCGAGAGTAGTGAGGACAGCACGCATCTTGTTTGCCGCTAAGGCAATGAAGGCGGGTCGTATGCTTTCGACAATTCTTGTCATTTCAATCTACCCACCAGATCACACGCTATGTTGAGGCTCACTCTTTTCACGGTAGGTCGAGTCTTATTGAAGTTTCTGGAATACGTCGATTTGGATTGAGAACATCCTGCTCGATGTTGCCATCCCTGAGCCTGATAATTCGCGCAGCGTGAGCAGCAATATCTTCTTCGTGAGTCACTACGATGATTGTATTCCCCTTCTTCCAAAGTGCCTCGAACAATCCCATGATTTCGTTCCCGGTTTTCGTATCCAAATTTCCGGTTGGCTCATCGGCAAGAATGATTGAAGGGTTGGTAACCAGTGCTCGGGCGATTGCCACACGTTGACGCTGTCCACCGGAGAGTTCGTTCGGACGATGCTCCATCCTGTCTGCAAGACCAACACTGGTTAACACCTCTTCGGCTCGCTTATACCGTTCTCCTCGACTGATTCCTGAGTATACCAGAGGCAGCTCTACATTCTGGAGTGCTGTTATGCGAGGGAGCAAATTAAAGGTCTGAAAAACAAAGCCAATTTTTCTATTTCTAATCTCGGCAAGTTCCCCATCGTTCATTGACGAAACCTGTTCACCCTCAAAAAGATAGGAGCCTGAGGTTGGCGTATCGAGGCAGCCGATGATATTCATGAGTGTAGACTTGCCAGAACCTGAAGGCCCCATGAAGGCGACATACTCATTTTGGTGAATCGTCAGGCTCACATCTCGGAGAGCATAAATTGTCTCATCACCCATTGAATAGAGTCTGGCGACATTCTCCAATTGGAGGACAGGATTCATTGATGAGACTTCAGGTTGATAGTCAGGCTCAGTCATTCGATTTCCCCGAAGAATTCTTCCCACTCTCTTTATCATCTTTCTTATCGACGCGAACAACCATTCCCTCTTCAAGCTCCTTGCTAATCACCTTATAACTTCCGCTGACAACTACATCTCCCTCAGCCAAACCACTCGTAATTTCTATGTACCTGTCGTCACGCAACCCAGTGGTTACCTGGCGCTGAGTTACCTTGCCACTATCGACAAGGAAGACAATCGTCTGAGGTTTCTTTTTTGTCCCGTCATGCTCCAGCCGCAAATCTTGAACCTCACTCTCATCTTCAGAAGACTTCTCCTTCGCCTTTGGATCGCGTGTCGTCACTGACTGAATGGGAACGCTAATGACGTTTGCTTTGCTCTGCGTGTTAATCAACGCCGTGGCGGTCATTCCCGGACGGAAGCGAACGTCTGGGTCGAGAAAGCGGAGGCGAACTTCGAAGTTTGTCAGTTGGTCTTGCGAGCCAACTCCAGATTGTTTCGGAGAATTCGCAATCCGGCTAACGACAGCCCTGAAGGTCTCGTTCGGTAGGGCGTCAACTTCGATCTCAGCCTCGTCACCTACATCGATTCCAACCACGTCGGTCTCCACAACGTCCACCACCGATTCTATCACCGACAGATCGGCTATCGTCATAATTTCTGTTCCAGTCATCTGAATCGCTCCGACAACCTTCTCCCCTTGCTTTACATTCAGTCGTGTGACCACACCTGAAATCGGTGCTGTAATTGTGGTCTTCTTCACCGACTCCTGCACTTGTTTATAATTTGCTTCCGCCTGCTCTACTTGGAACTCAGCAGATTCAAGTTGCGAACGAGAGACTTTCAATTGCGTCTCTGCTGCCTCAACTTCTTGTTCGGTAACCAACTTCTTCTCGTAAAGTGTACTCAATCGTTTGAACTCGCTCTCAGCTTTCGTGAGCGTTGCGTTTGCCGATGAGACTTGAGACTTTGCTGCGAGTATCTGCGCACTTGCCTGCTCTCGTTGAGCATATATCGACTCAGGATTGATGCGTATGAGAACTTGCCCTTTGCTCACTCTATCTCCTTCTTCCACCCCGAGGTAGACAATCTCCCCACTTACTTCAGAGGATATCACAACTTGAGTCTCTGGTTCAACAACTCCTGTAGCCGTCACTGTTTCCACAATGGTACGTTTCTCGGCCTTCTCAGTCTCAACAAGTGTCCCCTCTTCACCTCCACCGTTAGAGAGTACTGCCGCAGCAACAATAGCTACAGTGGCTACTAAGGCAACCGTCAGGATAACCCCGCTCCGCCTCTTCTTTCTTTTCCGTGTTGTCTTAGGTTGCGTCGCCATAATGTTTTGTTGAAATTCTGTACTGACCAAGAATAGTTTTACTCCGACTCATTCCTACCTTCTATCTCTGTATCTCTACTTCCCAGACAGATACTCTATCTCGTAGAGTGCCATCCGATAGTTGAAGAGTGCGTTCACTTGATTGATTCTGGCATTGACAAACTGAGCGTTGGCTGTGAGATAATCAGAATAGTTACCGACACCAACTTTGAAACGCTCATCACTGGCAAATCGACTCTGCCGAGCTGATTGAACAACCTTCTCTGCTGCCATCAACGTTTTCTCAGCCCCTTCGAGTCGGGCAAATGCTTGCCTGAGTTCAGTCCGGGCACTCAGCTCTAAGCGTCGGAGTTCGATTTGGTTGTTCATTAAATCGGTCTCAGCAAACTGAACGCGCTCGTTGGTACGAAATCCCTCAAAGAGAGGGTATTGCATTCCAAGGCTAAACGTGCCATCGGTGCTGGCAATACCTCCCGATTGATCCCATCCCCAACCCAGCGATGCAGAGATAGATGGATAGTAGCCAGACTTTGCCCCCTTCACCGATGCCTCGGCAGCAACAATCCGCGCTCGCGCAGCGGCAATGTCAGGTCTGGACTCTAATTGCGCTCGAAGCAAATCTTCAAACGACCCAAGGTTTGCCCGCACTCGCTGCATTTCAATAGAGTCAATGGCGTCGAGAAGTCCATCTGCGCTTACATCAAATTCGATAACCGGATCGTAGTTCATCAGATTGCTCAGCACTGTCCGCGCAACCAGATAGTCTGTTCGGGCAAGCTCCAGTGCAAGCTCAGCGTTAGCAGCTTCTGACTCCTGAAAGTATTGCGTTGAAATCACAGCAACGCCCCCTTCAACAAGTCCTTTCACTCGGTCAAGCTGTTCTAATGATGTCTGCAATTCAACATCGCGAAGATCAACAAGCTGTTTTGCACGCAGCGCATTCAGGAATCCTTGCTGAACCTGCCACTTCACTTGGCGTTTGGTGGCTTCAACTGATAACTCCGCTGCGTCAAAAGCAGACTGCGTTGCATTGTAGGTAGCAGTTCTACCGAATCCATCAAACAACAGGAGTGAAGCACTGGCAGATGCTCTGTAGAAGTCATCAGGTCGATCGTTGTCAAAGCGAGTTCCCTCAACAACAACTGTTCCATCGGTTAAGTAGCGAGTATATCCTGCTGAGAGATTGATCGAGGGAAGAAAAGAACCAAATGCAGACTTGAGCTGTGCTTCGGCAGTACCAACCGAAAGACTCGATTGAGAAATGAGCGTGTTCCGCTCCAGTGCAAGCCTGACGGCGTCGTTAATTCGAAGTACCGAGGGTGGACGATCACCTCCTCCCTGAGCGTATGCAGGAAGTGTCGCAATCGTACCGAGGAGAATAAGTAAGAGTATCGATTTTATCATTTTCATCTTCATGGTGCGCCCACTACGGCTATGAAGTAAAGGAGGTTGCAGTAAGCTGAGCACCAAAATATACGAGTGTCAAAACTCCGAGTGAACTGAACCGCCAATTTCTGTCCAACATTCTGAGTGATCTGTACACCAGATAGCTGCCACCAAAACATACTGGAGGATGTGCAATTTATCGAGTTCTTGGTTCAGATATGATGACCACCCGATCTCTTTCAAGCCAAGGTGAACGTATGAGAATTACCACAAAGGACTCGAAGTAGCACCAAGGGGATAATCAACTTATTCCGAATTAGATTAAGTGAGACGTATATCTACCTACGCAACATTGTCACTCAGAATGAAGCGAAGCGGAATGAAGACCGCCGCAGGCAGCACCGCAGGTAATCTCACAAGAAGTGCGGAGAAACGAGTGGTGCACTACTGAGCCGGTGAGATGCTTCGGCAGACCTCTATTAGATTAGAGGGTGACTGCAATCGACCGAGCAACCCTAAGATAGACCTTACTGTGCAACAGTATATTCTGAAGCAGGGACGGTCGATGTCAATGCCCATGTTAGATAGAC
>JBFWSB010000164.1:0-9671 GCA_050248595.1 Kapaibacterium sp. (SeqCode)
GCTCGAGAAAAAATGCGGGAGATTCTTCGCGACACAGGGCTGGACTTCGATCCAGCTTTTGATGAGTGAACAATAGCTCCCCTTCAGAATTAGACAACTTTCAGCAACACCGAACAATGTTCATGTCCGAGAAACATATTGACGACTTCATTCGAGGGGAGTATCCACATTCCCTCTCTCTCGGCTTTGCCGAGCGGGTCGCATCGCTTGCAATGAATCGTCCTGAGCATACAGTCTGGGATTTCTTCTCCAGACTATCACCACGCGCTGCCGTTGCTTTGAGTGCTGTTGCGATGGTGCTCTTTGTTTTCGGGGTGACTGGAGAGGGCCCTGACCTACTCCAATCGATTTCGGACTATGCGTCGTTAACCGAATTCATTCCCTTCCAGTGATTATTTCGTGATGAACACTCGAACAAAAGCAATACTTGGACTCTCGGCAGTCTTCCTGATAGGTCTTCTCTGCGGTGGTCTCGCGGTAGGGTTGTTTGTGCGCCAGAGCGTGCGAGAGCGTGAGAACTTGAAAAGTGCTGAAGGCTTTCGTGCATACTTCGTTGACCGGCTACAGTTGACCGAAGGGCAGCGCGATTCACTCACTCATGAACTACAACGTGCCTACGAAGAGATTGCAGAGATTCGGGAAGGAGCTGAGTTCCAGTACGAGCAAATTTTCGATACGCTTACAGAGCGTGTGGCTCCAATCCTCAACCCCAAACAGCAAGTGCTTCTGGAAGAAGAACGGAGACATCTACTGCCGCGCCGGCCTCACGATCAACTACGTCGACACGTTCGAGAGCAGAGTCGAAGTATGTTGAGAACAGAGCAGGAGTCGTTTGAAGATAGTGCCGCAATTGCGGCTTTGCTGAGAGATATTCCTACAGAGGAGAGTAAGGGAGAACAGAAGCATGTGGTGCAAGGGGATGTCAGCTTGAAGCCGAACGATTCTGCGACGGTGGATGGAGACGCCAGTGATATTGATATGAATCCACTACCGGGGCTTCCCGGAGCCGATGTGAGAGCCGAAGAGCTTCCACGCCTGATTGAATTTCTGAAGACAAAACTTGATTTGAGCGAAGATCAAGTTGAGCAACTGCAAGTGATCTTGAAAAAAGCGGTGCGAAGAAATACGTGGATTCGGGAGAACTTCCAAAGTGAACCTCGGCAGCGGGCTAAACGGCAGTGGATGAATCTTGGGTTGCTTGTCCGGCAAGTGAACAATATCTTGACAGAGGATCAACAAAACGTTTTCCAAGAGTTGATGAAGGAGTGGAAGCAGAAGCAGAAGGTGAAGAAGAATGGGGAGAAGAAGTGAAATTCTGAGAGGATCGGTTTCCGTATCTTCGCTCTCTATGTCAACATCAACTCTACAAAGCGAAGCGAACAGCCTTCGTGAGAAGATAGAAAAGGATTTTGCCGAGGCTCGGCAACGAACTCTCGACCTATTGGAACCACTCCCACAAGAGGATCTGTACCGCCAGCACAACCGGCTGATGAGTCCGATCGCTTGGGATGTGGGGCACATCGGAAACTTCGAGGAGCTTTGGGGAATCCGATCCCTTCCCAATTCTGGTGAAGTCTTTCCAGAACTTGACGAGATGTACGACGCGGTGAAAAATCCCCGCTCGGTTCGCGATAAACTTCCCTTGCCAGATCGCGAAGAACTCAAGAGCTATTTAGCTGAGATTCGTCGAGTAGTTCTGGAACACCTTCACGCTGTTGATTTCTCTACGGAGACTCATCCCCTCCTTCAGGACGGATTTGTCTACCAGATGCTTCTGCAACACGAGTATCAACACAACGAGACCATTCTCCAGACACTCCAACTGAAGTTGGGTGATCCCTACGTTCCCACTCTTCCACTACGATCTCTTCCAGAGGGAAATCCCGAGGTGAAGGGAATGATAGAAATTCCCTCGGGCGATTTCTTCATGGGGACAGATCAACTCAGCGGGGTGTACGATAACGAACGGAAGCGACATCGGGTTAACCTTCCTTCCTACCGGATTGGCGTTGCTCCCGTCACTAATGGGGAGTTCCTTGAGTTTGTAGATGCAGGAGGATACCGGAAGCGTGAGTTGTGGAGTGATGGGGGGTGGGCTTTTATTACCGAGGGTGAAATAGAAGCACCGAAGTATTGGTTCCGCAATAGTGATGGAGGTTGGATGACGAGGTCGATGGCAATCGAGGAGCCACTGAATTTGCGGCGTCCTGTGATCCACGTCTGTTGGTACGAAGCGGAAGCCTACTGCCGATTTGTTGGAGTGCGGCTCCCAACCGAAGCTGAGTGGGAGCGAGCCGCCGCTTGGGATGCCGATCGAGAAGAGTCGCTTCTCTTCCCTTGGGGGAATTCTCCGTGGAGTCCAGAGAGAGCAAATCTCGACATGCTCGGGATGATGGCCGCCGAAGTCGGAGCCTATCCTTCTGGGGTTAGTCCGGTTGGCTGCCACCAGATGATCGGGGATGTTTGGGAGTGGGTGTCGAGTGACTTTACTGCTTATCCTCACTTTGAAGCCTTTCCATACGATGAGTACTCGAAGATATTCTTTGGCACTGAGTACAAAGTACTGCGGGGGGGAAGCTGGGCAACTCGTCCCGGTGCAATCCGCAACACCTTCCGGAATTGGGATTATCCTATCCGCCGACAAATTTTTAGCGGCTTCCGTATAGCCTCTGATACATAACTCGAAGATTCACTACACATTTACACGCTCCTCCACTCGGCTGAGGTTTGAAGGCTCCGTATATTCGACCAGTCAAAAATCGAAGATTGAAGCCTACCTGAACCGTATGACTACAGCATGACTACAGTGGCATCGCATCAAACCTCTACTGCATATCGCAGCCGTGCTCTCCACCGCTTCGCATGGTTGACTGTGGCATTTATTCTTGTCCTGATTTTTGTTGGCGGAATGGTGAAGAGTACCAATTCCGGTCTCTCTGTTCCTGACTGGCCAAATACCTACGGACATTTCATGTTCTTTTTTCCGTTAGACCAAATGGTCGGCGGTATCTTTTGGGAGCACTCGCATCGGATGATTGCTTCGGTTGCAGGATTGCTGACCTTTGGCCTGACAATCTTGATTTGGCGTCTTGAGAAGAGGAAATGGGTGAAGGTGCTCGCCATCTGGACATCGATAGCTGTGCTTGTTCAAGGAATATTCGGAGGGGTTACTGTACTACTTGGTCTTCCCGCCTGGACTTCAACATTCCATGGAACGCTTGGCCAGAGTTACTTCTGTATGTCTCTCATCCTTGCCTTAGCCTTATCTCCACGTTGGGTTGATTTGCCAGCTCCACTTAAAGAAAACGAATTCAGGGTTTCGCTTCGGACCCTCTCTCTCTGGACTGTTGGGGCTATTTTGATTCAGTTGATGCTCGGCGCTTATATGCGGCATATCGAGGCAGGACTTGTAATCCCTGACTTCCCGATGATGTTCGGAAAGTGGTCGTTGCCACTGAGTGATGCCAGTCTCGCCTTTGCCAATCAAGAATTGCGGCAGAACGGCATCTTGGATAAGCTGATGCTGAGCGAAGTTACCCGCGAGCACATGGTTGCGCACTTAGCACATCGATTCTGGGCAGTTGTGGTGACAATCCTCTCTCTCTGGACAGCCTTCCGGATTTTCCGCCACTATCGTGGCGTCTCGGTGCTCTTTCGTCCAGCACTCCTGCTGATTTCTCTTCTCGTTTTGCAAATCTCGCTCGGCATCTTAACCATTTACACTGAGAAGCAGCCGTCGGTAACAACGTTCCACGTGATGACTGGGGCAATGGTGTTTGGAGCAGCGGTGACAATTGCAGCGCAATCGCGCAGACTTTTCGCTTCGCGAACTCAACCTGTTAGAATGCCAAGTCGGGAAGAGGGTCCTTCATCCGGTTCCAGATCAGTTCAGCCTGAGGAGATAGCCGCATGAGTGCTGGGGAGACAACCGAAGGACTACTGAATCCTCCAACGGATGAAGTGGAGAATGTAGTGAAGACATCATCTCGCTTGCTTGACTATATCGAGTTAACCAAGCCTCGCCTAACGTTGCTTTCGGTAATGACAACGCTTGCAGGTTACTACCTTGGAGCGCGTGGGAATCTCTCACTTCTTCCCCTTCTCTCGACACTTGCCGGTACATTCCTCGTTGGGGCTGGTTGTGCGGCGTTCAACATGATGATTGAAGTGCAACAGGATGCCCTGATGAAGCGGACGCTGAATCGTCCTCTTCCGGCTGGTAGAGTCGCCTCTCGCGAAGCTCTTATCATCGGTCTTCTGCTAACAGTAATTGGTCTGGTTTGGCTTGCTCTCGCTGCTAATCTTTTAGCTGCCCTTGTTGCCGCTGCTACGTTTGTCAGTTATGTCTTCCTCTACACTCCTCTGAAACGGCGAACGACGCTTAACACAATAGTTGGTGCTGTACCGGGAGCACTTCCCCCAATGATAGGTTGGGCGGCTGCAACGGGAACAGTGGAGATAGGTGCTGTCGCACTCTTTGCACTGGTCTTCTTCTGGCAAATGCCACACTTCTTAGCTTTGGCCTGGATGTATCGGAAGGACTATGCCCGCGCTGGCTATCGGATGCTCCCTTTAGTTGATCCCGAGGGAGATGCCACAAGTCGCCAGATACTTCTCTACGTTGCAGCTCTACTTCCGGTTAGCCTCATTCCAACCCTTGTCGGGATTTCCGGCCCAGTCTATTTCTTCGGAGCAGTTTTACTCGGGCTTATCTTTCTCTGGCTTAGCTTTCGCTTTGCCCTCACTCGTGAAAATCGGGCTGCAAAAGCAGTCTTTCACTTTTCGTTGATTTACCTCCCCATCTTGCTCCTTGCAATGGCAATTGATGGACCAAAATTTTGATCGTGAGTCTGTATGCGCAGGGCAAATTGAAGAGTGAACGTTGCGAAGTAAAAGTTGAACTTTATTAAAGTCGGAGTTGTAGTTCGTGGATAGCCAAGATCAAAACAAAAAGGGGGGAGGGCTGTTGGTGACGGGAGGAGTCCTGATGATTGGACTAATCATTGGTGTATACTTCCTTCTCTCCGATAGAAACGCTGAAACAGGTGGTGGCTTGGAGCTTGAGTCGTTTGGCACAGTTGCCTCCGATGTGCGCTTCACACGGCAGGATGGCAAAGAGATAACCCTTGGAGAGCTGCGGGGAAAGCTCTGGATTGCGAGCTTTATCTTCACCCGATGCCGTGGTATCTGTCCAGTGATGACCGAGTCGCTCAGCCAGTTGCAGTCTCAGATTGATCCGGACGACCCAGTGGCTCTCGTCTCCTTTACGGTCGATCCTGAGTATGACACACCGGAGCAACTGAGCGAGTATGCCAGCCAGTACAACGCCGATCCAAATCGTTGGCTATTTCTCAACGCTCCCGATTCAGTGATACAGCAGGTGGCGCAACAAACCTTTCACGTTGCGATTGCTGAGGGGACTGACCCGCAAGAACCTATCGTCCACTCATCGAAATTGTTCCTCGTTGATGAGCGTGGCGAGGTTCGTGGAATCTTCGATGGGCGGAGCGAGGAAGGGCGAAGCAGTCTGTTAAGTCTTCTAAAACGACTTCAGGAAGTAGAGAGTAATTGAACCGACCATAAACTTTGAATCGACAGCATGGATTCTTTTGATGTGATGGATCTCCCCCGATTGAACGCAATTCTGAACGGCATTGCTACGATCCTTCTGCTGCTCGGGTTTATAATGATTCGTCAGGGGAAGTGGAAAGCGCACAGAAATATCATGTTGGGTGCTTTCTTTATCTCCATTCTATTCCTTATCTCTTATGTCACATATCATGCTCTTCGTGGAGGGATGAACACTCCCTTCGGTGGGGAGGGAGCCTTGCTTGTTGGACTTTATCGATTCATACTCTTCTCACACATTGCACTCGCGGCTGTCGTTCCTTTCCTTGCCATTATCACCCTTAAGCGTGGCCTCTCCCGCAAGTTTGATAAGCATAAGAAAATCGCACGTTGGACGTTGCCCATCTGGCTCTACGTTTCAATAACTGGAGTTCTGGTCTACCTGATGCTCTATGAGTGGTTCCCTTCAGTAGCTGCTACAGGTTAATTTCTTTAGGGGGGGAGAAATCACTTGCAGGAAAGGAGATTTTACCACTTATTCCCTTCTCAATCATTCCGAAGCATGTCGGGTTGTTGATTTGTATTGGTGGATAGTCTGTACGGACATAAGAATTTGAATTCGCAATGAAATTTCTTTCGATCAATTTGGCTCTGCTTGCTCTGGTAACTCTCTCTTCCACAAGTTGGTCGCAGAGCCAGCCCTTCGTCTACGACTTCCTTCGTAGCGACGCATCGGCTCGATCTGCTGCCATGGCGGGTGCGGCAGTTACTCTTCCGGGTGATGCAAACGGCCTCTTCTATAATCCAGCTCTGCTCAATACAATTGATTCTACTGCGCCACTATCTATCACTGTGTTCAAGCACCTGCTCGATATTAACAGTGGTTCTCTTGCCGCTGCAAAGCGTTTCGATGGAGTTGGGACACTCGGTGCTGGAGTGCAATTCAACACGTATGGTTCGTTCGAGCGGACTGATCGGAATGGGAATATGATTGGTGAGTTTGGCTCACAAGACATTGTGCTGACCGTAGGGTGGGGGAATGCGTTAGGAGAAGGATTTTCTGCCGGCGTGAATGGAAAGATCATCTTCTCATCTATCGATGACTTGTCTTCAACTGCACTCGCTCTCGATGGAGGTCTCTACTTTGCCGACACTGTTAGCAATATCCAAGCTGGACTTTCCTTGCTCCATCTCGGTTCTCAGGTCTCGACATTTACAGAGGTCAACGAAGATCTCCCACTCGATTTGAAACTTGGGGTTTCCCATCAATTACGTGGTCTTCCATTGTTGATCGCTCTCAACTTTAGTCGTCTACTCGACGAGTCAGATGATTTCTTCTCGCGGTTTTCTTCATTTTCTATCGGTGGTGAGTTCACCATTTCCGATCCACTTCGGTTGCGGCTTGGATATAACAACCGCACTCGGCAAGATGTGACGTATGGAGGATCGAAGGGACTTGGAGGATTGTCGGCTGGGGTTGGCATTTTGGTCGATCAGTATCGTTTTGACTATGCCTTCAACAGTCTTGCCGGGCTTGGAGGAATGCACCGCATTACGTTGAACGCCTCATTGTAGTCAGAACGATTTTTCTACAAGGGACGTAATGGATATTCTCGAATCTCTCGGCACTCTTCCGGCAATCCTGAAAGTTGCCCTGCCAATTCTTCTGATTTTCCTGATTGGCGCAATCGTCAAGAAGGTGATGAAGTTCGTTATCATCATCGCCTTGATCATTTTGGGGATCATTTTTATTTATCCATTGTTTGATTACTGAGTTTGAAGAGTTCGAAGAGTGTGTAGAGTTGAGAGTTTGTAGAGTGATATACTACTGGATGCCGAAGAGAACACTGCATGTAATCATGCTGGCTCAGTAGAGTACAGATAGATCAGCTTTTCTATACGCCCTGAAAAACTCTTCTCTCCACTTTCACGTTTCATTCATTCTGGAGCCATCTACTGGTTCCCTACTTTTTTCCATATCGTTTGGGCCACAACTCTTTCAGCCTCTCCAAAATTGTTCCCTCGCGACCATGACGGCTCGGTTGATAGTAGACTCTGCTTTGAAGCTCATCCGGTAAGTATTCTTGATCGATGAACCCACCTTCGTAGTTGTGGGCATATCGATAGTTCTTACCGTAGCCCAACGATTTCATTAGACCTGTCGGCGCGTTTCGTAAGTGAAGAGGAGGGAAGAGGTGAGGATGCTGGCGGGCATCCTTCACGGCCATATCAATAGCCTTGTAGCTGGCATTGCTTTTCAGTGCTGTGGCAAGATAGGTGACTCCCTGCGCCAAGATGATTCTTCCTTCAGGCATACCAATTCGTTCCAGAGCCAAGAAGATGTTTGTTGCTAACGTGATCGCGTACGGGTCGGCATTGCCAATATCTTCACTGGCAAGTATTACCATTCTTCGAGCGATGAATAGAGGGTCTTCTCCCCCCTCAAGCATCCGCGCAAGCCAGAAGAGTGCTCCGTTGGGATCACTTCCTCGAATACTTTTGATAAAGGCCGAGATAATGTCGTAGTGCGCCTCTCCAGTCTTATCGTAGAACTGCTTGCTGCTGAATGCAGTCCGTAGATGATCTCCAGTGATTGACTTCTCCTTGGGTTGAAGTAGATCGAGAGCAAGTTCCAAGCCAGTCAACAACTTCCGTCCATCACCCCCAGATAGTCCAGTTAGTAACTCACGGTCGACGATTTCCACTTCCTGTAATCGCGGTTCTAAATCAGTTGCCCTTTCAAGGAGTGCATTGAGGGCTTCAGTAGAGAGGGGGTTGAGTGTGAAAACGGTACAACGTGAGAGGAGAGGGCGAATAACTTCGAACGATGGATTTTCAGTAGTAGCTCCAATCAGTGTTATCCATCCCTCTTCAACAGCGGGGAGTAGCGCATCTTGCTGTGCCTTGTTGAAGCGATGAATCTCGTCCAGAAACAGAACGATTGATTTTCCTACAGCAACCTGTTCCTTCCCCTCAGCGATAACTTCACGGACTTCTTTTATTCCGCTGGAGACAGCCGAGAGTCGCCGGAACAGAGCCTTCGTCTCTTCAGCCAGGAGGAGGGCAATGGTGGTCTTTCCAACTCCCGGCGGACCCCACAAGATCATTGAGTGGAGTCGTCCTGTTTCGATCATCCGTCGCATTGGCTTGCCAGGTCCGAGCAGATGTTCTTGTCCGAGCACCTCAGATAAAACTCTTGGTCTGATTCGTGCTGCAAGTGGGCTTGTCTGTTGCGCATTCATTGTAAAAGATACGAATTGCCAAGGCGAGAAATCAGTGGGGAAGTGAGCCTGTCTGTGTGTGGAGGAATACCAGATTATAATGCCATCGTGAACATTTTGAAGTGATAGAAAACAAAAGGGCGTGCCCGATTTCTCGAGCACGCCCTGCTGCGTCGTGATTATCAGTGAGAGAGAATTACTTCTGAACTCTCACTTCTTGCGTTCCTGTCCAGTGGCCGGAGTTGATCCGGTAGTAGTACGTGCCGGTCGGGAGTCCACGGACATCCCATGTGACGCGGTATGTACCTGGGTTCAGGTACTCGTCAACCAGAACACCGACTTTGTCGCCTTGCTGGTTGAAGAGTTCGATTGTCGTGTGTGCATCCAGACCGAGCGAGAACTCGACATCTGTCTGAGTGCTTGCAACGTTAGGATAGGCATTGCCAACCGAGTACTTCGCATTTGTTGCTTCGATCAGTCGGAAGTTCAGACCGCAGACTGAGTCGAGACGAGCATCTCCAGGAGTAAATGTGAAGTCGATACAGTCGTTACCGTTCGCTCCATATCCACCCGGCTGAAGCCATGCTTCTGGACTCAGTTCTGTTGCCAACGTGTCTCCAATGTAGGTGACGAAGTCGATCTCAAGAACTTTGCCCTCTTTCCGCTCAATGAATTTGCCTTGCGTGTTCTGAATCTCGAAGATAATGTATCCGGGCTGACGCTCGAATTCACTGATCTTCCAGCCATCACTCTCCGGGAATGCCTCACCAAGACGGAAGTTGTCATCGTCCACTAACATCATGCCAGCATTATAGTATACCTGCACAAAGAAGTGTGTGATTTGTCCTTGGCTTGGCTCGTTGTTTGGATCATCCATTCCCT
>JBFWSB010000165.1:0-9660 GCA_050248595.1 Kapaibacterium sp. (SeqCode)
TACAACGCACTCGATCAAGAAGATGCAGTGCAACGGATAGCCGGACGATTCCGCTACATCATGGTGGATGAGTTTCAGGATACGAACGAGCTGCAATATCGCATCGTCCGCCGGATGGCTCGGCAGTTGCAGGATATGGAATTGATCTGCGTTGTTGGGGATCGAAAGCAGTCGATCTACGGCTTTCGAGGGGCAGAAGTAGAAGTCTTCACCGAAGCAACTGGAGAGATTCGCAAAGTCAACCGGGATAAAGGTCGAGCGGAGTATTTGTTGGAGTATCGAGAAGAGTTGATCGAGCCAGAGTCACGCGATGAGAGTTTGGGTGAGATTCGTTTGGACGCATCATTCCGCCTGCTCCCCAACATTTGCGCCTACGTCAACGAAGCCTGTGCCCCGGTGATGCGTTCGTCGGCAAGCTCCGACTATGGTGTGGAATATGAACCGTTAGTCTGCGCACGCTACTCTGAAGGGAAAGGAAAAGTTGAGGTGCTGTTAGTTCCACCTGAATCAAGCGAAGAGGAAGATGAGGTAGAGAGTGAACAACTCTCCGAGGCAGAACTCATTGCCCGAAGAATTCTGCTGATGGTAACCGAGCGCGAAGAGTGTGTTTGGGAAGTTCCTGAAGGTGGAGAGGTGGAAGAAGCCCGAGCAGCCCGCTTCAGCGACATCGCTATCCTCTGCCGTAAGAGAAAGACATTTGAGGATATTGAACGTGCTCTTCGTTCGCACGGCATCCCATTCTTAACCCACGGTAGTTCAGGGTATTTCCGGACTCAGGAAGTCTACGATATGACGAACTACCTTCGCACTCTCCTCAACAGCAGAGATGACATTGCTCTCCTCGGTCTGCTCCGCTCCCCCTTCTTCGCAATCTCCGACGCTGAACTTTACAGGATAAGTCGTGAGAGTATTGGGAAGGATGAGGGACGAGATTTGTGGTCGCGGACAGTTGGTTGGGTTCAATCTCAAAAAGGGAGCGAGCCGATCAAGAGAGCCGTTCAGTTGTTGGAGGATGATCGGGCTATGGCAAGCCGGATTCCCGTATCTCTGCTGATGAAGCGAATTGTCGAGCGAACCGGGTGGCGCGGAGCCGTAGTTGGAGCCGAGCGGGGGGAACAGATGTTAGCCAACGTTGACAAGTTAATCGACATGGCTCGCGATTTTGAGTCGAGAGGGTTTACCAATCTCTTCGACTTCGTAGAACAGTTGACCGCCCAGATTGAATCGGAAGAGATGGAGTCCGAGGCGGCCATCAACCAGAGTCGCGACGCCGTCCGTTTGATGACGATGCACGGAGCAAAAGGTCTGGAATTTCCCGTTGTCTTCCTCCCAAACTTGAACTCACCCACTCGCGTTTCTAATCCCCCATTCTTTGATAAAGAACTCGGATTTGGTTGGAACTGGACTTACAACGCCGATGAGTTCAGACCGATGGTGACAGCCCTGATGAAGATGCGGCGTCGAGAAAAGGAGCGGGCGGAAGAGGCTCGCATCTTCTACGTAGCCTTGACCAGAGCACGCGATATGCTGGTAATCTCTGGTGAGTGTGGGGATGAACCAGCCGCAAATACTATGCTGGAGTGGAGCCTTGCACCACTCCCCTCTCTTCCTGAAGAAGGAGAGGTGTCGGTGCAAACGCAAACACTCAGGTTCCTTGAAGAAGATGGTGCCACTATCACGTCCCGACAGTGGAGCCAGAACATTCACGTTAGACGATCACTCATAGAATTGGAACAGTACAGACCTGAAGGGGAGGGTGAAGCGGGATTCCACCCGGAGTATTTGCAGATCGGAGAAATTCCGGCGCGGGCGCGTGGAGAGATATATTCGGCGACGCAGTTTCTCACTTACTCACAGTGTCCAACCAAGTACTATCTCCGCTATCGACTCGGAATACCGGAAGAGATCGCTGCTGCGTGGGAGGAGAATCCCGACGAGAGTGATAGCGAGGATGGGACGATCTTCGCCCGACTCTTCAGAGAAGTTGCGCGGCGCATTACCGATAGCACTCGAAGTAGAGCTTCAACTGATAGCGAGAGCGCAGATGCTACTGATGGTGCGGAAGAAGTATACTCAACTGTCGAAGATATCGTCGAACGCCTCCTCTCCTTAGAACCGATGGATGAGGCAACCCTCACCAGATTGCGCGAGCAATTGATTACGACGGTGAGCAATCTCCTCTCGTCGGAGGAGGGGCGCAAACGAATCTTTCCTGAAGGATCAACCTCCGAAGGGGCAAAG
Source organism: Kapaibacterium sp. (SeqCode) (assembly GCA_050248595.1). Lineage (GTDB taxonomy): Bacteria > Bacteroidota > Ignavibacteria > OLB7 > OLB7 > JAGWAZ01. Next base: position 2,242 of record JBFWSB010000165.1, read on the forward strand.
GAACTCAGGATGCCACTCGGCACAAGACCGAATCGTGAGTTTATCGTCGGTGTGATGGATCGCCTCGTAACTGCCGAAGATGGAACCCTCTCCTTCACTCAGTTCAAGACGCTTCGGCTCCGCGATCGCGATCCTGAAACAATTGCAGAGAGCTATCTACCACAGATTAGGCTCTACGCATGGCTCATCTCGAAACTGAATCCGAAGCAACGCTCGATTACTGGCACGATTCTCTTCACCGAAGCACTAAACAGACCGGAAGATTTCACCTTCAGCAGATTTGATCTCGCGAGAACAGAAGAGGAGATTGTTGCGACAATCGAAGATATCCGCGCCCTCAGCTACTCGGGTCGCCGTCAGCTTCCACTTACAACAGCCCACTGCTCACTCTGCCCCTATTGGATTGAAGGGGAGTGTTTGCTCGGGAAAGAATAGTACGTGATGGCTTCCTACTGTTTGACAACCGAGATTACTTGCGATCCCTCATCGCTTATCCCAATGAAGAACTGCTCTCCCGTTAAGGGATTGGAGTAGTAGTTCGCATTGGCAGCCGACGCTACTGGGTAGGCTTTGAGGTAGATAGTTTCACCCGCTGAGTAATATGTGAGTGTCCCATTCAACTTAAAGCCAAAATCTTGGCTGTTCGGCTCAGATCGAAGTGTCTGTAAGTACTCGTATTTTCCTGGCGTACTCGATACATCTGGATTTCTGCCAGTGAAGAGAATCAGGCTCTGATAGTTATTAACCGAAGGAGGTTGACTCATTCTGCCATACGCCACAAAGTATGGTGCTACTGATACGAGAGTATCTTTTACATCATGGTAGGGCCTACCCGTTGCTGAGTCATACAGCAAGACTTCCATCTTTTTGGTTGCAGTGTCGACATATCCTGCCCAGAAGGATTCAATCTTGTACGTAGGTATCTGATGTAAATCTGTTTGATGGACGAAGCCCTCTCCTCCACCAACAAATGGATAGGCATAATGTTTGTACTGGCTATACCCATCCTTGCTCATCGTGATGACATACGTACCGGCAGGCAGATTCTCGATGTGCCAATAACCATCTGGCTCTGAAATCCCCGTGTACGAAGTCCCATCAACTTCTACCTTTACGCCACTCTTATCTTGCTCTCGATTCCCATATTGGTCGTACACAATAACTTTGCCCGTGAGAACTCCGGTCAAACGATTGCTCGGATCTGAAGGGTCGCTTCCACAGGAATTGAGAGTGGTTAGCGTAATGAGTGTGAGAACAAACAAGAGTGGGGATGAGAGATGCTGCAAAGTCTTCATCGTGGATATTATGGATAATGTTGAGTAATGAGTTTGAATGATTTGCACCTGTAAAGAGCCTACCTACCACATAGTTGTCACGGCAAAATAATTGAGACGACATTCGATGGATCATCCACAACGTCACTGTCCACTTCATGCCCTAACTCATTGTCGAAGTATTCACCCCCATGTGTCCCGTTAGCAGCAGGGTAGATAACAGCGTAGATTCTTTCTCCCGAAACGAAATCACTTTTGTTCAGGTATTCATACATCAGAAAAGAAAAGCTGGTAAGTGTTTCGGGCAGATAGAATATTCTACGAATCTCGTACTCTCCCTCCCGATAACTGACGTTCGGGTTTCGCGATATATACATCTGGAACTTGATAGAGCCACTTGTCTTTGGGGCGTTCAATATCTCCATTCCAAAACGGACATAAGGAGCTACTTGACGAATTGAGTCGGGAAGGTTTGGGTTGTGACTATCTTGGTGAACTGTGTCTTCGATGATTGCCGTAAGGTTTCTTACGTTGTGCGAAGGAAGGCGTGTAAGATATGTCTTATTGAAGTAGGCCTCTCCCCCACCTACGAACTGATAGCCAAAAGTTTTACGGTGAGTATAGCCATCTTTGCTAACCTTAATCACGTACGTCCCGGCTGGTAAATTCTCCAACCGCCACGAACCATCAACTGTTGATTCTGTTCGATAAGATGTCCCCACAACTTCAACAATCGCTCCACTATGGTCACTCTCTTCTTGAAGGAAGCCATTTTCCAGAATGATTTTCCCTGAAATGTTGCCCGAGAGTCTCTGCCCCGGATCATTTGGATTAGAAGAACAAGAAAAGAGGAAAAGCACCAGGAAAATGCTCAGAAATGAGATCGCTATTGAATGCAGGTTGCGGTTCATGTTCAGTTGCTTGTTGAAGATGAATTTTTGGTTGACGATAGAGAAAAAGACCCTGAACTCGGGTAAACATCACAACAACTCGTCACTCACCCCCAACTTTCCATCACGTAATTTCGTGGACTTCGTTAACAGAGAACCGAGCCACGATTACTCAAAAACAATGGAACCGACACTACACTTGAAGCAGGGACTGACTCTCTTAGAAAAAGTCCTCAAGTTTTATCCGATGATGCAGGAAGGGGACACGTCCGAAGTTGCACTGACACAACAGGACTGGCTCGTGTTGATGGACTTCATTGAAAATCCTGAATCGAAGGAATTTGTCCCAGAGAACGTACAGAGTATGCGCGTAGCAATTGATGACCGGCTTATTCACATCACCACCGATGACTGCAACGTTTCGGTTGAAATGGGGATGTGAGGTCGGGAAGTATATGAGTGTGGGAGTGTATGGGTGTGATAGTGAGGGAGCATTAGTAGGTGTAAATCTATAGGTTGGGCTTGCTTTGCATTACCTCCTCTCGATGAAACTCCCCTTCACCTTTTCGAGGAACTGTTTCACCTCTTTCGGCTTCCGAAATGTGTAGAGTGCGAACTGGCCTTCGTACTCTGCGAGGAACTGCTGCGTGCGGGGACGAGATTTCTTTGGGATGTTCCAGACGAAGTGTAGGAACTCCAAATCGAAACGCTCGGGACAGTTATCGGCAAGATCAGGCCTCGTCTTCCCATACCCTTTAATGATGCGCCAGAGAACTCGACGAAAATAGATTCTGCGCGGGAAGTCGAGGTAGATTACTGTGTCAGCTTTGGGAAGGCGGATGTTGAAGGTTCGACTGTAGTTCCCATCGATTATCCACTCCTCCATATCAACAACGCTCTTCAGCTTCTCGTCGAAACGTTCGGGCGTATCTTCAATCCACCCCGGCAACCACCAGATCTTATCTAAGTGCCAGACAGGCAAGCCGGTAATATCCCCCAAGGTTCTGGCTAAGGTCGATTTTCCTGCCCCGCATGGGCCTACAATTGCAATGCGTCGCATACTTTTTGCTCTTCAGTTTCTCATCTCATTTATCAGTGAAGGAGAGCACAATCGTGCCCCACACATAGGCAAACATTGTGCCGGAATTTATCCTTCATTCCAAAGGCAACCTCTCTTTCAACCGACTACGCACAGTTCCCCCGAGCAGACGAAAAACATAGTACTCTGTTCATCGAGAGCTTCTTATATTCTTCAACTAACTGAATTGCCGAACGTGAGGAAACCGAGAGAGCAATTCCCTTTCTTCAGAACGTAACTCTTGAACCAAACCGGAGCAGATGATGAGAGCCGATCCTTCCGAGAAATCGTTAGCCCGCATGGAGAAGTTTGTTGACGCTTACTGCGGTAAGTCAGGAACGTTCAAGCATCCAAACCCGGACGTTACAGAGGCAGTTGTGAAGGGATTGGCGCACCACATCGACACGCTCGGCAGACCACTCTGCCCCTGCCGTTTCTATCCTGATAAAGAAGCAGAGATCCAACACCGCACCTGGATTTGTGCTTGCGACGACATGCAAATCTATAAGTACTGCCACTGTCTCCTCTTCGTGAATGAAGAGGGCTTGCCGATCACCGAATATCTCCCCGAAGATCACGAAGGATTGGCGATGTACGGCATGGTAAAAGATCCAACTCCAGAGAAAGGACGACCACTCCGCGATAAGGCCGAAGAGAGAGAAGTCGAGCGGAGAGAACGGCCTTCGTAAGGCTTATTGAAAAATGCATGAAGTGGGAGAACGCTCAGCAAAACGTTCTCCCACTTTCAGTTGTTAGATAGAAACGGCACAAGAAATCTGCTACAGAAATAGTATTCCCTTGGTGCTTCTTATGAGTGGAGAAGTTGTCACTCGCGATGCCTCACTTTAGCGCAGGTCAAGCGGACCGATCAGCAACCGTTCCCACGCATCCTCGACGCTGTTTGTTCTGGTGAACGTATCCCAAAATTGCTGCGCGGCCATATCTTTTTCAATCAGGTTCTCCATATCCTCCCACTCGCCATTCGGCGTAGTTGCTCGAGGATTTGCAAGGATAATTCCCAACGCGATCACTGCCGTATCACCCGGTAGCATGTTGAACGATCCGGTAGAGAATGCCATCCGTTTGTCTCCAGCACCATTGTCACTATCACGTACCTTGGTTGAGATAAACGGGTATTTCTCCTCATGTGTGGTAGGATCAATATCAATCACCCAGTTTCGGAAGGAGTGTAGTCCAAGCTGTTCTTCGTTCCGGAAGTAGATCTTATCGTTTCTGATGAATCCCTTCTTCTCTCCATCCTCGTATACAGCCGGAGACTGTACGAAGTCAAATCCTAAATATCCATACCCTTGATCGCCAGATGTCGTCTCCGACCACATTACCCCAAGGTCGAGGGTATCCTCCTCTGGGTCAACAATTACGGTCCTCATGCGGTCATTACCGTTCGCCCCTATATCAACATCGTAGACAGGAGCAAAGAAGGAATCGAAGAGGGTATCGTTAGAGACGTTGATGAGGGCATAGCGGATAATCAACACATCACTGAGTGGCCCAGTTCCCCAAGAATAGAGTCGTTGCTCCACCTGCAAGCCGATTGGGTATCCCTCATCTCGTGCCTCCTGCTCACCAATATCGTATCGACTCAAATCTGTATCCTTGTAGACTGCAACCATATCTTGGTCGCTAATCATCACTGGACCCTTCGGCCAGTTGTCGAGTGTTCGATCTCCTACAGGAAAGATAATATCACCGAAGTAGTGGTTCTTTCCCCCCTCTTCCTTTTCCTGCGTATGCCAAACTGGCCAACGTGGCCCACCGTTCACGACATCGTTCGTATCGTTGGGAACTCCAGTTGTGTTCCGGTAATCGGTCGATATGTAGAGGCGATTGTTGAGGATACCTTGATAGGTAGTATCTACCTTAGAAGTCGTGTAGGGCTGAGTGACAGGTCCGGGAACAAACCATGAAAGCCCTGTATTTGGGTTATAGCTGAGAGCCGTGTACTCCTTCAAAGTGTTGTCAGTAGGTAGACGTTTCTTCGTACCGAACCAGAATCCACCACCATACATATATGCCCTTCCTGTACCGGTAGGCCAGAAAAAGCCGGGGTTTCCTTGAGCAGGATTCAACCCAATCACGCCATAGTTGGTGACAAAGGTCTGTATCGGAGAGATTTGCGTTATCAGATTTTCGAAAACATCGTTCGGGAGACGTTGCGAAAAGTATGGTTCGGGTGAGCTTCCCGTAATCACTGAGAATTGAAGACTATCTGCTCGAACATCTAACTCTACTTGTTGAGCACTGAGCGCAAACACGTTCAAGAGAATGAGAGTAGTGAGAAATGTAGGAAGTAGAACTCGCGGTGCACACATTTGAGAACCCTATGAAGATGGTGATTGTGCCAAGATGAACGAATTATTATGACGTAAGATAGGACATGCCGCAAAAAGGAAGAAGTCCGTTCCCTTGTAGATGAACGGACTTCCCCACGTGTTCTCTTCTTCAGCAACGCTTCACAGCTTTCACTACTGAAGATCAAGCTCACGGAACATCCGCCAAGCTCGATCCCCCTCTACACTACTCGTCCTCAACACCCTGTCATACATCTGTTGCGTGTACATATCAAGGTCGATCAGATCCTTTAAATCCTCCCACGTACCCTTTTGTTCGGGCACGAGGCCGTATGCAAAGATCAACCCAACCGCCACTACTGCCGTATCGCCCGGATACATGTTAAAGGGTCCAGTCGAGATACAAAGTCTTTTATCCCCTCCCCCATTATCACCATCGCGGGTTTGTACGGCCATAAAACGGTAGCGTTCTTCAGGGGTTTGTGGGTCAACATCAATCACCCAGTTTCTGAGTGCGTGAAGACCTAACTGCTCGGAGTTCTCATAGTAAGCCTTGTCCCGCCGGATAAACCCTTCTTCTTCATTCCCAACTGGATAGACTGCTGGACTTTCGAGAATATCAACTCCGACATTTCCATATGCAGAATCTCCACCCGATGCCTCTGACCACATTACCCCCATATTGAGTGAATCTTGGTGCTGACTTGGTATCAATACTCTCATCCTGTCGTTCCAGGCAGATCCAATATCAATGTCGTAGACAGGAGCCATGTAGCAATTGTAGAGTGTGTCAGGTGATTTATTGATAAAGCGATAGCGGATAACAACTACATCTTTTAGTCTCCCAGTTTCCCAGTTAAAGACTTGTTGCTCAACTTGTATTCCAAGTGGATAGCCCTGTGAGCGGGCTTTGTTTTCTTCAATCTCATAGAAAGAGAGATCGGTATCCTTGAAGACCGCAACCATATCTTGGTCTGAAATGATCGATGGGCCTTCAGGATTAAATTCAATCGTTCGCTCGGCAGGATTCTGAAGATAGTCTCCGAAATAATGATGCTTTCCCGGTACTCGATTCGGATCGATATCCCACACAGGCCAGTTTGCTCTTCCCTCTAATTTATCATTAGGATCGAGTTGTTCCCCAGTCTGCGGATCGTAGTCGAGCGAGGAGTAAAGACGATAGTTATTGATTGCTTCTGGAGTCAACTCCAGTTTGGATTCGCTCAGGGGAGATGTGATAACACCCGGCACAAACCACGACTTACCACTGTTTGGGTTGAAACTGACGACTGTCTTCTTTTGTAGTTCACGTGGGCTACTTGGATTTGTCGTATCCCTACGCCACAGCTTTTCTGCTCCGAACCAAAACCCTCCACCATAGAGATAACTCATCCCGGAACCACGTGGCCATATACCTCCGGCAGTTCCAGATTCGCCGTTTAACCCAATAGTGCCATAGTTGGAGACAAAGAGTTCAACCCCAGATTTACTGTTCGAGAAATTCTCGAAAGGGACTGGGGGAATGTGTTGCGAGGTTGGGGATAGAATACCATCAACGGGTGGGAATAGCGGAACTGTCTGCTCCTCGTCTGTTTGCGATTGAAGGTTGGCAATGTTAGAGAGGATGGTAATAGCACAGAAAAGAGGCACGAAAAGTAGATGCGCGCGCATGGTTCTCCTCCAAAAAGATGATGATGACGTGACTGTAGTGATCGTGAGTCGAGGTAAAACTATACACAAGGTTCTGTTTGGTTACATCAACAGCACAGAGAGACAGAGCCGCAATGATAGTTAGGTGGATTACCCTCTTGCCACTGCCTTCTCCACTCTGTTCAAAAGACCTGAAGGAAGCTCTCCTGGGTCAG
>JBFWSB010000166.1:0-9582 GCA_050248595.1 Kapaibacterium sp. (SeqCode)
ACATTGGTGCTCCTTTCCTATACGATGCTCGGTGTTGCCCACCCCTGGGCACTTGGGATGTTAGCCTATCAGGCCAATAGCATCAAGCACTATGCAGAATCGGATAACCCTGAGTGAGGCTCTTCTGCTGTTTAAACCAGCTTACGTGTAATCTCAGTTATAAAACAATGTCCCGGTCTTTATGAGATCGGGACATTTTCTTTGGAGAGAGTGGACGCTCTTTTCCTTGACTAACTGTCATGGTCATTCTTCTCTCTGCTCCGTACTTTGCAGTCTACTACTTGCAATCTGACTACCAACGATTATAGAAAACATTATGCCGAACAACGGAAATATGCTGACTCCTGAATCTATTCGAACAGCTCTCTCTCAGATCATTGATCCCGACCTTGGCCGAGACATTGTTGCCCTCGGATTTGTGAAGGAGATTGAAATCTCCGGTGAAGATGTTCGGGTAACAATTGAGTTAACAACTCCAGCTTGTCCTGTAAAGGATGAGATGAAAGCGAAGGCTGAAGCATATCTAACGGAAATTGGAGCAAAGGGAGTAAGTGTAAATATGACGGCACAAGTTGTTGGTCACAGTGATGCAAAGAAGAATGCGATTCTTCCCGGCGTAAAAAACACAATTGCTGTAGCCTCAGGAAAGGGTGGAGTTGGGAAGTCAACCGTCGCTGCTAACCTTGCGGCAGCCCTCGCGGCGCAGGGGAGTAAAGTTGGGTTTCTCGATGCTGATATCTACGGTCCTTCCGCCCCCTTAATGTTTGGTTTGGATGGAAAACATCCCGACATGTATGAAAAGCCGAATGGTGACCGTGTCCTTGTTCCTTTGGTGGCTCACGGCATCAAAGTGATGTCGATAGGCTTTCTGATGGATTCCAATCAAGCTGTGATTTGGAGAGGACCAATGGCTGCCGGGGCACTTCGGCAGTTCATGACCGATGTTGATTGGGGAGAATTGGACTACCTTATTTTTGATATGCCTCCCGGAACCGGAGATATTCAGTTGACACTGTCGCAGACTATCCCCCTCACCGGCTCGGTGATTGTCACCACCCCTCAGGAGCTTGCCTTAGCCGACGCCCGGAAAGGTTTCCACATGTTCGAGCGAGTGCAGGTTCCAGTCTTTGGCATCATTGAGAACATGAGTTACTTCGTTGCACCAGACACAGGAACTGAGTACGAAATTTTCTCTCGCGGCGGTGGTGCAAAGGCTGCCACAGAATTAGGTGTCCCCTTCCTCGGTGAAATTCCACTGACGATTGAAACACGTGAAGCTGGCGATGAGGGTATGCCCCTTACGTTGAAACATCCTGACTCAGAGCAGGCGAAAGCCTTTCTAAAGGTAGCGCAAAACGTTGCCGCTCGAGTGTCGACCAGAAACCTGACGGTGGAACAAGCGCAACCAGAAATTCTTATCTAAAAGTTCTACTAAAACCAAGTCTCTTACGAGAACTATCTCGTCGTCGTTATTAGAGGAGAACCGATTCCGGTAGAGGAGATGGTTCTCCTCTTGTTGTATCTACAACGCTTTGTTGCTGCTCGACGCCTCATAGATCTTCTCGATCTCATCTTCAGTTAAATCCTTTGGCGAGCCATTAAACAGAAGGTGGCCAGCACGCAGCCCCAAGATGCGAGTGCCATACTTCCGTGCAAGTTCGATAGAGTGGAGGTTGGCAACTATCGTAATCCCTCGCTCCCGATTTATCTTCTGGAGCAACGTGAGAATTGACTCTGCAAGCATTGGGTCGAGTGAAGCCGTTGGTTCATCGGCAAGAATTACTTCCGGTTCCTGAGCGAGCGCGCGAGCAATGGCTACACGTTGTTGTTGTCCGCCGGAAAGATCAGATGCCCGGCTCTGCTCTTTCTCTTGAAGCCCAACTTCGTTGAGAAGAGTGCGAGCGTATGCGATATCCTCTTCCGGAAAAAGACCAAGTAACGAACGTCCGACCGGTACTGTTGAGAGTCGTCCGGTCAACACGTTTTGCATTGCCGAAATTGAACCGACAAGATTGAACTGCTGGAAGATAAACCCGATGTTCCGGCGTAGCTTTAACAGTGCCGTGCCTTGAATGTGGGAGACTTCTTTCTCGCGAAAGAATATCCTTCCATCGGTAGGCTCTACCGCACGGTTCAATATCCGCAACAATGTCGACTTTCCTCCTCCAGAAGGGCCGATGATTGCTAAAAACTCTCCCGGAAAAATATCTATTGAAATCCCCTTTAGTGCCGGAATCTTTACACTATTTCTGTCGGTGAAAATGACGTGAAGGTTGCGAAGGGAGAACTGTGCTCCGGCAATCGGGGGAGACTCGTCGAGATGATTGTCCTGGTTTCCTTCTACTTCTTCTCTCTGCTTCCTTCTTATCACTTGTGCAGCGATCACTCCAACTCCAAAGAGGAACGTAGCGGCTACTAACAACCAGGAGTAGAGAGTGTTGCGTTGATTTTTTTCAACATGCTCTAAATCGTTCTCGCGGATTTTTCCGGTGATGTCCAGGTTTAGCAAATCAGCCGCTCTTCGCACAGGGTCGTAGTCTTGGCTTGTGGCAGGAACCATGGCGTCAACGTGGTACATCGATCGCATTACCTCTGCACCTTCTGGATCCAAGTGCATTGTGGCGACTGCCTCTTTTACGTTCTCGACCAGATCGGGATAGTTCTCGATCATATACTGCGAGGTTGATATGTTATCTCCCGGAATCGGCTTCGAAAAGAAGATCGGGCGCACCTTCTCTTTCAGTTCTCCATTCTCCAGTTGAGTCCACGATCCACTCTCCCCTAAGGTGTCGTTTGCGTAGGTTGCTCCGGCGTCAATTGTGCCGTTGATTACCGAGAGGAGAACGGCGTCGTGCCCTCCAGCAAAAACCTGTTTACTGAAGAGTGAGTCAGGGTTGTAGTGAGCTTCAATCAAAGCACTTTTGGGAAAGAGGTGACCCGAGGCGCTGGAAGGATCAACCCACGCAATCTGTTTCCCCTGCAAGTCTTCGATTGTTCGATAAGGACTCTCTGCATTCACAACAATGCAGCCAAAATAGAAGGGACTCCCTTGGCGTTCAGCTTTTAGGAGAACAACAGCATTGGCAATCCTTTCTGCGTGAACGTAGCTGACCGGAGCGAGGAACGCAAAGTCAATTGTGTGGGCGCGGAGAGCTTCAACCAGACCGCTATAGTCTTGAGCCACAAACATCTTCACCGGCATGTTGAGCTTCCTTTCAATCAACTTTGCTAACAGGTCGGCATTCTGCTGGGTCTTTTCCGAACGCTCCGATGGGTTTAGGCCGATAACAATTTCTCGTTTCTGCTCAAGTGGAGGAGCTTCTCTTCGGTCGGAACAACCGGTGAGGAGGATGCTCATGGTGAGAGCACCGTAAAGAATGGACTTCAAACTGTGTTGATGGAAGATCATTTGTCGTTCACCTGAAGTTGTCAGGCGAAGATACAACGCAATCTTCTGTTGATAACGGGGAGTCTTGCAAACGATCTATCCTAATGCTTGCCGTTGAAGTGGGTGAGTAGAAAGGGAAAACTCCACCATAAAGTTGAATGTATAAAGAGAGTGGAAGTTCTCTTTTCTTCTGCTTTAAAATTCCGTATGCTTGCTTCATGATTGACTACCGGAAATATCTTCAGCCCGACGTTGTCTCAAAGATCTCGTCGTTAGAAATGCGTGCCCGGATGGTGGTGGAAGGATTCATCACCGGGTTGCACAAGTCTCCCTACCACGGCTTCTCCGTCGAGTTTGCCGAGCATCGGCAATATATGCCGGGAGATGAACTCCGGTATGTCGACTGGAAAGTCTACGGTCGGACTGACCGCTTCTACATCAAGCAGTATGAGGAGGAGACAAACCTGAAGGCGTGGATCGTAGTTGATGCCTCTTCTTCGATGCGTTATGCCTCTCCCGGTCAGGTGCAGAAATACGACTACGCCGTTTCCCTTGCCGCAGCTCTCTCCCTGTTAATGATAAAGCAGAGAGATGCCGTTGGAGTGGCTCTCTACGATACCGAATTGCGTGCCTATTTGCCCCCGAGTGCTCGCCCCAGCTACTTACAGGAATTGTTGAAAGCACTGGCAAAGGCGGAGCCGGGGGAGGGGACGGAAACGGGAACGGCATCTTCCTTGCGTCGACTTGCTGAGCGGATAAAACGTCGCGGATTAGTGATTGTGCTGAGTGATTTTTTCGATGATCCAGAGGATGTGATTACTGCACTAAAAGGCTTCCGCCATAAACAGAACGAAGTACTTGCTTTGCAGATACTTGATCCGCTGGAGCGAACCTTTAACTTCGGTACAGACGCAACCTTTCAGGATATGGAGACAGGGGAAGAAATGGTGACACAGCCCTACCAAATTCGTAAAGCCTACACCGAGGCAATGACCGAGTTTACTGACTTGCTAAAACGCAAGTGTCGAGAGAACCGTATCGACTACCTTTTGCTCGACACTTCCATCCCTTACGATGTCGCCCTTGTAGAATACCTGAACAAACGAAGAAAGACAGGATAGGAGAGGGGAACTCAAAAGGCAAAATTAAAAATTTAAAAAAGGAGATTGAGAAGATTGAAGAGGGGAAAATAGTTGTTAGGAGAGAGGTGTTTCATAAGGATCGAACCCATCACCTTAGCATCTTCAGATTCCTACTTTTTTAAGTTTGCCCTTTGAATTTCGAATTGCTCCGCCATTGCTTCTGCTGCGTGATCAATTTCTGCCTCGGTTGTAAACCTGCTAAGTGAGAAGCGTACAGCTGCCTTTGCCTGTGGGGGAGGATAGCCCATTGCCAACAAAACGTGACTCGGCTGCATACTTCCTGAAGTGCAAGCTGATCCGTTGGAGACGGCAACACCCTGAATATCCATGCCGACGATAAGTCCTTCTCCGTCGAGGTGTTCGGCACTGTTGAATGTAATGTTCAGAATGTTGGGGAGTGTTCCACCTTCTGGGGTAACGAAACAAACTCCTTCGATTCCCTTCAGTCTTTCCCGCAACCGATGTGATAACCGCTCTACTTCACGCATTGCCTCTTCCCGTTTCTCTTCGGCAATCCGCGCTGCCTCGGCAAATCCAACTACAAGTTCTACCCCTTCGGTTCCTCCGCGTCGATCCCGTTCCTGCGCTCCACCGTGAATCAGCGACTCCAGTTCCAGTTCCTTGTTAACGTAGAGAAGTCCAATTCCCTTTGGACCGTGAATTTTGTGTGCGGAGAGGGTCATCATGTCCACTCCAAGCTCTGCAACCTTGCAGGGAATCTTGCCAAAACTTTGAACAGCGTCTGTGTGGATCACTCCACCCCGTTCGTGCGTAACCTCTGCAAGCTCGCGAATAGGGTTGATAGTTCCGGTCTCATTGTTGGCGTGCATGATAGAGATGAGGGGAGGGGCTGGTTGGTTGGGGAGAGATCGCATCAGCTTGTCGAGATTCTCCGGTGTTACTCTTCCTTCGCGGGTAACCTCAACGTAGTGGACTGGTAGGCCGAGAGATTCGAGAAACTCAGCGGGGTGTAGAATTGCGTGGTGTTCTGTTCGGTCGGTGATAATAGTTGGCCACGAACCTGTGGTAGCTTTCACCCGGAAAGCATATCCCTTCAGCGCGTAGTTGTTTGCCTCGGTTCCTCCACTCGTAAAGACGATCTCTTTCGGCTCAGCACCAATACACCCAGCTATTGTGTCCCGTCCATCCTCAAGTGCGACACGGGCACGCTGACCGCCTCTGTGAACTGAACCGGCGTTCGCAAAGTTCTCTTCACGGAAGTGGTTCATCTTCTCCACCACTTGTGGATCAAGCTGTGTTGTTGCGCTGTTGTCGAGATAGATTAAATCAAAAGCCACAAATCTCTTTTCACCCTTCTTATTCTCAGCATTGAAATATCGTCTACAAATCCTCTACCGACTGCCGTCCGGCAAACCCATCTTCAATACCATGCCAGTACTCAATCTCTTTTTCTCCCAACAAGTAGCAGAGGTAGACTTCTTCGCCGTTTGCCCTGATTGTTGGGAAGTCAATCAGTCCTCGACTTATATCTTTTATCACTACTCCCTTCGCCGTCAACTCGCGGAACAATTCAATCACACTGTTGACTTCATCAGGATAGGGCTTTGTTCCATTTGTTCCCATCCCGGCAAAGAAATGATGCCCTCTCAAGTCATACCCCATCGAGTCAAGTTTTCGCTTTGCGTTGGACATTTGTTCAACTTTCGGAAGAATATCGTTCAGCGTAGATCGAGCTTCCTCAAGCGAAAAGTGTATTGCGTGCAGGTAGGCCATTGTTCAACTCCTCTTTCAGTTCTCCTCCAAAAGAATTATCTGAAGGGAAGATAAAACATAAAGGGGTGCAAGAATATCTTCCTCTATGTTTGCCCTTGTTAAGGGAATTCTCCTACACTATCCGTGATGAGAAACCGTGCAAACAGGTCTTCGCTGTACCAGTTCTCCTGTCGTGTTCGTACTACCACTTGGCGGTGCGTTCCGTTGTTATAAGCGAAGGCTTTCATCTGCTCTGCACTTTCCCAGATTGAGAATGTAGCCTGTCGAATAAGTGGTAGTTCGCCAATGCCGATAGAGGCGCACAAACCTTCCGCCCCTTCCAGTTCTCTACTGACTGGCTCAACCATTTCCCAGAACTTTTTTAGGCGTGTTGGTCGTATTGATGCTCTGGTCAGAACGCCGATTGTTCCATCACCACTCTTTGCTCCGGATGTTGGGGGGAAGGGATTCTTACCGCTCCACTTGCCGTGTGCCTGAATGGTTTGTAAGTAAAGGGTAGAAAACCTACGTGCACGTTGTTGGTACTGTTTGGCAAATGTGGAGGAGAGGTGAAACTGTCGAGCATCACGTTCGCTTTCCCAAACCCCAAGGAAAGCATAGCGGCTCCAGTCAGGATCGCGAGTAAAACCAAGACCTTGCCCTGCACCCATCAACTTGCGGAACTGTAGTCCCGGAACGTTCAATAGGTATCTTCGGGCAAACGCCATTTGCGAGAATGCCCAGAATCGCTCTTCCGGAGGAAACGTAAAGACAGAAAGAGTTGTAGCCTGATGATTCATATTCGTGAAGCTATTGTAAATCGATGTAGGTGAGGATCTGCACACCCATAGAGGTTCCATCTCCATTCATCATCTCATTCTTCCAGCTTATGTAAGTCTACCTAATTCGAGGCGGCGGCAGCTATGCGTTGATATTCCCCTTCAAACATGCGGGCCACCTTCGGACTCTTGACAATTAGAAGATTCTCGTCGTTGCTGTTTGCAGCATTCGCAGTGAAGTTAAAGCTTCCCACAATGGTCCAGGTGTCGTCTACAACAATCACTTTGTGGTGCATCACATACTTGTTCCCATCGGTTCGTACATCGATGCCAGCAGCTTTCAGTTTAGCCAACTCCGAGTGAGCCATGCTGGAGCCACGACTTTCCAGAACACCAGCCACATCGATTCCTTGTCGATGTTTTTCTATCAGAAGATTGCCGAGATCATCATCAGTAAAGCTAAAGGCGAGAAACCGGATACGACTTTTGGCCAGTTTTACAAAGCGTAGAACCTTCTCGGCAACACCATCTTCCGGCGAGAAATAGTTGTAGATGTCCCCGTCGGCGAGCTTCACGAGTGTGTGTGGAGTATTTGAGGTGGAGCGTGGGCCGAATTCATTTTTGAGAAACATCTCATCGAATTCTGTGCGATAGTTTTCGGCCAGTTCGGGAGAATTGATAAGAATCGCGTTGTTGTTGTTCTTCCAAGCTCCATTATCGGTCACATTGTACGATCCTGTCCAGACTGCCTTCCCATCGACAACAAAGAACTTGTTGTGCATCAGCGAAGATCGTTCGTCTCCGACAACTGGAATTCCAGCCGCAATCACTTCTTGCATTTCTGGGTTTTCGAGATAATCGCTTTCAGCAACAATCCGAACTTCGATACCTCGCCCTTTCGCCTCGATCAATGCCTTTGCAATCAGACTCGACTCAAGTTCAAAGATTGCCCCATCAATTTCCTTTGTAGCGGTAGCAAGAAACTGAGAGAGTTTCCGGTCGATATTTTCTGGATCGTTTTTCCCAACCTCAGAATCGTTCTGATAGGTGTTGCTGAAGAATACCTGAAAAGCTTCCCGGTTCAGTTCTCCAGAAGTACTTAGTTCGGGCGTCGTTCTGTTTCCACTATCAGTTGTTCCAGTTGTCGGGTTTGTAACTCTGGCTCCCTCTTCTGTGTCTTGCGTCTGCCATTTCTGCCAGAGGGTGTAGCCACCAGTGAGTAGAAGCAGTATTAGGAGTGGAAGAAGTCTCCGCGAACTTTGGCCTTTCGCCATGCGTTATCTGAGTTTGTAGATAGAAATGTTCAGAGAAGGCGAAGTTAAGGATCATATCTACGCATAGAATCAGTAAATCAATCCAAAGGAGGATTGGTAGCGGTGCTGTTCTCCTTGAATTGGATAGAAAGATCGTTCGTTCAACGTGCCATTTCTAAGGCGCGCAAAAAGTTGGTTGAAGCCTCCACCTTGCGAGATATAGTGGTTCAGCAATCGAAGTTCATCGCAAAACTTCTCGAACTCGGTTTCGGAGCTATATTCTTCAATCTCACCTTCAGCCCAGCTTAAAAGATACTCGGCTTGTCTACTATCAAGGTGTGAGGTGAGGGAGGGGTCAGCATACAATCTGTGAATCATCATCTGGTTCGTCATCGCACGCAAAGGCATAGTAATTGCAAGGTTAGCTGATTATGGAACATCGTAGGCTCCTCTCCGTAGGGGAGCACTTAATTCTCAACATTAAACAAAACCTGTGCCGGATGTTCTCAGGGATCGGAATTTTCCAACCGAGGAAAATATTTCCATTGCAGAAGTTTCCGATCAACCATATTTTGAAAGCTCTTTGATCTTATGGAAATAAAGAAAACATTCTCCACAATGGATAGGAAACGACTGACTGCCATAGCAGTTAGTTTTGTTTTGATCTGCTTGGGTGTGCCGAACCTTCACGCACAAGACTCCACGGCAGTTATGCCGGGAGCTATTCCAGGTGACTTCCTTCTTCCTGTCTCTTCTCCAATTACTGGAACTGGCTTTCCAGCACTCGAAACGTATTCTCCGGTAACGCGGTCGTTCGCCTCCACTCTCTCCGATGAACGAGGAGTAATGAGCGTGGTAACGCAGGCGTGGCTTGAATTTTTCATGCCGAACGACTACCTGCGAATTCTGCCAGTAAAGAATCGCGTATCCTATATAGATGCTCCAGCAAAGGCAAAGCCAATGCCGAAAGGGGTTGGTAGAGTTGCACAGATTTCCGGAGCGGGAATTCCATCGGTCGAGAACGCTTGGATCAGCAGTCAACCAATTGATGTGCTGATTTCCGACTATTCTCGGCGGTACAATCTGGACTTTGCTGTACACCGTTCGGCAATCAGCGGAGAGCGTGAAGGGGATACCTTGGTAGTTGCCTATGCAGTTCGCCGCATTAACGATGTAGTTGTGACTGTCACTCTCTGGAATCCTACTCTCTCCTCAAAGGGGAAGAGTGTGAAGTCGATTCCACCTTCTACTACAAGTATTGTTGTAGAGGAGAGAGCCTTCCTTCACCGATCGCTTTTTATAGCTGA
>JBFWSB010000167.1:0-9539 GCA_050248595.1 Kapaibacterium sp. (SeqCode)
CTCACACCTGTTGACTACGAAGAAATCCTCTCGCAGATCACAGATCTTCTCGATCAGGCACGTACTGCCTCTGCCAAAGCTGTCAACTCAATAATGACTGCCACATACTGGAGTATTGGCCGACATATTCTCCTGTACGAACAGAAAGGAGGAGAACGACAAGAACACTATGGGAAGCAAGTTGTGGAACAACTCTCGGTAGATCTTTCCAAGAAGTTCGGGAGGGGGTTTGGGCGTCGAAATCTTTTTCAGATGCGTGCATTTTACTTGGCATACAGTCAGAAGATTGTGCAGACACTGTCTGCACAATCTTCTGAACCCTACCTAACAACAATTTATGACCTTCAGTCAATAAGCTCCCATTTCCCTCTCTCTTGGTCGCACTACGTCCGCCTTCTCTCGGTGAGGAGCGAGTTTGTACGCACCTTCTATGAGACCGAAGCGTTGCGAGGAGGCTGGACTGTTCGTCAACTTGATCGACAGATTAATGCTCAATTTTATGAGCGAGTTGCCCTATCGCGAAACAAGGCAAAGATGTTACGCAGTGGTGAAAAGAGGATGCCGGAAGATACCATAAGCCCAGAAGAGGAAATCAAAGACCCATTTATTCTCGAATTCCTTGGATTAAAGGATGAGTATTCAGAAAGTGAGTTGGAGGAGGCTTTAATCAGGAGTCTGGAGAGCTTTCTGTTGGAGCTTGGTCAGGACTTCACCTTTGTTGGAAGGCAACGTCGCTTACGGGTTGGAGATTCGTGGTTCAGAATCGACTTGCTCCTCTACCACCGCAGACTTCGATGTCTTGTAATCGTTGATTTGAAGATCGGGAAGTTCACTCACGCCGATGCTGGACAGATGCACATGTACCTTAACTATGCTGCCGAGCATTGGACTCACGACGACGAGAATCCCCCTATTGGCCTAATTCTCTGCACAGAAAAGAATGCAGCACTGGCCCACTACACTCTCGACAATCTACCGAATACTGTTTTGGCTGCTGAGTATCGCACAGTTTTGCCTGACGAACATATTCTTGCCGAAGAAGTAGAGCGCATTCAGAACAAGCTGCAACGTCAGTCTGAGTAAGATGCGTTCACTGACAGACTCATAAATCATCAGTAGATAGCACAATAAACGGCAGGAGGTAAACATGGCCTACAGCAACGGTTTGGCAGAAAGAGTTCGGGCTACTCTCGAAGAACGTCGGATTCCTTTCGAGGAGAAGAAAATGATGGGAGGGCTGACCTTCATGGTTGATGAGAAGATGTGTGTTGGAATTGTTGGCGAAGACCTTATGGCTCGTATCGACCCAGACATCTATGAAGAGGCACTAACCAAAGAAGGATGCAAAGAGATGGAATTTACTGGACGACCTATGAAAGGATTCGTCTTTGTTGAGCCAGAAGGGACGGGAAGAGATGGACAGCTGGAGTATTGGATAAATCTCTGCCTTCAGTATAACCCAAAAGCAAAGTCGAGCAAGCGGAAGAACTCAAAACGTTCTCAATAAAGAGAGCGCGATTTGCTGTTCTACACGATCTATTAAGCCTCGGTGAGAAGTCGTGCAATGATGTCGGCATGATCGGAGAATAACTCCAGAACCACATCATCTCGAAGCCGCCACCCTAAATCGTAGGGGACGAAGAGAATCGAAGATCTCGCATGGTTGAACTCAATCGCACTTGCCCGTAATTTCCCACGCTCTACTCCCTGTAGTGGGAGTCTGCTCTTCTCCTCCCCGTCTTCACTCCTATCGAGAACAAGGACAATAATGTGCGAAGAAGCTGGCTTCGCCAACTCGTGAATGAACAGTCGGTCGGTAGTAATTGTCAACCTCATGTTCTTCGTGCAGTACTCCGACTTCCCCAACACTCTTCGGCATACCGTTAGTCCACATTCATCGTACAGTATCTCTTCTCGATCTACCAACTTAACATCGTTCAGCCTTGTCACGGATAAGAAGTTGTTGTAGAGGTAGCCAATACTACGAAGAACAAGATAGAAGATTGACTCGGTCATTCTGGCTCCCCATTCCGTATAGCAGTTGATAACTCCTCGACTCTTCCTGACCTCACTTGCAGTTCTGTCTCCTCCCGATTGAAGAGACCAAAACCGACTGGACGGAGGAGAAGATAGTCTCCACTTTTATCTGACTTCACTTCAACAGCATCTCTCCGCAACAGCCCTGTCTTGATTCTTCCCTCAAGTCCAGTCTTCTCCGGATGTTGTTGATCGGCAAAGTAGAGAATGATAAGAATGCTGTACTTCTTCGAGAGAAGGGGAAGCTGAGAGATAACGATGCGCTGGTTCGTCACAGAGATACGGCAACGGATATAGCGAGCAGATTCTCCGTGGGGCGGGTCCTCTACAACAGTCACCATATCTTCATCAAAGCATGGCTCTTCTCCACCTTGCATCGAAGTCTCCTCAAGTTGCTTTCCCGGAAAGAAACGGGTGAAGAGGAGAAAGAAAAGTGCAAAGGCAATAATCGCAATAAGAATTGTTGGCATCGCAGTCTTCTTCGGTAAATATGAGTCGAGGAGAAGATAGGGAAGAGAATACCTATTTTAGGTGCTTCGTTGAGTTGAGGGTGAGATTCTTAAGGGAAGGGTTGTAATTTTCACGATCAGAGTATAAAGAAACCGCACAGTTCAGGAGAGTATTTCAAGAAGAACTTCTGGAGTTCAACTATGGCTGAGACAATTTTCTCGAAGATTATCCGGAAGGAGATTCCTGCCAACATCCTGTTTGAGGACGAACAGGTTCTCGCCTTCCGAGACATCAACCCACAAGGGCCAACACATGTGTTAGTGATTCCGAAAGAGGAGATCGCCACGGCAAACGATATTGGCGAAGAGCATGAGTCGCTGATTGGCCACATGGTGCGGGTAGCAACCCAGGTTGCAAAGGATGAAGGAATTGCCGACAATGGCTACCGCTTAGTAGTGAACTGCAACCCGGATGGTGGGCAAGAGGTATACCACATCCACTTGCACCTAATCGGCGGACGGAAGATGAGCTGGCCGCCGGGGTGAGTCAATTAGAAATTCAAAAGGCAAAATTCAAAATTTTCTCAGTAGGTAGAGAGTTTACTATATCTGTTCAGGGCAAAGCAAATTGCAAGGCCGAGTTTTCAATCAAATCTTGTCTACTCACTCTCTATCTATTCTCTTGTAAGCTAACTTTCTATACTTATACGAACGACGACAGCCATGACAAAGAAAAGTCTCTACTCACCCGAAGTCTATCAGGAAGTGCTCAGCAGAATTGAGCAGTTGACAAAGGAAGCCCAACCCCAATGGGGGAAGATGAGTGTAGGGCAGATGCTTGCCCACTGTAGTGCGGCGCAGGAAGTTACGAACGGAACAAAGAAGCTGGAGGGAACGCCCTTTATTGTAAAGCTCTTCAAGGGAATGATTCGGAACATTGTAGTGAACGACAAACCCTATAAGCAAAGTTTGCAAACGCACCCACAATACAAGCAGACAAGTGAACGAGACTTTGAGGCGGAGAGAGAACGACTTCTCGAATCGCTGAAGACTTTTGTGGAGATGGATGAGTCAAAAGCTGCGCAGATGGAGCATCCGATTCTTGGCCGGATGACCAGGGAAGAGCGGGGCTGGAGTATGTACAAGCACCTGAATCACCACCTACAGCAGTTTGGAGTGTAGAGAGGAATTCAGCTTGATCGCGCAAAGGCGCAAAGAAGAGAAAGACGCAAAGGGATAAAACGTGAGAAGGCGATCTTCCCTCCCGGAAGATCGCCTTCTGATTTTTCGCCTTGCAGAAGAAGATTTAGGTCGTCTTCGCGCGAACAGCCTTCGTTGAAAGCTCGCGCAGATAGTAGAGCTTTGCGCGGCGGACACGTCCTTCGCGGACGATCCGAATGCTTTGAATAATTGGTGAGTGGACTGGGAAAATGCGCTCCACGCCAACACCGTTCGAGACTTTGCGAACCATAAAGGTTTCGTTCACGCCACTTCCGCGACGTGAGAGAACAATCCCTTCAAAGTTCTGGATACGCTCCTTACCACCCTCGATCACGCGGACGGCAATGCTTACCACATCACCCGGACGGAAGTTCGGTATCTCCACGTTCTCGCCGTTATTACGCGAGGCACGGCTCTCCTTTGTCCGTTCAATCACCTGTTGCGTCAGGTTGTCAATTGCGTTCATTGTAGTTCCTCCTGCTTCAACTTACTATATGACTTTGTTCTTTATCTCTTCTATTTTTCGTCGGCATCCGCTTCAATCTTTACGGGATGCCTGAATTCGCTCAAGTAAACAAGTACTTTTCCATCGGTCATTGTGGCTAACATGCCAAGTCCCGAAGCAAAGTACATGTCGTATGTCGTACCAATCTTAGTTGCCTCTCCCTTCACCTGCATTGCCTGCACCACTATCAGATTTTTGTACTGTTTTAACTCTGCCGATAGACTGGTAATCGTGTACGACCAAGAACTATCGACTTCAAACCATTTCTGACCCACGTAGGCCTGCTTTGGAAGCGTCAATGTCTCTTGCCTCTGTACGGCAAGAGTATTTAGGTGATAATATCCATTCGCTCCGGCTCGATAATAGGTTGTATCCACGCTTCCGGTAGAGTAGGTTCTAAGCCGGGGCACGTAGGCTAATCCATTTACCACTACCGTGCTGTCCATAAAAAAGTCTGTAAACGAGATATCACCCATCTTATAGGTCCAGGCCGTACTTGGTCCTTCGCCAATAACGAAGTAATCCGAAGCATCGATCTCATCACGTTGCTGTCCCCAAAGAAGCTCGGTTGATCCAAGCAACAGGAGGAGAGCTAAGCAAATTTGGTTCTTCATAAGTTCTCCACAACCATCAATCAATCACATCTCTTCATCCAGAAGATCAGGTCTTCTCACCTTCGTCTTTTCAAATGCCTGTTCTTCGCGCCAGGCTGCAATTTTTGCGTGGTCTCCACTCAGCAATACTTCGGGAACATTCATCCCTCGATATTCGGCTGGCTTCGTATACCAGGGTGTGTCGAGCAATCCGGTCTGAAACGAGTCACCCAGTGCCGACTCGCTGTCACCAATTGCGCCGGGGAGAAGGCGAATAATTGCGTCGGTAATCACCAGTGCCGGCAGTTCTCCTCCGGTCAACACATAGTCTCCAATCGATATTTCCCGCGTCACCAAATGATCCCGCACCCGTTGATCTACGCCGCGATAGTGTCCGCAGAGAATGATCAAATTCTTTTTCATCGACAGCTCGTTAGCCATCCCCTGCGTGAAGATCGCACCATCTGGAGTAGGGAAGAGAACTTCGTCATATTCCCGTTCCTGAGTCAGCTTCTCGATACAGTCGAAAATCGGCTCGGGACGCAAGATCATTCCTGCCCCACCACCGCAAGGAGCATCGTCCACCTGCTTATAGCGACCCAGACCGTAGTCGTGCAGGTTGTGGACAACAACTTCGGCCAAACCAGCTTCGGCTGCTCGCTTTAGGATTGAAGCCCCGAGAACGCTCTCAAAGGTTTGCGGCACGCCACTAATAATATCAATCCGAATCAAGAGCTTAGCCATTTGAGACCTCCTCAGCATCGTCGTCGTAAAGTCCGGGAATCAACCGAACCTGAATCACTCCCTCCTCTTCGTCGACATCAATCACAAACTCCTCGATTGCTGGCAGAAGCCACTCTCTCTCCCCCTGTTCGATTCTCCAGATATAGTGGGCAGCCGAATCAAACATCCCGGCAAGTCTTCCCAACTCTTTTCCACTCTCATCGAGAATGCGTGATCCAATCAAGCCGGGATCACTCCAGATTTCCCCATAGTGAAGCACTTTACGCTCTACGAAGATTCCCTTATCGCTGAGAGGTTCGGTCTCCTCTCTGTTGTCAATCCCGCGGAAGTAGCAGACAAGTTCGCCCTCTCTTCCCGGTTCACATTTGATCAGTTCGTATGGCTGTACAAAGGAGATCGAGTATCCAATGCTGACTCTGCAAGGTGTATCCACCACGGGAACGCTCTGCTGGTCCAGCCGGCATCGCATTCCACCTTCCACACCGTGCGGTCTGGTTAGTATCCCGAGTCGTATAAGCGATGAGTCGGCCATAACGAGACAAGGGGCATCAATGCCCCCTGTAAACCTCCGCAGCGTAGCGGAGGGAATCGAACTTATTCGCTCCCCTTCTCTTCGTCGTTGGAGTCACCCGCATTTTCCTCGGCAGCCGGTGCTTCCACAGCAGTCTCCTCTGCTACCGGAGCTTCCTCTGCTGGAGCCTCGGCGGCTGGAGTCTCTTCTGCTGGTGCTTCTGCAACTTCTGGAGTAGCAACTTCCTCTACCGGAGCCTCGGCAACTTCTGGGGTAGCCTCTGCTTCTGCGGCTGGTGCTTCTGCAACAGTCTCTTCGGCAGCAACCTTCTTCGTATTTGCCTTCACAGCCTCACGGTTCCGGAAACGCATTACGTGGGCATCAACTGCCGCAGTAATTTCATCTGCGCTCACCCCTTTGCTCTCCATCTGCAGAGCCAAAAGAATGCCTTCGCGGCTGAGGATATTCCGTACTGTATCGGTCGGCTGTGCCCCTGTCTTCAGCCAGTGTGTAACGCGCTCGCGATCGAGCATTGTTGCACCCGAAGTAATGAGTGGGCTGTACTGACCGACTTTCTCGATAATGCGCCCATCACGTGGGCTGCGGCTGTCGGCGGCAACGATGTCGTAAACCGGCAAACGCTTCCGTCCTCTTCTCCTTAAACGAAGTTTGACCATGATTCAAAAATTGTTGTGTAGATGTTGTCTGATAATAGTTTGTCCTTTGTTCTCAGAGCTTAGGCATTGGGAACTATCCCCTCTCCCAAAAACTAAGCTCTGCTAACCAAGTTCAAAATAGCTCTACTAATTCACTACCTCGACTCGTTATCTATCTCTTCTTTCCTAACAGTCCACCCCCCGGCACTGCCGGAAGTCCCATCCCCTTCATTGCTCCCTGCACATTCCCCTTCGTCAACTTCTTCATCGTCCGACGCATTTGGTCGAACTGGCGAAGCAGTCGATTCACATCTTGCACTTTCGTGCCGGAACCGTTTGCAATCCGCTTGCGGCGGCTACCGTTGATGATGTCGGGACGATCGCGCTCATCCTTCGTCATCGAGAGAATGATTGCCTCCACCTGCTTGAAGGCATTGTCGTCGATGTCGACCCCCTTCAACTGCTTGCCCATACCGGGAATCATCCCCAACAGATCGCGAACCGATCCCATCTTCTTGATGGTCTGAATCTGCTGATAGAAATCTTCCAACGTAAACTGATTCTTCCGGAGCTTCTCCTCCAGCTTCGCAGCCTGCTCTTCAGTAAACTGCTCTTGCGCCTTCTCCACAAGGGAGACAACGTCACCCATACCGAGAATTCGTGAGGCCATCCGCTCCGGATAGAACGGCTCCAACGCCTCCATCTTCTCGCCAGTTCCGATAAACTTAATCGGCGTCTCGACAACTGCACGAATCGAGAGGGCTGCCCCCCCTCGGGTGTCGCCATCAAGTTTCGTTAGAATCACACCGTCGAAGCTCAACTGGTCGTGAAATGCCTTCGCCGTTGTCACGGCATCCTGACCAATCATCGAGTCGACAACGAAGAGGATCTCGTTCGGACGAACAGCCTTCTTGATGTTCGCCACCTCAGCCATCATCTCTTCGTCAATCGTCAGGCGACCGGCAGTATCGATAATCACGACGTTACGTCCGGTACGCTTCGCTTCAAAAATCGCTTTCTCAGCGATCACCACCGGATTCTCACCCGGAAGAGTAAATACTGGAACTCCGAGATTCTCACCGAGCGTACTCAACTGGTCGACAGCAGCCGGACGGTAAACGTCGGCAGCTACGAGCATTGGGCGTTCCCCCTTCGACTTGAAGTGGTTCGCCAGTTTTGCCGAGTGGGTTGTTTTACCCGATCCCTGAAGACCAACCATCATAATGATTGTCGGTCCGGCAGGGTTCATCTTGATCCCCTTGTGCTCCCCCCCCATCAATTCCACCAGCTCGTCGTGGATGATCTTCACCATTAACTGGCCGGGAGTTATATCCCCCACCACTTCTTGGCCGAGAGCTTTCTGGCGGACATCTTCAACGAACGACTTGACCGTCTGGAAGTTAACGTCGGCATCGAGCAACGCACGGCGCACTTCGCGGAGAGCGTCGGTTACGTTCTCTTCACTCAGTTTTTTTACGCCAGTAAGCGTTTTTAAGGCCGCATCAAGCTTTTCGCTGAGATTTTCAAACATATCTCTATATCAATATTCTGCTATCTTCAATCAGATCAACTTCCCTCTCTACGCTTCCGAGAGTGACCAACACTTTTCAGTCAACCGTTAGACGATCTGAGGGGGAATACTTCAAATCGGGCAAAGGACTACAAAGATAGGGGACGGGGAACAGGTGTGCAACCAGGAAAGAATTGCATCTGCGAAGGGGAACGGATTGAAACAAGGGGGAATTTCGAGCCGGGGAAGCCTCACATTACCCCTCATTTTTCCTCACGCAACTCTTTTTCCCGCATCACTTCGGCATCAGCACCACGGTGGCGACGCTCCAAGCCTTCACGCAGAAGCTCGGCAAGTTCTTCATCCCCCGGCATAGCAACGGTAGCTCCGCGCCCTACGCGGATGGCACTCTCGATTGCCCCCTCCGCAACCAGCTCTCTGCCAATACGGAGCGCACTCTCTCGCAATCGGCTCTCAATGTCATCTCGCAATGTATCGTAGAGGGGATCGTACAGCCCGGGAAAGAGAGGTCCCTTCGCGGCAAGCTCCAATCCCCCCTCAATCAATTCGCCAGCACGAGCCAGTTTCCCCTCGGCAAACTCTCTCTCAGCCTCTTCCACCATCCCCACCAACTGCAAAACGTCAACTTGAAGGAGAGCAAGATTTAGTCGAGGGAGTCCCTCCTCATCTGTCAACACGGCATCACGCCCGATAGCCTCGCGCAGCCTGAAGACGCCGGTGTTTACCACCTTGCGAGATTGGCGTGAGTATGGTTCACCGGAGGCCAACTCCATGAAGGCTTGACGATCCAACTTTTCCCGAAGGAGGGCGGCAACAACAAGTGCGCCTGAAATCGCGTGCAGTCTCCCCCCCCGCAATTCCTTTCTCCCACTCTTCCCCTTGCTGAAAGCAAATGTTCCGATCACAGAGAGAAGAAGGTGCTCACTCTCAGAACGAGAAGAGAACTTGCGGGTCAACTGATCGACCGACTTCTGCCATTCAAGTGAACGGTCGTCTGTAAGGAGTGAACGGACTTCCTGAAAGAGTGCACTCAATGACGGGACAGACCCACGTTCGGCAAGCCAAGAGAGGGCATCGTGAACACGGTCAGCGAGGGCAGAACGAAAATCCTGAGAGATACTTCCGGGCTTCTCACGGTCAATCAGATCAACCAACTTCAAGATGCCCCACAACTCTATCAGCTCCACTTGGCGAAGAATTGGCATCCGCAATCGTTCTATCAGATCATCTACCAGATTATCCTCCAAGTTGAGATAGTAGCGAAGCAACGACCCGTGAAGTGAAGTTGGAAG
>JBFWSB010000168.1:0-9419 GCA_050248595.1 Kapaibacterium sp. (SeqCode)
AGCGGTCTGCCGCAACCGATCAGGCGAACGGGTTGCTCCTCTTCCAACAGGTGATTCCAAATCCGGCAACGGAATCAGTTTCGCTCAGTTTCAAACTTCCGAATGATGGCCAAGTCCACCTTGCGCTATACGATGGTGCGGGGCGACTTGTACGGAATATTGAAGAGGGTTGGCGGGGTCAGGGAGAGTATATCTCCGAGATCAATGTCTCGGACCTACCAACAGGCATCTACCATTGTTGTCTGCGGTTCAACGATCGTCAAGTGACGCGCACATTGCAGGTTGGATATTAACCTTCAGGGTAATCCGCACATTTCAATCTGAAATGCTGAATTGTGGACAACAAGGAGAAGCGGGGAGTCGAAAGACTCTCCGCTTTTTTTTGCTCATTTCCGCTCTATATGTCCCCCTTTTGTACCTTCCGTTTCAGGATCCATTCATCAGATAATTCCTTGCACAGAAGAAAAAATCTTCTCAAGTTAACCCTTGCGGGTTACCCTACATTCTTCTCAGCTGCTTCCGTTCCATTATAGCGGGCGAGGTCTGTGTAGGGGCATGCCATCGACGGCATGATTTTTTCTTTTACAAAATGATGAATTGATGTGACAATCTGATGAAGATCTGAGTCTGTTTACATTGTCTGTAAGGCTGATCTCGGCATTTACGAGAAAGCCCTACACTGTAATGTATGTTAGTTGAGGAAGCTCCCCTCGCTTCAATAGTAACTTCTATAGTTCCTGTGTTGTAGAGAACGCCTTGCTCCTTCCGGTATCAAGTCTTCTATGTCATAGCAGTGAGCAGATGTCTGGGATATTCTGTTCACGCTCTACTCAATTCTTTGCGCTATCAAACAGTTATCTGGTTGAAGAGAAGACCATTATCCATAATCACTTAAGGGAAGGAAATATGAAACGACTATCTCTATTTGCATTGGCAATACTGCTTGGCAGTATATCAAGTGCCTGGGCTACTATGTCGGAGTACCAGTTTACACAAACAACAGGTACAGCAACTGACATGTCTGGGGCGACCGAAGCCTTACCATCTGACCGAGATGACTATACGGCTGGTTCTTATAACATCGGCTTTACATTCGATTTTGATGGAACTGAGTACACTACATTTAGCGTTAGCTCAAATGGGTGGATGAAATTGGGAGCACACACTACGAACTCGGATCTCAGTAACGCCTTCGATGGAGGAGCACAATATCCTGTTCTCTCCGCGCTCTGGGATGACCTTGAAACGTATGCCTCGGACGGCTATGTTCGGTTTAAGACTACGGGAACAGCACCGAATCGAGTGTTGACAGTTGAGTGGCGCACCATGTACTGGACAAACACCGGTGGACCGTGGGTCTATCAGGTTCGGTTGTATGAGACAACAAATGCAATCGAGTTCTTCTACATTGACATGCCGGGGAACGGAGGTGTTTCCGCAACTATCGGTGCAGCAACCAGCAGCACGAACTTTGCAAGCATTACGCCGGGATCACCAGCCACAGTAAGCTATACCACTGCAAACAACAGTATCGATATTGACGTTACTACCATCGCAGCAAACACGCTCTATCGCTTGGTCAAGTGCGAGCTGAACATCTCAATCAGCGGCACTCCTTCAGAGGGTGGAACCACAGTGATGGCCGACGGTGACAGTCTAATTGTGGATCAAGAAACTCCAGTTGGTGAAAGCCGGGCTTTTATGCCATACACGATAGCCTTGGGTGTGAACAATAATGCTTGTGCGCCTCGTAGCTATACGTACTCTCTTACCGGAGCCTTTGCAGCCGAGTACGCGATTACTCCAACGAGCGGAAAAATCGGTGATGGTGAATCTTACACACCGGTGTTGACATTTACACCACGTGGAATTGGAACTCGTGCGGCAACTCTCACAGTTCGGGATGACAATGGATTCTCGCGTTCGTACAGCCTTCTGGCTGTTGGCGTTCCACGTATTGCGTGGATTGGGAATGTGTTGCAGGGGGGAACACCGGAGTTGCTCGACGGCGATGTCTTAATGCGAGACATCGAAGTGAACCGCAATAATACGGGCAACTTCACGCCGATTACAATCAAGAATAATGGCACAAGCAAAACAGCTCCCCCAGCACAGATCACCTACACGTTGATCGACCCGAGTGGACAGTACAGTATCAACACGACAAATGCTTCGCTCAGTTCAGGCCAGTCCTCGATACCAGTGATTACCTTCTCTCCGAAGTTTACTGGCGAGCAGAGAGCAACGTTGCGCGTGAACGCTGACGGCGAGGTGCGCACCTTCAGTCTTGCTGGATATGCTGTTGGACCATCGGCAGAATTCTTTGTTGATGGGAATGTAACCACAACTGGCTCTTCATTCTTCAATAAGACAATCCTTTGTGTTGGTGATATTGTGACCCTACCAGTCACTATCCGGAACACGAATCGCGTTGATGTTGAGATCAATAGCGTTAACGTTTTCGCAACGGAATCTGCTATTCGGCAGGGAGCACCTCGCTATCCAATTCAGCGAGATGCCTCCGGTAACCGACTCCATTCTATTGACTATGTCTTCACAGAGCAACCAGGTGTTGTTCCGTTCCTGAAGAATCAGCAGCCGAGCCTTCCGGTTACGATTGCTCCGGGCGAATCAAAGACCTTCTATCTCAGCTATCTGCCGATATATCCAAGTTCACGCTATGCGCGAATCTTCGTCCGCACAAATGCAGAGAACTTTGTTGGAGCAGAGATTGGATCGTTCGATCAGAATGGAACCTTAGTTGAAGTTGATGGACTCTTCTCGCTCGATCTGTTTGGCAAAGCTGTCGGTTCAAATTTGGCAGGAGCAAACAATGCTAACCTACCAGAACCTATTACTTTCAAATCGGCAGAGATTCGAGACCAGCAGCTTGCCAAAACTTGGGTACAGAACGATGGCGAGTGCGACCTGCTTATATCGAAGTCAGAATTGCGAGTGGATGTTGGCGACGTGACGGAGTTCAAGATTGTCTCAGCCTTCACGAACACGACTGTTGCTGGCGACAATTACGTGCTGGCTCCGGGACAGGGGGACTCGATTGTTGTTGCCTTCACGCCGATAACGTTCGGTTCTCGCCGTGCCTCAATTCGGTTGGTAACCAACGACTCCACGCTGCTGATTCCGGGCGTAACCGAGCGCGGAACGCACTACCTTGATCTGTATGGGGTTGGCAAGGTTGGCTTGGAAGTACGCAACCTGTCGTTGAATCCAGCAGTGATTGGGGGAGCTTCGAGTAGCGGCAAGATGATGCTTGAGAATACTTCCGGCGGAACAGTTGAAGTGATAGGCATTGAGGTTGAGGGAGGAAACGGCGAGATTATCGCAGATGCGAGTAATCCTTGGCCATCACTTCCTTTTGTTATTATTCCAGGGCAGCAAGTGGAACTTGGCTTCGTAATGGTAATCACTGACGCCACGGCTCTGCCAGGCGTTCGCGAAGCACGGGTTCGGATTGCGTTAAACAATGGCGACACTGCGATTGCAACTGTTTCCGGTTATGCCGGAACGCGGACAATCGCCGTTAGCCCCGGATCAGCATTCACAAACTCAAAGGTTGCGGTTGGAGAACTTGCACGGACATTTATTATTCTTTCCAACACCGGTACACTCCCTGCTCGTCTTGACGACCCAGTAGTGACAGGTGCAAACAAGGATGATTACGTCGTAAGCCCGCTCCGCCGTCGCGTAATTGAGCCGGGACAGGTTGAAGTTTTTGAGGTAACCTACATTCCTCAGGCAGTGGGGATGTCAACTGCACAGCTTGAGTTCGGCAGCAATGCAGTCAACGGCGTGCAGGTTGTTACTCTCGGTGGAGAGGCAACAGGTACAATCAAGGTAGACGACCCGAATGGTGCTTCTGGAACAGAGGCGACTCCTGGTGTTGATTTGGGGCGTGCAACAGCAACTGAGAGTACCAATCAGTTGGCCTTCCGTTCCGTTGCACCAAACCCTGTGCGGGGATTGACGGACATTACCTTTGCCGTGGCACAAGAGGGAACTGTAGAGCTTGCTCTCTACGATGCTTCGGGTGCTTTGGTAAAGGTTCTCAACCAGGGTGAGTATGGGGAAGGGGATCATACCTTCCGCGTCGACTTCACAGGCTTGTCGAGCGGCACGTACTACTGTGCACTGCGCCAAGGTGACCGGTTGGTGACTCGGACAGTAACAGTGGTTCGTTAAACGAATCGAGGTGCGTCGGCTTTATCTGGCGCAGTGAAAAAAGAGACGGGAATAGCTGCGAAAAGCAGTTATTCCCGTTTTTTATATAGAGCATTTTTTGCCCTTGAAATGGTATTAGGGACAAAAAAATAGCAATTCTGTAACATTTTATTTGTTCTAAATGTCTGTAGTGCCGTATGTTCCTTCAGATCCACAAACCATCACATAAGAGGAGAACTTATGATGAATCCCCGTTACCACTTAGGGTCTGTTGTGAGTGGAGTGATAGCACTCTTACTCTCTTCGGCCACAATCCTTTCCGCACAAATCGGACGTGAGTATACGTTCGAGACATCGACCGACACGTACACATCGATAACTTCAGGGAACGAAGTTATCAGTGGAACCACAACCAGTACCTATGGTACATTCGATGAAAGCCGAACGGCTGGACCGTTCAATATCGGCTTTGACTTCGTGTTCAACTGTGTTACCTACACACAGTTTACAGTTGCTACAGGTGGGTATATGCTCTTAGGATCAACCACCTACGGCACAACGGCTAACAGCTTGAATGGCTCGCCAGTCTATCCGGTGATTGCACCACTCTGGGATCACCAGCATATGTATGATGGAGGTTGCTCTCCTTCAATCGATCCAGATGTTGGCGTCTACTACCAAATAACTGGCACTGCTCCAAACCGTGTTCTCACAGTAGAGTGGCGCACACAGTTCAACAGTAATGGAACCTACTACTGGTACAACTGTACAAACGGACCACTCCTTCGCTACAAGGCTCGACTTTACGAGGGAACCAACAAAATCGAGTTGCAATATGGTCGGATGTATCAGGGGCTTGCACTCAGTGCTTCAATCGGCATCGCAGCAAGCTCAACGAACTTCTACAGTGTGACGCCGGGAGCACCACCAACTGCCAGCTCAACTACTGCAAACAATGCTGTAAACATTGCCTCGACAGGTATTCAGGAGGGCTTGATCTATCAATTTACTCCGAACAAACTCCTCCTTGACGGAAGAACAGGAGCAGGAAATGAGGGAGTAGCAAACCTGAAGAATAACGATACTCTCCTCCGCGATGTTCTGGACCTTATCGGTGAGACCAACAGCTACACACCAATCGACGTAAAGAAGTCGTGCGGTATCGCAAGTCTTCCGGTTCGGATGAGTATAACCGGTCCAGATGCAAGCAGCTACTCGTTCAATGCCACAGGAAATCAGAACTATAATCCAACGATCACAACCGTTGGAGCCATTACCCCCGGCATCAAGTTTGCTCCGCTTCACGGAGGAATACACGACGCCACGCTCAGCGTTACCAATGCTCTGTCGGGTGCAGTAACAACATACAAGCTGCTTGCTCAAGCTGAACCTCGCCTTATCTGGTTTGGCAACCTTGCCGACGGAGGGACACCAGATGTTCGCGACGGTGACACCTTGATTAATGGCGTGCAGGTTATCTACGGAAACATGATGACTTGGGGACCGTTGACAATTGAGAATATCCTAAAGCCCGGGGTTGCACCACCTGCAAACATTCGGTATACCCTGACCGATCCAACTGGCAACTACTCGATCAATATGACCTCTGACGATATCGACGGTGGCGAACAGTCAACACCGCAGATTACCTTCCATGCCATCAATCAGGTTGGTTATCAGGAGGCAATACTGAGAGTAGAGGCTGACGGAGATGTCCGGACATATCTGCTGCGAGCCTTTGCAGCCGCTCCAGGTGGCGAGCTTCGCATCAATGGTGTGCGGATTGACTCTAACTCGCAGCTTTTTGTGAGTGATGTAGCTTGTGTGGGAGAAGGCTTTGTCTCCTATGAAGTCACCGCGGTTAACACCGGCTCGGGTGATTTTATAGTGAATGGGTTCAGTGCATTTTCTACTGACACTGTGATCGGCCAAGGAACACCCCCCTATCCATTGCTGCGCGATCAATTTGGGCAAGTAATTCCCTTTAAAGACTACTATATCAGTCACTTGCCTCCTAACGTTGCACCACCTGTTCCTAACGCACCGTTCGAACTGATTATTCCAGAAAAGCAGTCCCGTACATTCAGGTTGACGATGATTCCAACTGCTCCGGGAAGAAGGTATGGACGTATCTACTTCCAGACGAACGGATTCAACTTGAATGAGCGTGACGTGAATGGGGTAGAGACACAAGGGGTTGTTGGGGCAAGCGTTTTTGGTCAAGGACTTGGGTCTCGATTAGCTGGCGGAGTCAGTGCTGGCCTTCCGAAGGGAGTTGCGTTCGGGAAAACAGAAGTGCGCGAGACGAGTTTGACCACTACCTGGATTTACAACGATGGAGAGTGTGATCTCCGCATCAACAAGAAAGATTTCCGCTTCGAGTCGGGGGACATCGATGAGTTTGAACTCTTGCAAGTGTTGCCAAATACTTTGGTTGACGGAGATGACTACTTGTTGCCTCCCGGATATGGTGACTCGGTAGTGTTTGCCTTCACACCAGAAACGTATGGCTCACGCTTGGCAACGGTTCGTCTGGTAACAAACGACTCAACGCTTGGCGGAAATGGTGTTGTTGAACGTGGTGTCTACTACTTAGATGTTTACGGCGTTGGAAATATCGGCCTGGAAGTACGCGATCTCCGCCTTAGCCCGGCTGTTATCGGAGGAGAGGGGAGCAGCGGATTTATCTTGCTTGAGAATACTTCGCCGACGCCAATCATTGTTGAGACCATTACTATCAACGGTGGTGCTGGCGAGATTATCGAAGATGGTGCAAACCCGTGGCCAACCCTCCCCATGACTTTGCAGCCGGGAGAGCAGGTGCGTTTGTGGGTGGCATTGCAACCTAATCCTACTGGAACCGATGGCGAACGAAGTGCAGTTGTAGAAGTCCAGATTAAGGGGGGAGACCTTGCGAAAGCAAGGGTCAGCGGATATGCTGGAACGCGCACAATTGCCGTCAGTTCAGCAGCCTTGTTTACCAACACGAAGATCGGTCTCGGAGAACTTGCTCGATCCTTCGTTGCCCTTACGAACACTGGCACTTTGCCAGTTCGTCTTGACAATCCAGTACTGAGTGGGGCAAACAAGGATGATTATCGTATCGGTCCAGTTGTGCGCCGCGTGTTGGAGGCAGGGCAGACCGAGATTTTCGAGGTAACATACGTACCGCAAGGAGTCGGAATGTCAACGGCGCAACTCTCCTTCGGCAGCAATGCTACCAACGGTGCGCAAGTAGTGCAGTTGGGGGGAGAGGCGAGTAGCACAGTGAAGCTGAACGATCCAAATGGTTCTTCAGTTCAGCAGGGGACGCCGGGTGCGGGTTTGAGCCGGATTTCAATCGAAGGGAAAACCTCGATTCAGGCACTTATCCCAAATCCTGCTACATCACAAGTGACGCTGCGCTATCGGTCGGCAACGGAAACTCCATACGCTATCGGCATCTACAATGAGAAGGGGGACTTAGTGTTGACGGTAGTAGAGCGGAAGGTTGCCGTTGGCAAATTCAGCGAGACAGTTGATCTTTCCAGTCTGCCAGCTGGACGTTACTTCGTTCAGATGAATGTTGGTGGAAAGCTGATAACCGAGCCGTTGAATTTGGTTCGATAAGAGAAGGTTGGAAATATCTCTATAGTAGATCAGCGTTAATCTGTGTACGATTTTATCGAGCATTCATTCGTGGGGGGAGATAGTAGACGGATGACGCGGATTTAGGGAGATATTCACAGCTTAGAGTGATCGAGAGCAAACGGGACTTGCCGTCATTGATTGATGGCAAGTCCCGCTCTTTGTTGATTAGGGCAAATGAAGGATATCCTTCTCACTATGGTGTAATAGTCTCGATCAATTTCTTTCCACGATATAACTCCACGGCTTTCACCCCGGGCGAGAGCACCAACGACTGTCCATTCTGAGAGATATATCCTGAGCCTGCGTAGATTTCTCGACGTTGTTTCCTACCATCCTTCATGGTTAGAATAGCGTGTGTAACCTTCTCACTAACGGGAATCGAAACAATCTTTGTGCCGGGAACATTCCACGTGTGTGTGATGGCATTGCCGCCGTTGCAGGTAGAGAAGATGCAGAGAGAGTCCGAAGTACCAAGCCGAATGCGTGCCATTGAACGGGCATCGCAGGAGACCAGAAAGCCAGAGTTGTTCAGGGGGATCGGCTCGAAATGTCCGTTGCCTACTCCACGAAGAAGCTGCCCAATCCCGGCATCATATTGTACTACTGTCCCGTCTGGTCCATAAAAATTCTGTGTCAGCAGAATATCCAGATTGTTGTCTCCGTCGTAGTCTTCAACGACCATTCCGTGAACCGGAGATATTTGCCCTTCCACCGGCAGAGGTATCGAACTGAACGTTCCATCTCCATTGTTCATGAAGCAATAGCTGGCAAAGTTGGTGGCACTCAACACAGTTGCAGACTGAAGTTTCTCCTCGGAGAAAATTTCTGGGATGGTTGCCCTTGCGAAAGCGGCGAACGAGGGGAACTTGCGTTTGATGTAGGTTCCCATCTGCATTGCAATATCCGTCTTGTTTCTGGTTGGATACTCTTTCCCCTGGTAGTAATAGGAGATCACAAAATCTCGACTGCCATTACCGTCGAAGTCGTTAATGTAAAGTCGTAGTGGATATTGATTCGAACAGGTCAACTCTGGTTTTGTGTTCAATCCCAGATTGCCTGCAACGTAGTCGACATCTCCGTCGTTGTCAAGGTCTGCGCCAATAAGGCTGTTCCACCACCCCTCGTATCCCGCCAGTCCGCTCTCGTTGGTAACATCGGTAAACCTGTTATTCTGATTACGGTAGAGCCGAGGTGTCATCCACTCTCCAACAATCATCAGATCAGGATCCCCATCATTGTCGTAATCAGTCCAGAGCGCGCTACTTACCAAGCCGGGATTGAGAAGCTCGGGAGAAACCTTGGAAGTGACGTCGCTGAAGTTCCCTCCTTGATTTTGCAGCAGGTAGCTGCGAGGAGCCGCTGCGTAAAGTCCCGGTATTATTCGACCTCCAACGAAGAGATCAAGGTCGCCATCCAGATCATAGTCGGCGGCAACCACACTGGAACCGCTGGTAAGCATCTGCGGCAAAGCGGTTTTAGCTCGGGTGAATTTTCCTTTGCCATTATTGTGGTAGAGACGGTCTTGAAGCAGGGGGTCGTCAGGCTCCATTTCGTCTCCTCCCGAAACAACATACAGATCGAGATCCCCATCGTTGTCGGCATCAAAGAAA
>JBFWSB010000169.1:0-9359 GCA_050248595.1 Kapaibacterium sp. (SeqCode)
AGACCGATGAAGTAGGGACGACACTTGTCGATCTCCTGCAGGCAGATGCGTGCAACTTCCCCCTTTTCCGCCTCCTCAGCGGTGATTCCCCATCGGAGGTCAATCTCGGTGAAGGTGATGCCCCGCTTGCGGCAGAGTGCACGAATTTCCGGAAATATCTTCTTGACCAGGTGCTCCCGTTCCTCCTGCATATCGCGGAAGGTGCTGGAGATAAAAAGACGAAGTTCGTTTTCTGTTGGCATTGATCCCTGTCGAAAACAAATCGAATAGCTGTTTGCAGAAAAGATAGTGAGAATCATACAAGCAACAGGTCAACGCAAGACGCCCGTAGAGGGTGTTGGGAATTGCCAATACGATGATCGCTGTTTCCTGTATTGGTGGGTCGCTCCGATGGAGCTGTGCTCCATGTTGGCTCATTCTACCCGGAGCTATCGCTCCAGGTTACCAACGGTTCGCCGTGCTGCGGCTGTTCGCAGAAGGCCCTGCATCGTTGCGTAGCGACCGTCGGCTGATAGCCTCGTGCGGAAGCGCGAGGTGCTGACGGACATCTAAAACGCCTTGATTTTATCAGGACTCAAGTGAAAGATCAGCTTACGGTAAAGAATGAGTGATTGTACCTGATACCTTGTTTTGAATCTTCAATGCTCCTGTCTTCTTTTGTTGGAAGGATATACATTACCTTTCCCTTCTTCTATTGAACTATTGAATCTTCAGACTGCTGATATGTACTGTACTGTTCTCCTGTCCGCTCGTTGACCTTCACTCGTGTTAACAATCGGCACTTGTGTCCCATAAGAGCCTCTCTGTTTATCGCGATACTGCTCTTCGCCCCCTGTTTGAAAGGGGTTGCACAGAATCGCGACTTCAACGGAGCATGGCAACTATTCCACCTGAACTGATCATTCCCTCACGTCCGCTGAACCAGTGCGACTGAGTTTCGGGAATCAGTCCTCAATATTACATTACCGCACACGCCAGCCAGTAACGTATACCGTTTATACAGATGGATCTTTCAGATACTGTCGCTTCAGGATCGAGAGAATAAGTCGGTTCAACGGGTGACCATTGCCACCGGGGCGGTAAAAGCGAACCGCTTTGTTCCGGTAGGCGTCATAATGCAGGCCTCGGGGGGCCCAGAGATTCGGGCCGCGGCCAAGAAGGATTTTTGCCCCGAAGGAGACAAGCGTACCTGATGCCAAGACACAGCCCATCGGAAGACTTGGTACGCGCTTCTCCTTAAGATCCATGATTTCGGGATAGACCAGATAGCTGCGTTGCAGGAACTTCGGACTTATACCGACGATGAACTGAAGCATCTTCTCCGACTCGGTCATCCCTGCAAGGTCGAGACGGAAGTACTCGTTGAAACTCATACCCTTCGGGTTGAAGGCGAGGATGGATGTCCCCATGCCGAGAGGAGCTGCGGTGATAACCGGAATACCACGCCGATGTGCCTCCTCGAAGAGCTTGACCCGGATGTCGATCACGAAGACATCGAGTCCGTCGGCAACCAGGTCAACTCCGTCGAGAAACGTATCGATGTTCGTCTCATGCACTCCGTCGGGAAAGACCTCGATCTCCGCCTCCGGGTTGATCGCAAGTGCCATCTCCTTCATCACGTCGGTCTTTGCCCGGTTGACCGAATTCATGCTCGCCCCTGCCTGCCGGTTGAAGTTCCCCACCTCGAAGACATCCATGTCGGCTATCCTGAACTTCCCCACCCCCATCCGGACAAGGTTCATCAGATGATGACCCCCGACCCCTCCCATACCAGGAATGGCCACCCGCTTCTCACGCAGCGACGCAAGTTCATCGGGAGTGAACCAGCCAACGCTTCTGGAGAATGCCTCCTCATGGCTGAACTTCCCGAGGTCTATTGTCGGCTCGGTCTCGTATGAAATCATCTTGTTCTCCTCTACGGTTGATGAACTCAGGCGATATACTTCTGCTTTATTCTTCCCTGGTTTTCCCTGAAAGGTCCTTCACCCTTGCGGTAAAGCTGGAGTT
Source organism: Kapaibacterium sp. (SeqCode) (assembly GCA_050248595.1). GTDB lineage: Bacteria > Bacteroidota > Ignavibacteria > OLB7 > OLB7 > JAGWAZ01. The sequence goes on from JBFWSB010000169.1 coordinate 2,008, forward strand.
GGGGGATCGAGACCTCGGGCATCATCGAAAGGGAGTTGCCAAGCTCATGGTTGATCCCGGCAAGAGTCGAGAGAAACTCGTTGTTGAGTCTCTCCTCCTCGAACTCGGATGGATCGACCTGATCGTGCAACTCCACGTCGAAGATCAACTTCTTGTTCGCCTCCTCATCCTCGTAATGCTTTATCATGAACGTGTTGAACTTCTCGGCAAGAGACTCGACCCGGCAGAGTGTCTCATGAACATCAGCAGGGGCCAGGTTTGCACCGAAGTAGGAGATGGTTGAGTTCGACCTCCCGTAGTGGAAGAGTATCGGCAGTGGAGGGACATAGCCCCCTTTCAGACTCTCCATTTCGATCCCCTCCTCTTTGAGGATACGGCTGATCTCGGGGAACCGGAGGATATGTCCCGTGTCATGAAGATTGTAGCGGATCTTCGGGGAGAGGTAGCCGGGACGGCAGATCGAGAAGAGAAGTTCCCCTTCCTCGGTCTCCTCGACAAGGAAGTCGAGCGGATTGTACTGGAAGATCATCGGAGGAGGGCCGGAGTGCTTCACCAGTCGCTCTGCAAGAGAAGGGTTGGCAATGATCTTCTTCCGCAGTTCGATTGTGAACACAGTCTCCGCTGCAATACTCAGTTCCAGATCCGTTGCTCCTATGCCACTTGTCACTCCCTTCGCCCCTTTCGCCATCAGGTAATCACGCAGGGTTTCAGTGATTGCCTCCCCTCCGACCAACATGTGGACATAGTATGTGTCCCAGTCGATTTCTCCCCGATCAACGAGCGTTTTGAAAAAGGGGGGATATCCGAAGATCACATACTTGTACCGAGGCCCGAAGACCTTCATCGTGTTGATGATCTTTTCAACATCCGGCCCGGTCGATTTGACGATGGCAATGTCAGCCAGGGCCATCGTGACGTTCATGCCGGTGGCCCAGGGGCCGAGCGCAAAGGCGTTGATGGCAAAGAAGGGGTCTGACCCGATGGTTCTTCGGATCGAGAACTGGAGCATCCGGCGGTTCTTTGTTCGCTCTCGCCTTCCACGGGGCCAGTTTGTCGGAAGTCCAGTCGATCCCGATGACTCGTCGACCATCATGCCGGTTGTTGGAAGTTTGCCCCTGACGCAGCACTGCTCGACGCCGAAGGCCTTGACATAGGAGTCCTTGTCGATTACGGGAATCGTGCTCAGATCGGGAAGGACTCCCTTGAAAGGAACCCGTTGGAATCCTTGCTGTTTGAGGAACTCTCTGTAGGCTGGAACTGTGCGTCTTGCCTTGTAGAACTCTACGTAGGCACGGTACTGTCCCAAATACCATCGTACCCCTTCAAAGCCAGGCATGAAGGTAAGGGCCATGATGGCATTGCTCCTGAAGGCGAGAGCCTGTATGCCGTTGACGATCCAGACGACAGCATGGACAACTGCCGAGCGGACTGGATATGGTGGTGTGGATTGGAGAGCGGGTTTTGTGGACGGTTGTTTCGCATAAAACATACTTTCGGATCTCCCTGTATGTAAACGTTGGACAAAGACGTATAGAAAGCCCGAGGTGGAATACTCGGGTTGGATACGACATCAAAGAACTGCATAGCCCAGCGAACATCTGGGCCGGGAGGGACAAAGCAACAACCGGGAGGGACATAACAACAACCGGGAGGGACAAAACAACAACCGGGAGGGACAAAACAACAACCGGGAGGGACAAAACAACAACCGGGAGGAACATAACAAAAAAATCTGAATGGCAAACAGAGTGATGAACCCGTGAGCAGATCTGATTCTATGCCTTGGTTCTGTTATCGGCTTTTCTGCCCGCCACGGATGTGGTTTTCGAGTTCTCCGATGCGTTCTCGCAGATCATGTCCGCTGGCTTTGTCGTCGTCCGGTTGATCTATGTTGATCCCCATCAGTTCACGGTGGAGGTCGTCGATGAGGTGAAGGAGTGATTCTCTCTCTTCTCCCTTCTCCGGTATGGACCTGCCGAAGTGAGAAAGAACCTCGACGATGCTCCTCTCATCATCCTCACCGGCGACAATGCGTTCACCCAGCTCGATAAGTCCACCTCCTCAAGACAGGTTCGGATGACGGTGCCGAGTGTTGCCTGCTCTTCGGTCAAACCCCACCGGAGGTCGACATCAGTGAACGTCACCCCACGTTCCCGACAGAGTGCACGGATCTCCGGAAATATCTTCTTGATGAGATGCTCCCGCTCTTCCCCCAAGTCCCGGAAGGTGGAGGAGATAAAAATGCGGAGTTCGTTAGTCTGTGGCATCGAAAGAAGATACGTGAAAGGGGGGGACTACGAACGCTTGCCTGAATGGGCAGGGACAAGGTTATGTCTATGCACGATATCAGTAGTTTGTTGCTTCTGTCGCCTTCTGAGTGCTATTCGTCATTCAATGAATGTATTCCCTGTTCTTTCAATTTTTCCAAAGCCTCTTTCATTCCGTGGACCTGTTCGGCTGTGTGTCCCTGCCAGATCGTTACTTCTCCAACAACTTTGAATGGCTGAGTTGAACGATAAGATTTGGTCGGATTTCCCGGGAATCTTTTGTCTGTCAGATCAGGGTCGTCTTCTATCTCTCCTGTCGGTTCAACCAAATAAATTCGTTCCTTCCCTTCTCCGTGCGCAAGCTCAGCACCCCAAATGGCAGCATCTAATGTCGCCGATAGGAAGATGTATTTGGCACTCTTTCTTTCCCCAAAGTTAGATGTGAAACCGACTTCGATAAAGTCGCCAACGTTTACATCAGCTTTGGTTCCGTGAAAGTAGGTTTGAGCAAAAGGTGTCGCACCCTTTCCAGTTGATGCTTGTTCGTTTGTCTTCTGTTCCATTCTCCTGATAATCAATGATGGTTCTCTGTTGAGTGGCTTGTCACTCAGTAGTATCGAAGAAGTTGAGGTTGCCGGATATCACGTCCCCTTTCAATGAAGTCAATCTCGACCAGGCGGCCAAGGTTATTTTGGTTATCTCATCTTTTGCAGGTTGATCTCCAGCAACGAGCCTGCAAAGGCTGACCATTAAGCTGACCATCAATTGGACGTGTGAATCATTCTCACTCTGTCTCTGCATCGCATTCAGCTTAGCCAGCCACCAGTTTCGAAGTTACTGTTTTCCGCTTGCGAATCGGTATGCTCGGGTATGACGTGCGGGTGGGCATTCGGCCGACAACTCCGATTCCAACCGTGATTGTCGTCGATGTTGATATCCAACCACGATCTCCATATCTTCTCTATATCTTAAAATCCTTCTGAAACAACCGTGATCGTAGCGATGCTCCTGTTTGCCAATTGCCTGAGCCTATGACTGTTCCGTACGAGACGCCTGTCAGTAAGAACGGAAGCTCTGTCGAACTGCATCGGCGAGTGGATCATCTCGTTGAGCAGGCGGAGCTTCAGGCCGACAAAGCGCCGGAGCGAACAATCGCACTTTGTAAAGAGGCGCGTTCTCGGTTGCACGAAACCTTCTATCCCGCGGGAACGATTCGGATCGAAATTGCCCTGGCGACCGCACTTATCAATTCCTCCCGTTACCGTGAAGCCGCAACCGTTCTGGAAGAGCTTCGGCCAATTTGTACCGAGCACGGCACAGAGGCTGACCGGGCACGGCTACATTTCTGTTTAGGTACCGCCTGTTCCGGTCTTGGCGACCACAGCCAAGCACTCTTCAATACGGAAGAAAGCCTCGGTCTGGCCATGAAATTTGGCCTGAGAAAGATAGAGGCGAAATCGAACATGTTGCTCGGGACAATCTATCTGAACATCAATCTGCCCGACAAGGCATTGAAGCACGCGATTGAATCTCTGAAGATGTTTCAGGAAATCGGTGACGACCCCGGCCTCTCCAAGGCACTGAACAATGTCGGCAGCATCTACAATGACACGGGAGACCACGACCGAGCCATCAAGTTCTTTCAGAAGAGCCTTGCCATCAAGCGTCAAATCGACGATCAACATGGTGTAGCAAACTCCCTGAATAACATTGCCAACATCCTGTTCTGGTCCCGCAAAGAGTATTCCCGCGCACTGGATTACTATGAGGAATCGCTTGAAATCAGCCGAACGCACGGATATACGGATCTGGTGCCGAAATCTCTCCAGCATATCGGTCAGGTGTATGTGTATTTAGAGCGGTATGAAGAGGCGATACAACGTTCGCACGAAGGACTGGAATTGCTACGGGACGTCGGCAGCGAAGCGGACATTGCCTATTCCCTGATGGATCTCGGCTTTGTCTACTGCAATGCCGGTCGGATGGAAGAGAGCGTTGAGTTCATACTGGATGGACTGCGAATTGCGGAAGAAATTGACGCCACCATCCATATGTACAAGGGCTACAATTTGCTCCGACAGATCTATTGGGAACTGCACGACTACGAGAATGCCGTGCGATACAGCGACTTGTACATCAGAATGCAGAAACGGTTCTTCGACGAGGCCTCGGACAAACGGATCAAGAGTCTGACAATTCAGTTTGAGGTGGAGACAACCCGGCAAGAGAAGGAACTATATCGGTTGCGTACAGAAAAGCTGCGGCAGGAAGTGGTGTATAAATCAAAGGAACTGACCACCATGGCGATGTATCTGCTACAGAAGAACGAGTTTCTCGGCAATCTGAGCCGTCAGATAAAGGGTGCGCCTCCTGTAGACGACGATTCCGCCCAGCAACTGCTTGATTCGCTCCAACGGCAGATTCAGGAGGCTCTCAGGGGCGATAGGCAGTGGGATATCTTCGAACAACAGTTTAGACTTGTTCACCACGATTTCGTCGGACGCCTTTCCGATCGTTTTCCTTCACTTACGCCGATGGAATTGAAGGTGGGAGCACTGTTGCGGATGGATCTCTCGACGAAGGAGATCGCCGGTCTTCTCTACCAATCGCCCCGCAGTATCGAGTCATACCGGTATCGGTTGCGCCGGAAAATGAATATCCCCACTACAACAAATCTGACGACCTTCATGGCCTCGTTGTAGCAACCGAAATCTTCGCCCGAAGCGGCTGCAGTAGTATTGCAGTAGTCCGGATCCTCCATCATTTGAGTATCCTTGTTTCTGGACATCCAGCCGGTACGTTCTTGACCGGTGGACGGGGCTGTGTTCATTCGTCAGTTTCACATATTCGGAGAGAACCTATGATTCGTACGTTACTTCTTCTCATTATCTCATCCTTCTTCGTTCAGGTTGTTTCCGCACAGACTGAACTGGTCATCACGTATGAAAACGCCGGTTTCGACAAACCGGGTGACAGTGCTTATACGCGCAACTACGAACCCTCGTTCTTTACTCTTCCTGAGACCGGCGAAAACGTGACGTGGGATTATTCGAATATTATCATAGACGGATTGCGTCGCTTTGTCACCGGATATCTGGAACCCGACAAGTCTGCCTTTCCCAACGCAACGTTTTCAATAAAGGCGCGATACGCACTGAACGAGTTTACTCTGACCGGACATGCATTCTATGAATTGCGTGATTCCGGAGAGTACTACGTCGGAAATCACTACGACGGCGCTACGTTCGATCTGGGACTCGGCTATCTCGGCGTTCCCGAGCAGACGGTTCCTTTGTCGGTGGGATACAATGATCTTCTACTCCCTGCATCGATGGGAACAACCTGGTCAACAACGACGGTCTCGAACCTCACCACCTATCTTACGCTCCCTCCGCTCGGTCTTGACGAGGCCTCGCTCGTTTTAAGGCAGTACAACTCGTATGAAGACGAGATTGTGGGTTCGGGTACGCTCGTGTTGCCCGGTGGCCAGTCGTTTCAGGCCCTCCTGCGAAAGGAAGTGCGGGTGCACGTCGACAGTTTCTTTCTGAACAACCAACCGGCTCCGTCGGATCTGCTGGATCTCTTTGGCGTCGTACAGGGAGGAAGTGATACGCGTGAGGAGTACACATTCTTTTCGCCCGGAATATCCTCCCACGTCATGAAGATCATTGTAACGTTGGGCAGCTATGATATCTACCTCCGCGATGACCTTTCAACATCCAGCGTAGCAGATGGCGTTGCAGAAACCGCATCGGTGCGCCTCTATCCGAATCCCGCGAAAGGAGGGACGATTGCGATGGAATTCGAGAAATCGTCCGACGCACCCTGGGAGCTCGTGATTTGCAATCCTCTCGGAGAGATAGTGCAGACAGTTCCCGTCGAGCGAAGCGCGGGGAACGTGCGATTGTTGTTCGAGCCGGGAGCCTCCATGTCGAGCGGAATGTATTTCTGTGAACTCCGCAACGAGGAGGGGAAGAGAGTTGCGGGACGTTCATTTATGCTTGCTCGATAGGGTAGCGACCGCAACCATTCGAATGTTCATGACGGCGTTCTTCTCAACGGGGAACGCCGTCTTGCTGTCGGGTATTGAATGCACGACCCCAACAAACTGATCCTGAAACGAATGAGGGTCTGGAGAGGGACCAGGGGAAAAAAGCGCGGGTTGAGAGTGCCGTTGAACTGCACGCGGTAATTGCCAAGCCGGCGGTGATCTTGTATAGTTATCGAGGACAGAGCGCGCGTATCTCTGGGAATATCTTCTTGATCAGGTGTTCCGCTTTCTATACTCGAGCTTCGGCTTCTGAGCGTAGAGATTACTGAAGAGATGCTCTGCATTCTCTTGGTGATCACTCATCCGTTCCGGTGAAAGCTTCCAGAGTCGATAGTGGATTTCGGCCACCTGCTCCTCATCTGTGACCTCCTCCAACAATTGCCGGAACTGTTTCTCCGCAGCCCTATTGTTCCCTTCTGATGCGTCAATTCGAGCAAGTACCAAGTGGCCGTAAGTCGTTTTCCGGGGGCTTTGGCCCCCGGCCACGCAGCGGTAGCCCCTCCGGGGCAGTCGGGGCAAAGGACTTTCACTGGTGTTGCAGGCAATCGTTCATGAACATCACGATGTTCACACGAGAAGCAAGGATCTATCGAGCCGCTCCCGAAGGGAGCGATGCTGTGTGGCCGTGGGGCAAGCCGTAAGGCTGCACCCCACGGGAGAGTTCGCTACTTGAATCTTCCGCCCCGAAGGGGCGGCTGAGCCGGATGTGCTGACGTGTACTCTCGTTCATTCTGCCCCTTCGGGGCGAGAGATATTCTAATGCTTGGCTTCCGGGGACTTCGTCCCCGGCCACGCAGCGGTAGCCCCTGTCGGGGCAGTCGGGGCAAAGGACTTTCTTTTGATGGCAGACTGGTGTTGCAGGCAATCGTTCATGAACATCACGATGTTCACGCGAGAAGCAAGGATCTATCGAGCCGCTCCCGAAGGGAGCGATGCTGTGTGGCCGTGGGGCAAGCCGTAAGGCTGCACCCCACGGAAAGTGTTGGCTATGTGAATCTTCCGCCCCGAAGGGGCGGCTGAGCCGGCTGTGCTGA
>JBFWSB010000170.1:0-9327 GCA_050248595.1 Kapaibacterium sp. (SeqCode)
ATATCCCGATTTCTTAGAATCAAGACGAAGAAGCTTGGCCCAGACAAGCGGATAGAGGTGAGTCCAGATAATTCTATCATTGGTGTAAAGGCCTACACCTACGAAGCAGAAAATGTTCCAGCATTGGCTGATGAACCATATTCTCCCTACCAAAAGGAGATGTCCGACTATCTTGACATTGCAGTAACTGGAGCCTACACGACAACGTTCTTACCATCGTGGGACGATTTCGCTGACGGATTCAAAAGCTACGCTTTGGAGCGTGAGTCGTTCTGGCGAGATCGGGTAAAGAATATCTTGGAAGAGATCGTGACCGATGATATGAGCGACTTCGAGAAGGTTGACGCAATTAATTCATGGCTTCAACAAAATATCGAGATCGAAGATGTCCCCTCCGACTTCAGCTTCAACGACGTTATCAAGGAGAAGAAGGGAGAGCCGATTCTGATTACCGGTCTCGGTAGACTGATGTTAGAGAAGGCTGGGATTGATGCAGACTTTGTTCTCATCCACTCAGCCGAGGATGGCTATTTCGATCAAGACTTTGTCACCTATGGAACGTTGACAACCCCGGCCATACATACCAAGATTGGCAGCCAGGAGTATGTCCTCTTCCCCTACATCAAGAACTTCCCAATCGACCATATACCAGAATACATTCAAGGGCAGCGGGCAATCCGTATCAACGGTGATGGCTTCAACGGATTTATCACAATACCGAACGGAAGCGTTGCTCGAAACACCGTCACTGAAACCTATAACCTAACGATTGATGAGGATGGCCTTATCTCTGTCTCCGAAGAGAAAGAACTGAGAGGAACGGCTGCCTACGCAGTTCGGCGGCTGTTAGATAAGGCATCAGAAGAAGAAGTAGAGAAAGCAATGAAGGAGTTGCTGACCTACGAAGAGGGGGACGTGAGCCTGAAAAGCTACGACATCGAAGATCGGGAGGATTACCGCAAGCCACTGATTATCAAGCTTCGATATGAGATCGACAACTTGGTGACAATCACTCCGGAAGAAGTGATTATGCAGACTGCCGGACTTCTCTCTCCCTCTTCAAATCGAAAAACAAAAGTTGATACTGATAAGAGAGTGAACCCGATTCGGGTGTACAACGATGAGAGAGTCGTGAAGAATATCACAATCAACCATCCGGCATCGTGGCAACTTTCAGTTGTGCCGGAGAACGTCTCGTATGAAAATCGATTTGGAGAGATTGATGCGGAGTACAAAACCTCGAGCGGTCAGGTAGACATAGCGTTGAGTCGTACTCTCTACAGCATCAGCGAGTCGGCAGAGCAATTCACTGAGATGTTGAATATAATTGGGAGAAGATCACGCTATCTTGAAGTGCCAACCCTTATCTTCACCAACTCAGGGTTTGGAGAGTAAGAGGGTAACGGCTGAAATGTTTGTGCGTTTCTTGCCGTAGATTTTCTATAGTGCTATAGAGTGAATAAGGCATTAGAGGGCTGGACAGATACTCTCAAAATTCTGTGCAGAATTACATAGCCAGCTTGGGAAGCTAATTGTACAACCATAGATGTGAGGCTGAGTGAAGGCTACCGATACGACATCGAGGGAGGGGAGTGATTCTCGGCGTGCGATTTCCTATCCGTTGAATGCACTACTCGTGGTGCTTATCACAGCTACGGCAAATGCCGCAGTCTGGTTTGCAGGGCGAGAAGGTTTCGTTCAAGTTCCGTCAATTGTGGTTCCGCTCCGCAACGTTGCAATAGTCTCGCTGATTCTTCTCCTCGGTCGATTCTTAATGAGTCAGCGGGATCGCCGCGCAGAACTTTTTCTCCTGATTGCGACACTCCTCTTCGGTCTCGGTCTGGCAATGCAGTTCCGTTTAGGACACGACGCTCCACGGCAACTTGCCGGAAGAGAGATTGAGCTTGTTGCCGATACTGTACGGTTCAGAATGCAGGGTGAGCCAGAAGATTCGATAGCGGCGGAAATCAAGCGAACGGTGAATGGATACAATGCAAGTCTGCGCCGTGACTTCGATCAGGGGAGAATAGATGTTCGCTTGGCTCGATCGCTTGAAAAAGAATATGGAGCTTCAGACACTACGTCGCCATTCCTTCAGGGGCGCTCCACAGCTCCGACCGATTCGATCATCTTCCGCATTCTTCCACTCTTAGCGGCGTTGGGGGGAATCTTCTTCTTCTCCCGTTCCCGCTTTGCTGCAACGCTTGCCTCACAGTGGCGAGCGGTTGGTCTCTACGGTAGCTTAGCACTCTGTGCTGTCACCTTCCTCTACCTCGGATCGGTTGGTGGCATCCGTGGTTCAAGTGTCTCTCCTCAAGAACTTCTCAAGTTGAGTATTCCAATTGCTTGGGCAGGACTTCTGCTCCGCTATCGCAATGTGTTTCTCGGCGAATCATTAGCTCGGATGACCGATCGCCCACTCGTACTCTGGCTCTACGTCCTCGGCTTACTTGCCTTGCCCTTGTTGGTTTTCGTCGCAGTGCGAGACTTCGGTCAATTCCTTGCCATTGGTTTAGCACAGATTCTGTTGCTTGCTTGGTTCACTCGCAGCACACTCTACGTTTTGCTCTTTGGTTCTGGCCTAACGATTGCCTCAATCGTGTTGCTGGGAAGTTCCATTCAGTTCGCCTCGCCAGTTCTCTTAATTTTTCTGGTTCTCGCCTTGACCGTTCTGGCGTTAGCTGGACTCGAACGCTTCAAGACGCGAGGCGCTCTCTGGCCAACAGCCTCAATTGTTCTGGTTGGGTTCGGTCTGCTTGCCTGGGTTGCCTCACTCCTTCCCGTTGTGCAAAAGATGTTGGAGACACCACGCTCACGCTTCATGCTCTGGGCCGATCTCTTCGCCCGACATGACAATCCAAACTGGTGGGACAACTCGCGCCAAGTAATAGAGGCGCTCTACGCATTTGATGCCGGAGGAGTTGTCGGCCAAGGGTTTGGTGGTGGAAGTCCTTTCTTGATTCCAAAGTCTGGATCGGATTTCATCTTCGCAGCATTTGTCGAAGAGTTGGGGCTGGTAGGGGGAATCTTAATTCTGCTCGCCTTCCTCGCCCTAATCATTATTGGGTTGCGAATCGCTGCCGACCGTGATCGAGGTTCTTTTGCCGGCCTTCTGGTTGCTGGATATGTTCTGTTGATTGCCTCACAAACATTTGTTCACGTTGCCGGAACAATGAACGTAATGCCGATGACCGGTATCACACTCCCCCTGGTCTCCAGTGGCATGAGTTCTATCGTCGTTACCTGGCTGTTGGTTGGGGCAATCGTTGGAATCGCGGCAAGTGGTGAGGGGAAGAAGGAGAGGGATGACTTTGTTGTGGTCTCCAGAGGTGAGGGGAGAGTTCAGGATTAACGGGGTGCAATTCATCACTCTCTTAATGTTCAGGCAAAGGCGCAAAGTGTAGGTGATGCGATCCAAAGCAAAGTTCGCAATCTTAAGAACGTATGTATCATCTTTCTGCTAAATATTACGACCACATCTATTCTTTTAAGGACTACGAAAAAGAGTCTGCAATTCTGCGTGGGATGGTTGAGACCTACTGCCGTTCCAATGGAAACCAGTTATTGGACGTGGCATGTGGAACTGGAAATCATATCGAATATCTGCGCGAGGATTTCAAGATAGAGGGGGTTGATCTGGAGCCGGAGTTCTTGGAGATTGTTCGAGAAAAATTTCCTGAACTACCATTCCATCTCGGGGATATGCGAACCTTCGATTTGGGGAGAGAGTTCGATGTAGTTACCTGTCTCTTCAGTGCAATTGGCTATATGCAGAATGTAGAAGAGCTGAACTTAGCGATTGCGAACATGGCTCGCCACCTCCTTTCCGGTGGTCTGTTGCTGGTAGAGCCGTGGTTCTCTCCTGATAAGTGGAGAGATGGCTCCGTTCACATGTTGACGATAGATGAACCAGAGTTGAAAATTGCTCGGATAGTGACAAGTGCCGTGGAGGGGCGAATGGCTGTAATGGACATGCACCACTTGGTCGGAACGCCCGAAAAGACAGAGCATTTCATGGAAACACATCGGATGTTCTTGGCAACCAAAGAAGAACTGATGGATGCCGTCAAAAGTGCTGGACTGAATCCTTTTTGGGAGGATGACGGGCTGACCATGCGAGGGATGCTGATTGGCGTGAAGGAGTAGCAGATGGAACGGATTGTCCTGCTCGGTTCGAACATTGCCCACTCCCGTTCCCCCAACTTCCACAATCGGCTGTTTGAGAAACATGATCTTCCCTTCCACTATGAACTAATGCCAACCACAGCAGAAGAACTGCCCGAAGCAATTCAGCGAATGAAGGAGGGGGGCTACCGTGGAGCAAACGTTACCTCCCCATACAAGGAACTCGCCTTCAGTCTGATGGATGAGACATCCGATATCTGCAAGCGACTTGGCTCAGTTAACACGATACTCTTTGAAGGTGGCAAGGCTGTCGGATTCAACACTGACGTAGATGGGTTCCGTAAGTCGTTACTCGATGAACCGTTGCTCGACAATCCTTTCACTGCTGCGGTGCTCGGAACTGGAGGAGCCGCACGTGTAGCGGTTGAGGTGCTTCTCGATAGCCCTCAACTTCAACGGCTCTCTCTCTACTCACGTTTTGAAGAACGCTCTGCTGAGGTTGCCGCACGTTGGGGAGATGAGCGACTCCTTGCTGCTTCGTTAACGAGCTTCACTCCTCACAATCTCGTCGTCCACGCCACACCTGTCGGCTTACCCGGAGTTCCGGGAGGTCTTCTTGAACCCGAGGAGTTGCGGGGAGTGGAACTCCTCTACGAAATGATCTACTACCCTGAAGAGACAGAACTGATGCGTGGAGCTACTGACGCCGGTGCTCGCGTTATCGGCGGAGGGAAGATGTTTAAAGCTCAGGCAATGGCAGCATTTCATATTTGGACAGGATCACATCCTTACACCAACCTCACTTGACGAAGTTGTAGCTCTACCTACCCAAGACTATCACTACAGAATAAAGCAAGACATCTTGCGCAGAACAAGTTCCTCTCACTAACTGCCCCGAAGGGGCAACCGATACATGGCCGGGGATGCCAATCCCCGGAGCGAGTAATGGAATAAGAAATTCTTACGCCCCGAAGGGGCAGAATGAACGAGCGGAGATGTCGGCACTTACGGTTCAGCCGCCCTTCCAGGGCGGAGAAATCAAAGAAGAACATCTGTCCGTGGGGTGCAGCCTTCGGCTTTCCCCACGGCCAGGCAGGAGTGCTCCCTCCGGGAGCGGCTCGATAAGAATATAGCGTTCGGCGTAGCAGACTGTTGGTACTCATGGAGAAAGTAGACATCATTCCTTGTACCACAGAACAATGCTCGAACCATCAATCCCCTTCTCTCGCAAGCTGATTTCTCAGCAGTATATCGCGAAGAGTGCCAAAGCTTCACCAAGAAGATATCCACCGCGTAATCATCGGAACTCCTCCCAACGTTAGGTACATCCCAATTGTCCAAACTCCGGCGGCTGTTTCGATCCGCTTTGCATATTTCGGAGAAAGGGTGTTTGCGAAGAGGAGAGCCGGAATTGAGCAGAGGAGGAGAACCGCCGAGAGGGCAATGATGCCAGCATTTCCATATCCCGCATAGTTCGAGGCGAGAACTGCCGACCCCCACGTCACGAAGACAACGCACAACCAGATAAGGGCAGCACGCTTTGATCCATAGAGTGCCGAGTATGTCTCCACACCCTCTTCTTCATCTTTCGGTGCGCGAATCTTTCTTCCCATCTCAATTACTACACCATTGAGAAAGGTGACCAGCAGAAAAAACTCCAGCCCTTGTGGTGGAGAGACTCCGGCGTTCAGCCAGTCGAGACCTGTGGTGTAGAAGTCGATCATCGGCATGATGACCATGTGGGAGAGCATGTAGGTAACTGGATGCCGCTTTAGCCAGTCGCGCACGAAAAACTCTTTCGACATCAGCACCATGTAGAAGAGGACGAGGAGGATGGCTGGGATCGTTCGCGGCATCAGCAGAGCGTTGGCTGCGACGAAGAAGAGCGTTAAAGTGATGCCGAGCGTTCGGAGTTCTCTCAACGTTACGAGTCCGCGAGGAACTGGACGGTACGGGCGATAGCGTGCATCTTCCTCAGCATCTTTGAATTCGTCGAAGAGTCTCAACAACAGGAAGAAGCTGATGGCAGTCAAGCCTCCAACAGCAAACTCTGCAACTGAGATGAATCCATCAGCTCCTCGACAGACGCGGGAGTAGGAGATTGCCGAGAAGGTAAAAACCAAGATCAGCGGCCCATGCGCGAGCAACGGAAAACGTTCTTTCTGATACTCTGCGAAGCGGGAGAGAAATGAGCGTTCGTTCTTCATTCGGATGACTTCTTCCTCCTACCGTAGAGTGCGTGCGCCTTTGCGAAGTCGCCGGCAGCGATTGCCCCAACAATCGAAAGCTCGCCGCAGAGAACCGTTGCTGCACATATCTCAGCAAACTTCCGGGCGGTTCCATTCCCCTCACATCCCAAGATGCGGAGAGCTTCGCGCTGTGTTGGAAGGCGTGTGCCACCCCCGACCGTGCCAACAATCAGGCTCGGCAAGGTAACACAGGCGTAAAGGTCACCAGACTCTGTGATGTCGAATCTCGTAGTTCCAACAGAAGCCTCCGCAACGCAGGCAACATCTTGTCCACATGCCAAGAAGATCGCTGCCAGTCCATTTGCAAAGTGTCCGTTCACTCCAATCGACCCACTCTGCACACCGTTGAGAATGGAGGTCTTCCAATAGTTGAACATTGCCTCGGGAGATGTTCGCAGAATGCGCTCTACAAGTTCTCGCGGCACAAGAACTTCCGAAGTCACCTTCTTGCCCCGAACCGAGAGGAATGAAAGAGCCGTTGCCTTCTTATCCCCAGAGAGATTCCCTTCAACAAACCAGAAGGTGGGGGAGACAGGACATGTTTCGAGAATCCAAGTGCAGATTGCGTCGGTGCAGATCGTCACCATGTTCTGCCCGGCAGCATCACCAGTAGAGAACTCGAGCAGAAGGGTAATCTGATTCCCGTCAACGTTTGGTTTGATTTCCTCCAGCTTCGCGTGGTTCGAGTGTTGTGGGACAATCTTGATAATCTCTTCTTGGTGAGTCATCACCCAGATGAGAAAGGAGCCAGCTTGCGCGAAGTTCTCGAAGCGGAAGCAAGGGGAACGTTGCACAACTTCTGTTAGACAGACGGTAGTGGCTCCGCCACAGCGGGAGATGAGGGAGGCTCCCCGGTGATATGAGGCAACCAATGCTCCCTCAGTAGTTGCGAGGGGAACGTAGAAGTCTCCGTGTGCCATTGTTCCGTTGATGCGGAGTGGACCAATCAACCCAGTTGGAATCTGCGTCATCCCGATGAACTGCTCGATGTTCCCCTTCAGTTCAGAAGGATCATCGATCTCCTCACTCCCGGTCAAATAGGGGAGCTGGTCTCCAACGGCGTTCCGAACAAATGCTTTTCGTCCTTCAGCAGACTCTCTACTCCAGTTCCGTGGATCGGGTGGGGGAGGTGGAAGGGGACGCTCTTCCGGCATAACTGGTCTGATCCGCTCCACAAGTTGATTGAGCGAGCCACTCTCCAACAGTCGTCCAATTGTCCGCTTCGCGGTATCGCTTGATGTTGCCATAGGAAGATATTTGGATATTCGTTAGTCAATCAAGTTGACGCTAACATAATTTTCGTTTGCTTTTCTCTCTCGTTCTTCAATTGATATTCTATTGATGGGAATAGAAGCTACCGTCTCTACATAGATAACGCTTCTCTCAACTTCTCATAGTCAATTTTTGAGGCATGTCTCGGATCGCGAGGGATGCGTTGAATGAACTCTATTCTGTCGAAACTGATCTCTCGGTCTCTCACTGCTTCTCTGATCTTCACTTCAGTTGTCACCATGTTGTTCTCTCGTTCAATCAGAAGAATCGTCTCTCCCTCAACTTCGAGGATTGTGCCGATTGCAACTCCTGGAATTTCATCAAGTGCAAGTTCTACCGGCATCACGAAGTGCCGTTCTCCACTTCTAATCCAGCTCTTACCGACGCGGCCTAAAAGATAGAGCGAACCTTCGTGATCTACGCAGCCAGCATCTCCAGTTCGCAACCAGCGTTTCCCTTCTACCACCACCATTTTATCGCTCCACTCAGATGGATCTCCGATATACTCTTGAAGCACGTGTTTACCGGAGACGCATATCTCGCCAACCTCTCCAGTGGGTAGTGGGGATAGATTGCTCTCATCAATCGAGGCGATTATAATTTCAATTGACTCAACAGGTTTTCCAACTGGTAAGGCATCGTGCCGACTCTTCGCTTGGGTGAGTAGACTGTCAACGGAAATCATGCTGATCGGCTCTGCCTCGGTAGAGCCGTAGACAATGGTGATCTCGGTATCAGGGAAGGCACGACGCAACGTGCGCGCAGTTCGCGGAAATACTGGAGCACCTCCAACCAGAATTTCGCGCAGATGTGAGAATGTCTGGTCTCTTTCGATAAGGTAGGTTGCCAGCCTCAAGAAGAAGGCGGGGGAGCCTGCCGTTGTGGTGATATGCCGTCGCGTTGCTTCGCGGAGGAGAACGTCTGGTTTGAAGTTCGTGATGTCCCGGAAATTTACCGGGGGGAGAAATGTCGTGGAGCCGAGAGCAATGTTGCTTAGCGGGAAGATTGGGAGAGTTGGCATGTCAATGTCGTCAACCTGCGGAGCGAAGTGGTTGAGAATTGCCTGGTGTTGTGCCAGCAAAAAGCCGTGCGTTCGGTTTGCCCCCTTCGGTTTGCCAGTGCTTCCTGTGGTGAACGTTATCAAGGCTGGATCGTCCGGCATTACTTGAACTGGAGTCCCTAAACTCTCGTTCCATCGACCTGGAGTATCGACCCAAAACTTGAGTGGGATTGACCGAAGAGCTGGGGAGATCAGCCGAAGCAGGTGTGCTCTGCCAACGCCGATGAATCCCTTTATCGGAAATGCGTTCCGCGCAAGCTCCAGTCGTGACCGATTCGACCAAGCGTCGAGGAAGACCGCAACTGCGCCGATCCAGAAGAGGGCAATCAAGATTTCGTAGAGGGTGATCGACATCGGGACGACAATCAACACACCATCTCCTCTAACAATTCCTCGCTCCGAAAACCAGGCAGCCCGGCGCTGAATGTTTGTGAGGAATTCGCGGTAGGTGACTGACATTTCCCCTTCAATCATTGCAATCTTCTCGGGGAACTGTCGTGCGTTCTGCTCGAGTATCGTGACGATGTTTGCGTTTTTCTTAGCGTTATCATTCGTGGGGGGAATTGTACACAGATGACACGGAGTGGAGGGATTTGCGCGGATAAAATCCTGCGGTAATCC